>NZ_JBEOWJ010000064.1:0-32602 GCF_040295965.1 Streptosporangium sp. NPDC002544 | reverse complement strand
CGCGGAAAATCCAACGGATTTTCCGCGATTACTACCGGGACCCCACGAAGGTATTCGAGCGCGTGGAGAGGTGATCGATCAGTGTTGGGTCGTTGCGATGAGGCGTCGCAGTGCCGCGTGGGCGGGTGGGCCCCACGGGGCCTTGCCGCCTGGCCGGCCGTGGACACCGGCGTCGCCGACGTGGAGGCCGACGAGGGCGCGGATCACGGCCCATCCGCGGGCGCGGCGCAGGGTCGCGGCGTCCGGGGCCGGCTGGTAGGCGGCATGGAAGAGGTCGGCGGCGCCGTCCGGGATGACATGGCCTGCGATTCTTCGCCCGTTTGTGTGAATGCCGCCAGGTCGAGCGGTCACGTCGGCTGCTGCTTCCTTGGGTTATCCACAGGTTTTTCGTCAAATCTCCGAGTTATCCACAGAATGGCGTTCGGGTCGACGGGACCGCAGGCACATGGAGAACCCTGGCGTGACCGATGCCGGGCGGTGGGTCCGGCGGGGATCTCCAGGAGGAGCAGATGGCTCGAACGAGCGCGCTTCGTGTGCGGCGTGATCGGTTGCGGTGGCTGCGTGCCCGGTGGGCACTGCTGACCACCGGCGCGCGCCGTGACCGTGGCATGTCCACCGCGGAGTACGCGGTCGGAACGATCGCCGCCTGTGCCTTCGCCGCCCTGCTCTTCAAGGTGGTGACGAGTCCCGACGTCCAACAGATGATCACAACTCTGATCAACCGAGCGCTGACCGTGGCGGGATGACTCTCCCCGTGGCAGCGATCTTCTCCCGCCGGACCAGGGGGTCGGTGACCGCGGAGACGGCCGCGGTGCTGCCCGCCCTCCTGGTCGTGCTGGGAGCCGGGCTGTGGGCGGTGTCAGCGGTCGAGGCGCAGCTGGAGTGCGTGGACGCGGCCCGGGCCGGGGCTCGGGCCGCCTCGCGCGGCGAGTCGCTGGAGCGGGTCCGAGGCAGCGTCCTGTCCGTGGCTCCTGCGGGCGCGACCGTCGTGGTGACCCGAAGCGCGGAGATGGCACGGGTGGAGGTGTCGGTGAACGTCAGGCCGCGCTGGGGCGCCTCGCTCCCGGGCGTCACCGTGCACGCGAGTGCCGCCTCCGTCACCGAGCCCGGACTGGAGTGGTAGGCCCGTGACTCCTTCGCTTCCTGGGGAGAGCGGCTTCTGGTCAAGCCGCTCTCGCGGTCTCACGCAGGGCAGGCCCTGCCCGCAGGATATGGATGACGGTGGGGCTGAGCGGGGGTCGGCCACCATCTGGACGGTCGGGCTCATGGCTTTGCTCTTCGCGGTCGCGGCGGCGGTCATGGTCGCGGGCACGGCTCGGGTCGTGCGCCACCGAGCGCAGAGCGCCGCCGACCTGAGCGCGCTCACCGCCGCTCGGCTGGCCTTCGCGGACCCGGACCGGAGTTGCGCGAGTGCCTCCCTGCTCGCTGCGGACAACGGGGCCAGGATCACCCGCTGTTCCGTGGGAAATGACGGCATCGCGGAGATCGAGGTGACCATGGACGTCTCACTCCCCCTGAAGGGAGAGGTGGCGATCAACGCCAGGGCACGGGCCGGCCCTGTCCACATCGCTGATTCAGATCGATGAAGGAAAGCACGTCAGGAATCCGATGGGAGCCGACCGGAAAGCAGTTGAGTACGGCTTCAAAGGGCGGATGCGGCAGGAACAGACATCCGCGCCGGGTGCGCACCGATGAAATGGGAGCCCCCGCCAAGGAAACGCTGCGACGGCAACGCGGCAGAGCACTGCTCCGCACAGACGAACACCGAGAATCGGCAGACGGAAGTCTTCAGGAAACCGGGTGTACGAAGCCTCCGGGAAACAAGGTCGCAATCAAATCACGACTTCTTGGACGGCGTGTCCAAGAGTCCGAAAGCTCACGTAAGGTGCCGCTTACCGGTGATCCGTGCTGTTTCCCGATCGGCCTGGGGAGGGTGAGATGCGAATCACCAGGTCACACGACACCATCGGGCGGTCTCGCGACCTCGGGGCCGGAGGGCGGGACTGGTGCGAGCCGGCCGGGCGGAGGGAACGGTCTGGCCGCCGGGTGACCGTACGGGTGGCGGGCGGCCGGCTGACGCGCGGTTCTCGACGAAGGGAAACGTCGTGACAGCAGTTCGCAGACTGGTCGCCATGGCGGTGATCGCGCCGATCATATCCATGTCCTTCGTGCTCACCGCCGCGAATCCGGCGCAGGCCGTGGCGCGGCTGAACGTCCCGTCCCGGGTGACCTCCAACAGCACAGTGATCCTTTCCGGCAGAGTCGATCTTCTGTTCGACGCGGTCCTTTTCGTCAATGGCAGGCAGGTGGCGAAGGGAGATCAAAAAGTCTCCTACGCCTGGAATCCTCGTTATCACCGGAACGGCGGTTACCGGATCAGGCTTGAACAGCGGGGCAAGGTGCTCGGGGCCGAATGGCACCAGACCAGCAGGACCCTGGTCCAGGCCGTTCCTCCGGCGACGCCGAGCGGGGTGAGCGCCCGGTTGTACGGCAAGCAGGTGGTCGTCAGATGGAGCAGAGGTGCCGAACCCGACCTGCAGGGCTACGTGATCTCCACGAGCCGGACCGGCAGGGTCGGGTCCGTGCGGGTGGGCAGCGCGTGTTCCGGTGGTTCATGCAGGGCGACCCTGGCCGTTCCGGCGAAGGCGGCCGGACAGCGGATCGGGTTCACGGTGCGGGCCCTGCGCGGCAACGGCGGTGGCGGCACGCTCTCCTCAGGCAACTCGGCCGGCGCCTCGGTGAAGGTGCCGGCGGCCACGGTGGCGAAGAGCGGCAGGAAAACCGGTGGCCAGGAGAGTTCCGGCACCCGGAGCGGGTCGCACCAGAGCGACACGGGCAGTCGGCAGAACACCAAGAAGAGCGAGAACAAGCAGGCCGGAGTCCACGACCTTCCGCAGTTGCCCGCGAAGAAGCCCACGGCGGCCTCGAATCGGCCGTCGGGAACAGCGGGCGCGCCAACGGAGAAGCCCGGGGTTTCGGAAAAGGCGGAGAACGGCGGCGACGCCACCTCGTCGGTCGCCGAGCCGGCCGAGGAGACGAATGAGGGGACCGGCGGTGATCGGGAGAAGAAGGAAGGCATGGACAGTGCCCCCGACTCCGGAGCGACCGGCGAGACCGAGGCGGACTCCGCCCCGAATACGAACACCACGGCAGGATCATCTGACGTACCGACCGGCGGTATGAGCCAGTACGGCATGTTCATCGCCGGTGCTCTCGTCCTGCTGCTTCTCGGCGCGCACGGTGGCGCCTGGATCCGTCGCAGGCTACTGGCCGCGGGGGACGGTTCCGCCGGCGGAGACAGGCGCCGTGACGGAGGGAGCGACGGGCAGACCGCGCCCTTCGCGGCCGAGCCGCTCGGTGGGAGGGACTCGAAGGGGGACGCCAGGACGACGGGCCGAGGCGGTACGGCGGACAGGAGCGGCACGACCGGCACCGGCGGCAGGGGTGGTGTGGCGGGCAAGGGCGGCACCGCTGTCACTGTCGATCCACGGCGTCCCGCGGTGATCCTCGCCGTGGTCAAGACCGGCCTGGCCCCGGGGAGCCCGTCGCCCGACTCCCGTGGTTCGGTCCGCCCACACTCTCCCCGGCAGTCTCCGGATCGGTCTGCCCCGGATCGGCCCGTGCCGGAGCGGAACGTCTCGGCCGAGCCGGCTCCAGCCCGGCGCGTCCCGGCTCAGCGCATCTCGCTCAGGGATGCCCCGGTTCAGCCGATCTCGGTTCAGCCGGCTTCGGTTCGGCTGGCCTCGGTTCGGAAAGCCGCTGATCGCGAGACGGAGGCACAGCGGGCGGGGACCCGGCAGGCAGAGGCTGAGCACGCGGGGACTGAGCACGCGGAGACCGGGCATGCCGAGACCGGGCACGCCGAGACCGGGCAGGCAGGTCACGCTGGGCGGCCGGACGCGGGTCCCGCTTCCGGCACGGCTCCGCTCTCCGAGGTCGGTGATGTCGGCCAGGCCGCGGCCCGGACGGCTGACCGGTGGGACGACTACCTTCCGCCCGCGCCCCGTTCCATGGAGGACAGCGGGTTCTGGGAGCGCCCGCAGCCCGGCGCGACCGATTTCTGGGCCGAGGACCGTAACGACGACGACCGGGACGAGCGACGAGATCGCGATGGCCTCTCACCCTCGGGGCATCGCTTCACCCCCGATATGAGCTGATCCGTCACAGTCTCCGGCAGACCGGCACCCCGGCCCGCTGCCGACGTGTTCCGCGGCCCTCACACCTGCGGCCCTCACACCTGCGGCCCTCACATCCGCGGCCCTCACACCTGCGGTCCTCACATCCGCGGCTCGTCGGAGGAGAGCAGGACGGCCAGCAGGCGGAGGGCTCCGGCCTTGTCGAGGGGCTCGTTGCCGTTGCCGCACTTGGGGGACTGGATACACGAGGGGCAGCCGCGTTCGCACTCGCACGAGGCGATGGCCTCGCGGGTGGCCGTGAGCCAGTCGCGCGCACGGGCGTAACCGCGCTCGGCGAAGCCGGCGCCGCCCTCGTGCCCGTCGTAGACGAAGACGGTGAGCAACCCCGTGTCGGCGTGGAGTTCGGTGGAGACGCCTCCGATGTCCCAGCGGTCGCAGGTCGCGAAGAGCGGCAGCAGGCCGATGGAGGCGTGTTCGGCCGCGTGCGCGGCGCCGCCGAGGTCCAGGCCGTCCTCGATCAGGGGGATGATCGCCGAGGTGGGCAGCGTCCACCAGACGGCGCGGGTCCGCAGCGTGCGCGGGGGCAGGTCGAGGGGTTCGTCTCCCATGAGCTCGCCGCTCTGGGCCCGGCGCTTGAGATAGGCCACGACCTGGCTGGTCACCTCCACCGAGCCGAAGTGGAGCTCTCCAGGACCGAGGGGGTGCGAGCTGAGGGACTCGATGACCGAGATATCGGTGACATCCCTGGCGAAGGTCGTGTAGTCGGGGGCCCCGGCCTCGACCAGCGCGACCCCCGCCTCCAGATCGAGTTCGGCCACCAGGAACGTCTCCCCCTGGTGCACGTAGACGGCGCCGGCGTGCACGGTGGAGTGAGCCGAGGGCTCGTCCACGGTGCCGAGCAGCCGTCCGGTGGACATCTCGACGACCTGGACCGGCGCGGCGCCCGACCCGCGGATGTCGGCGAGATCGGTGGCGCGTCCCCTGCTGGTCCAGAACCAGCCCGCGGCGCGTTCCCTGAGCAGCCCGTCACCGACCAGGTCCGCGAGCACCTCCTTGCTGGTGGGGCCGAAGATGTCCAGGTCGTCGTGGGTCAGCGGGATCTCGGCGGCCGCCGCGCACAGGTGGGGGCCCAGCACGTACGGGTTGCCGGGATCGAGCACGATCATCTCCACCGGCCTGCCGAACAGGGCTTCGGGATGGTGGACGAGATAGGTGTCCAGGGGGTCGTCCCTGGCGATCAGCACCGCCAGCGCGTCCTGCCCGTCCCTTCCGGCCCGCCCGGCCTGCTGCCAGAGTGAGGCCCGGGTTCCCGGCCACCCCGCGATGAGCACGGCGTCCAGCCCGGAGACGTCGACGCCGAGTTCCAGGGCGTTGGTCGTCGCCAGGCCGAGCAGCTCGCCCGAACGCAGTGCCTTTTCCAGCCCCCTGCGATCCTCGGCCAGATAGCCCGCCCGGTAGGCCGCCACCTTGTCGGGCAGGTCCGCGGGCGCGCTCCCGTCGGCGACGAGGTCGCCGAGCCTGGCCCGCGTGGTGAGGGCCACAGACTCGGCGGCCCGCCGGGAGCGGACGAAGGCCAGGGTCCGCACGTTGGAGACGACGAGGTCGGCCAGGAGGTCCGCGCTCTCGGCGGTCGCGGGGCGGCGGACGGGTGCCCCGCCCTCGCCCCGCAGATCGGTCAGGGGTGGCTCCCACAGTGCGAAGGTGGTCGAGCCTCGGGGAGAGGCGTCCGTGGTCACCTCGGCCATCTGGAGGCCTGTCAGACGTCTCGCGAAGGCCCCGGGCTCGCTGGCCGTCGCCGAGGAGAGCAGGAAGGTCGGGTGTGAGCCGTAGCGCGCGCAGATCCGGCGCAGGCGGCGCAGGATCTGGGCGACGTGGGAGCCGAAAACGCCTCGGTAGCCGTGGCACTCGTCCACGACGACCATCCGGAGCCGCCGCCAGAAGGCCGACCACTGGGCGTGACGGGGCAGCAGGCCGCGATGGAGCATGTCCGGGTTGGTGAGGACGTAGTTGGCGTGCCTGCGTACCCAGGTCCGCTCCTCGAAGGAGGTGTCGCCGTCGTAGGTGGCGGCACGGAGCTCGGGCGGGTCGAGTTCGCGCAGCGTGCGGAGCTGGTCGGCGGCCAGAGCCTTGCTGGGGGACAGGTAGAGGATCGTGCCGCCGTCGAGCGTCGCGGAAAGCGCCGGGACCAGGTAGGAGAGGGACTTGCCCGAGGCGGTCCCGGTGGAGATGATCACGTTTTGGCCACGGTGGGCCAGCTCGGCGGCCTCAGCCTGATGCGGCCACAGGCCAGAAACGCCGCGGTTCGCCCAGCGCGTAACCAATCGCTGGTCAACCCAGTCCGGCCATCGGGTCTTACCAGCCTGACGTGCGGGAACGTGCTCCACATGGGTGACACGCATGCGACGTGCGGGAACATCGAGCAGGCGATTGAGGGCGTTACCCGCTCGGAGGGGCGAGGATGAGGGCGGGGTCACTGGTTTCAGTCTCACATCTGTGGGCAGAGTCGCCGGGAATCGTGATTTCGTATAGACACTGAGCGTACGCATGGTTGAATGCCGCGCGTCGGGGCTTGTCGTCCGGGGGTCATCCGGTCCCAGGAGGGCATGCTCGAATCGGTACTTTCGCAGGCAAGGCGCTGGAGGATCTGTGGATCTGAAGTTGGACCACCATTCCGAGGACCGTCTCACCATCGTTGAGGTCGAGGGTGAGATTGATGTCTACACCGCGCCCAGATTGCGTGAGCTCCTGATCGACCTGGTCAACAAGGGGAATTTCCACCTGCTCGTCAACATGGAGAAGGTCGACTTCCTTGACTCCACGGGCCTTGGTGTCCTGGTCGGCGGGCTCAAGCGAGTTAGGGCGCACGATGGCTCACTGGAGCTTGTCTGCACTCAGGAGCGCATCCTGAAGATTTTCCGGATCACCGGGCTGACGAAGGTCTTCGGTATCTACGCCTCGGTTGATGAGGCCAAGGAAGCCCACGGTCGAGACAAGTAGTCGTGGCTACCGTCGAACTGACGTTCAGCGCTCTCCCCGCGCATGTACGCACGGCGCGTCTGGTCGCCACGGCGATCGCCAGACGCACCGGCGTGCAGGAGTCACTGCTGGACGAGGTACGGCTCGCCGTCGGTGAGGCGTGCTCGCGGGCCGTGGAGGCGCACCGCCTCCACTGTCCGGGAGAGCCGATCCGTATCGAGCTACGTGATGACTCAGGGCGCTTCGAGGTGACCGTCACCGACTCCGCCCCCAGTGACGAACTGGAGCACGATCGCGCCCTCCTGGGGTTCGACGACCCGTTCGGGCAACTTCCCGATGATCTGATGTCCGGTCTCGGCATCGCGGTCATCGCGGGACTGGCCGACGATGTTCAGGTCTACCCGAGCCAGAAGGGCATGTGCATCCGCATGAGCTGGCCCGCGGCGACGAACGGCCTGTCTCCGGCCTGACAGAAGACTTCGAACAGCCGGGCGTGTCCATCTGGACACGCCCGGCTGTTCGTCGTGCGGAACCCGGTTTTGGACAAAACATAACCATAATTTTTCCCACCCGAAATTGGGTGGAAACAGAGGCTGGCGGGGTAGGTGTGACAGGCGAAATGCCGTTATAAGCAGGCCGGTCGGTAAAAGGTGCTGGACTCGGCGTCAATTGTCCGCAGACAGAGGCTTCATATCCGCGTCCTCGCTGCGTAGACTCCCGGGACCGGCCAAGGTTTATCCTTCGGAGCGGCCCGCACGCGAGCCGTCCTCCGTGGGGGTCTGCAACTGGAAGCGGCACTGCCAACCATCCCGGATGTGCGCCGCTCCGCTCGTCTAACCACTTCGGCAGCGCACTCCGGGCAGGACGTGTTCCCGTCTTGCCAAGGAGAGTCGGATGTCTGTGCTCCATCTCGCCGCTGTCGAAGAGCCAGCGGTATCCCTGAGTGGTTACCACTTCAACATCGTGATCGTGGTCGCCGTCGTCGCACTGCTCGCACTCGCCGTCGCCGGCACACTGGTGCGGGAAGTGCTGGCCGCCGGCCAAGGCACCGAGCGTATGCAAAACATCGCGCGAGCCGTCCAGGAAGGGGCTTCGGCGTATCTTACCCGGCAGTTCCGGACGCTCGCGCTGTTCGTCATCCTGATCCCGTTCCTGCTGTACCTCCTCCCGGCGGAGACGACCGGTGTGCGGATCGGCAGATCGGCTTTCTTCGTCGTCGGCGCGCTGTTCTCCGCGCTGACCGGATTCATCGGCATGTGGCTGGCGGTCCGCGGCAACGTCCGCGTCGCCGCCGCCGCCCGCGAGTCGGGTGAGAAGCTCGCGATGCGGATCGCCTTCCGCACCGGCGGCGTGGCCGGAATGATCACCGTTGGCCTCGGCCTTCTCGGCGCGGCCGTGGTGGTGATCACCTACGGGGGTAGCGCCCCGGCCGTGCTGGAGGGCTTCGGCTTCGGTGCCGCGCTGCTCGCGATGTTCATGCGAGTCGGCGGCGGCATCTTCACCAAGGCCGCCGACGTCGGCGCCGACCTGGTCGGCAAGGTCGAGCAGGGCATTCCCGAGGACGATCCGCGCAACGCCGCCACCATCGCCGACAACGTGGGCGACAACGTGGGCGACTGCGCGGGCATGGCCGCCGACCTGTTCGAGTCCTACGCGGTCATGCTCGTCGCCAGCCTGATCCTGGGCAAGGTGGCCTTCGGCGTCGAGGGACTGGTGTTCCCGATGATCGTGCCGATGATCGGTGTGATCACGGCGATCATCGGCATCTTCGTCACCGCCCCGCGCGCCGGCGACCGCAACGCGATGGCCGCGATCAACCGGGGCTTCTTCATCTCGGCGGCCATCTCGGCCGTCCTCGTCGCGGTCGCGGCCTACCTCTACCTGCCGGCCAGCTTCTCCGGGCTGACCGGGGTGAGCCCGGAGATCGCCGCGATCACCTCCGACCCGCGCCTGATCGCGATCGGGGCGGTGCTCATCGGCCTGGTGCTGGCAAGCGCCATCCAGATCCTCACCGGCTACTTCACCGAGACGAACCGCCGTCCGGTGCGGGACATCGGCGAGAGCTCCCGCACCGGTCCCGCCACGGTCATCCTGTCCGGCATCAGCGTCGGCCTGGAGTCGGCCGTCTACTCCGCGCTGGTCATCGGAGCCGCCGTCTACGGCGCGTTCCTGCTGGGCTTCGGCAACGTCACGGTCGCGCTGTTCGCCGTGGCGCTGGCGGGCACGGGCCTGCTGACCACGGTCGGCGTGATCGTGTCGATGGACACCTTCGGTCCTGTCTCCGACAACGCCCAGGGCATCGCCGAGATGTCCGGGGACGTCGAGGGCGAGGGCGCCCAGGTCCTCACCTCGCTGGACGCCGTCGGAAACACCACCAAGGCCATCACCAAGGGCATCGCGATCGCCACGGCCGTGCTCGCCGCGACCGCGCTGTTCGGCGCGTTCCGTACGGCGGTCGAGAGCGAGCTGGTCAAGGCGGGCGCGTCCGTCAAGGAGGCGCTGGGCTCCTTCAGCACGTTCAGCCTGAGCGTCGACTCCCCGAACGTGCTGGTCGGCCTGATCATCGGCGCCGCGGTGGTGTTCATGTTCTCCGGCCTCGCGATCATGGCGGTCGGCCGCGCGGCCGGTCGGGTGGTCTTCGAGGTACGCGAGCAGTTCCGCACCAAGCCGGGGATCATGGCCGGTACGGAGTTGCCCGACTACGGCAGGGTCGTGGACATCTGCACCCGCGACTCGCTGCGGGAGCTGGCCACGCCCGGCCTGCTGGCCGTGCTGACCCCGATCGCCGTCGGTTTCGCCCTCGGCTACGCGCCGCTCGGCGCGTTCCTGGCCGGTGCCATCGCGTGCGGCACGCTCATGGCGGTGTTCCTGGCCAACTCCGGCGGAGCCTGGGACAACGCCAAGAAGCTCGTCGAGGACGGTCACCACGGCGGCAAGGGCTCGCAGGCCCACGAGGCCACCATCATCGGTGACACCGTCGGTGACCCGTTCAAGGACACCGCCGGACCGGCGATCAACCCGCTCCTCAAGGTGATGAACCTGGTGGCGCTGCTGATCGCCCCGGCCGTGGTGGCCTACGCGGACAGCCCGGCGCTGCGCATCGGCATCACGGTGCTCGCGGTGGGCATCGTCATCGCCGCGGTGGTCATCTCCAAGCGTCGTTCGGCGGGCATCGCCCCGACGGAGGAGAACAACAGCGACCGCGAGCCGGAGCAGGTCTCCAGCTGAGCAATGTTTGACGAAGGGGTGCACGGGTCGCGTGCACCCCTTCCGCATGTGCGGACCGTCTCGGTGGGAAACTGGCCGATATGGAACAGCAGCCCTCCGGAGGCAGAACTCTCATCCTCATCCTGCTGGCGATGGCCGCGGTGTTCGCGGTGATCGTGGGCCTTGCCATGTGGGCTTCGAGATGACGGCGCGCACGCTCGTCGTGCTGCGTCACGCCAAGGCGGTCAACGCCTCAGGTCTCGCCGATCGCGAGCGTCCCCTCAGCGCCGACGGCGAGCACGACGCCCGCAGGGTCGGTGAGGCCCTCGCCACGCGGGGTCTCCGCCCCGACCTGGTGATCTGCTCGCCGTCGGTGCGCACCCGGCAGACCGCGAACCTGGCCCTTCCCGGTGCGGACCTCCTTTTCGAACCGGCCATCTACGAGGCCTACCCCGACGAGCTGCTGACGCTGATCCGGCGGAGTGATCCGCAGGTGCGCACGCTGGTCCTGGTCGGTCACAACCCCGGCGTCCACGAGCTGATCAGGCAGCTCACCGAGGAGGACGACGGCGACGCGGGGTTCCCGCCAGGGGCGTTCGCCGTCATCGAGGTGGACGGCGAGTGGGCGGAGCTCGACGCCGGTCGCGGGATCGCCAGATGGAGTCCCAAGAAGCCCTGAGGGCCAGGGCGTAACAAGGCGTAACGAGGCACGGGGGAGCTCCCGGGGTCGGGGGTGGCATGCGCAGGCTCGTCGACATGCTGCGTGCCGACTTCCGGCTCTCCGGGCCTCCCGCCTGGACGTACGGCCTGCTGTGCATGCTGGTCGTCTGTCTCCCGCTGCTGCTCGGCGTTCTCCTCGGCCGTCTCGCGGAGGGCGCCTCGGTGGCTCTGGGCGGCTATCTGACGCTCTTCGGCGACGCCCCCGGGCAGCTGTACGGCGACCGGGTCAGAAGGTTGCTCACCACCACGGCCACCGTCACGCTCGGCTCCGGACTCGGCGCGCTCATCCATCCCCACCCGTGGCCGATCGCGGCCGTGGTGGTCGGCCTGGTCGCGGCGGCGGGCGTCTACTGGCGGGCGCTGGGCATACCCGCGATCCTCTCCGTGACCTTGACCTACTTCGGCTCTTCCAGCATGGGTGTTCTGTTCCACATGGGGGCCTCGGCCTGCGGTGGCCTGCTGGCCGTGCTGATGGTCATGACGATCTGGCCGTTACGCCGCCGCAGGCCGCTGCGCAGGACCGTGGAGGAGGCGGGTACGGCGCTCGCCGACCTCCTGGCCGGCGGGGGGCGGGCACCGCTCGCGGACGAGAGCTGGGAGTCGCTGCGCCACCGGGCCGCCACCGCGCTCAAGGATCTGGAGGCGGCGCTCTCCCTCTACCGGGTCGCCGGGGAGGACGACGGGTCGTCGGAGCGGCTCCCGGCCACGCTGACCCGTATCTTCCAGCAGACGATCGCGTTGCGCGTGTTGCGCGCGGCGGCCGTGGAGGCGAGGGCCGGGACGGAGTGGACCCGGGAGCTGGACGAGGCGATCGGGGCGCTGGCCCGCGCGCTGCGAGAGGCGGTACTGCTTGGCGGCTCGGCCGAGATGCCGGGGGCGCTGGCCGCCGTCGGGCGGTTCGCCGACAGGGTGGAGGAGATCCGCAGAACCGCTCGTGCGGGGGATGCGCCGCTGCCCGCGGCCGCGCTGCTGGGGCAGGTGACCCGGTGTGTGGACCGGATCGCGATGGCCGTGCGCTCGGTGGAGCGGCAGGCGGCGGAGAGCGTCGAGGTGGGGCCGCGCCTGCCGAAGTTCGTGCGGCCGGGAAAGCCGGTGATCACGACCGGTTACCACCCGATCAGAGTGGGCCTGGCGGTGACCGCGGCCATGGTGCTGATGATGGTGATCCACGAGCACTACGCCAAGTGGTTCGTGGTGACCGTGGCGGTCAGCCTCCGCCCGACCTATCGCGACACGGTGGATCGGGTGCGGCTGCGGGTGCTGGGCACGGCCGTGGGTGCGGTGGCCGGGGCGGTGGTGCTGGCGGTCGCGCCGGGTCATCTGTATCTGACGCTGTTCATCTCCGTCTGCGCGGCGTTGGGCTTCGCACTGCGCGGGTGCAGCTTCGGATACTGGATGATGCTCGCGACACCGCTCTCGCTGATGCTGGCCGACTTCGCCCTGTCGCTCGACTGGGGCGCGGCCGAGGCCAGGGTGGTGCTCACGATCGCCGGTGGCGTGCTGGCGCTGCTCTTCGCCCGGCTGCTGTGGTCCAGGGGGCACCGGGCCACGCTGACCGCCGCCATCGCGGAGATGCTCGATCGGCACGCCGCGCTGGTGCGGTCACTGATCGACCAGGACCCCAAGGAGGTGAACGCCCGGATCTCCTCGGCGTCCGACGCCGCCGGGCGGCTCGCCGACTCGCTCGACGGACTGGACAAGGAGCCGGGCGGCGGCGCGCCGCGGCGCCTGCGGGATGCGGTGACGGTGGCCGGGCGGCTGCGGGACAACGCGCTCGCGCTGTTCGCGATACCGCCACCCGGGAACGAGGCCGGGCCCACGGTGACGGTCCTCGACCTCGTCGCCGACCGGTTGGAGAGGGCCGCCGAGGGGGTCAGGACGGACCGGCCGGGAACGCCGCCCGACGATCTGGACCGGGCCCTCGACGAACTCGGCGCGTACGTGGACGAGCTGGCCGCCCGCCGCCTGGACGAGCTGGCCGAGGGGGCGGGCGACAGGATGACGGGTCTGCGGCGCAGCATCAGGCACGCCGCCGCCGCGTGGCCCGCCCTGCGGGGTCTCAGCGCCGAAGCCGTACGGTTGGCCTCCCTGACCGCCCCGAGGACCTGTTAGCCGCGATCGTCCGGGGGACGAAGGCGGCCAGGGCCGGTGTGTTCAGCGGTTGGTGATGACGCCGTCCTCGGCGTCGGCGTCCTCCACCTCGGCGCGGGGGATGCCGAGCAGGTAGAGGATCGAGTCGAGGTAGGGCACGTTGACCGCGGTGTCCGCGGCGCGGCGGACCACCGGCTTGGCGTTGAACGCGATGCCGAGGCCGGCCGCCGCGATCATGTCCAGGTCGTTGGCGCCGTCGCCGATGGCGACGGTCTGGCTGATCGGAATGCCCGCCTCGCGGGCGAAGCGCTCCAGCGCCCGCGCCTTGCCAGGCCGGTCGACGATCTCCCCGACGACCCGCCCGGTGAGCACGCCGTCGACGACCTCCAGGGTGTTGGCCGCGGAGTAGTCGATCCCGAGATCCTCCACGAGGGCATCGGTGAGCTGCGTGAACCCGCCGCTGACGATCGCGAACCGGTAGTCGAGCCGCTTGAGCGTCCGTACCAGCGTGCGGGCGCCGGGGGTCAGCACGAGTTCCTCGCGCACCTTCTCGAAGACCTCCTCGGAGAGGCCCTCCAGCAGTGCGACCCGGCGGCGCAGCGACTCGGCGAAGTCGAGCTCGCCGCGCATCGCCTCCTCGGTGACCCTGGCGACCTCCTCCAGGCAACCGGCGTGCGCCGCCAGCAGCTCGATCACCTCGGCCTGGATGAGCGTCGAGTCGACGTCCATCACGATCAGCCGCTTGGCCCTGCGGTGCAGGCCGGTCCGCTGCACGGCGACGTCCACCTGCTGGGCGTGCGCCTCGACGGCCAGCTCGGCCCGCAGGGTGTCGGGGTCGGCGCCGGACAGGGAGAGCTCGATGCAGGTCACCGGGTAGCTGGACAGGCGCTCGATCCGGTCGATGTTGGCGCCGGCCGCGGCGATCCGCCCCGAGATGCCCGCCATGGCGGCGGGCTGCAGCGGCGCGCCGAGCACGGTGACGTTGAGCCGTCCCCTGCGCCGCTTCTCCTTCGGGTCGGAGCCGGTGGACATCTCCACGTGCAGACCGAGATCCTCGGCGGTCCGCTCGACGGCGGTCCAGAGGGCACCAAGGGTGCCGCCGGTGCCGGTCGGTGTGTCGCCCGCGTAGGAGACGAGGACGCCGAGAGTGAGCCGGCCGCGGATGACGACCTGCTCCACGTCGGCGACGACAACGGGGAATCCGGCCAGAACAGAGAAGAGGCGTGAGGTCACGCCTGGGCGGTCCGGACCGGTCAACGTGATCAGAAGCGTGCGCTGGTTCATCGAGTCCTACGCTACTTGGCTCCGGTTTCGACCGTGAATGCGGTTCGCCATCCGGACACCTGGTGTTCACGGAACGTCAGTGACCAGGGGAATTCTGCTCCCTGCCCAGCTCGGCCGTCACCTCGGCCGCGGTCTGCCGCAGGGCTTCGGCGAGCGGGGAGTGGGTGCCCGCGGGAACCGAGGAGGTCGTGCCGACGATGGCCATCGCGGCCAGCAGAACCGGACCGCGGAACACGGGGGAGGCGATGCTGCGCACGCCGTTGACGGAGGGGGTGTTGGCCGAGATGTTGTCCTCGCGGATCTTCACGAGCTCCTGGCGTAGCTCGGGGGAGGCGGCCAGCTGCGCTTCGAGGCCGGGAACGTCCTCCGGGGGGAGGAAGGCGCAGAAGACCCGGCCCTGGGCGGACTCGGTCCGCGAGAGGCGGGAGCCCATCCGGACGCTGACCCTTATGGTGCGGTCGGTGTTGTCGTCGACGCGGACGACGACGGCGGTGTCGCCGTCCCAGACGCTCAGCACGACGGTCTCGTCGATCTCCCTGACGAGCCGCTGCATGTACGGCCCGGCGATGCCGATCACGGGCATGCCGACGCGGGCGGCGGCGGAGAGAGTGAGGATCTGCGGTCCCAGGGAGTACAGCGCCTCGCGCTCGTCGTAGCGGAGCAGGTTGCTCTCGCGCAGGGCCTTGGTGTACCGGTGCGCGGTGGCCTTGCTGGTGCCCAGGCTGGCGGTGAGCTGGTTGAGCGTCAGGTGCGGGCGGCTCACCGTGAACGCGCTGAGGATCATCGCGGCCCGCTGGACGGTCTGGATCGCCGGGGTTCTGTTCTCGCCGGCGACACCTTTCAGACTAGGCACTGGGTCGTCACCCATGTTGGTTCCCTCGCGTTATGTATGGAAGCTCGGCGCCGAGAGTATATTTTGCATTGCGAGACAGCATCCTGCCATCCATAACATTCAATGTCGATGGTCCTGTTCCTCGACATCGCCGAGCGCGTGCCTGACGGCGATCCCGGCGTACAGCCGCGCGAAGCGCACCAGCGTCCGCGGATCGAAGACGTCCCGCCGTGGGTCGGCCGGATCGGATCCGGCCGCCGGGCCGACCCTGGCGGTCGGGACCCCGTGGCCGCGCAGCACGACTCCGTCCGTCGAGCCCTTCCAGCCGGAGATGGCGGGCGGGGGTTCACCGTGCTCGTCGTGCCAGGCGGCGATCGCGTGGCGGATCACCGGGGCGTCGGGTGAGGTCACCCCGGCGGGATGGACCAGCCGCGCGTCCACGCTCACCCGGCAACCGTCCAGTGGCCCGCCGGGGATTCCGGCCCGCATCCTGGCGAGTACGGTCCGGGCGATCTCGTCGGGGTCGTCACCGGGGACGGTGACCAGGTAGAGGTGGAGTTCCACGACGCCCGGCAGCAGGTCGGGCTTCTCCAGGAGCCCTCCCCGTACCGCGCCGATGCCGGCCTCGGCGGCGAGCTGGCGGCCGGCGCCCGCCCTGGCCGCCACGTGCTCGGTGCGCCACGACTCCAGGATCGCGGTGGCGGTGCCAAGGTTGGCGAGGAGCCCGCCGCCCGCGTCCCTGGCCAGCACCGGCCGGTAGGGGGCGCCCAGCCGTACGCGCAGGAAGATCGCTCCAGGCTCCTCGTGCAGGACGCCGCGCGGGCCGCACTTGGCGACCACCGCGGCCGAGGGCAGCGGGTGCGACCGGAGATGCTCGTCGATGCCCGCAGGCCCGGCGGGGGCGAACGGCGACGAGTGCGTGCCGCCCGAGGCCAGGAGCAGGGAGAGGCGGTGTGGCAGACCGTGGTGTCGCAGGGCCGTGGCCGCGGCCACGTATCCCGCCAGCGCCGCGGCGGCGGGTGCGCGGGCGACGCCGAGGCCGAAACCCGCCAGCAGGCCGGACGCCGGATCCACGGAGAGCGGCGCGGGCTCCTCGTCGATCCCGGTGGCCCACCGGTCGTGTTCGACGTCACCGGACAGAGAGGTGTCCAGGTGGGAGTAGAGGAGCAGTTCGGGCCCCGAGCCACCGGCGGTGGACGTCAGGTTCGCCCCCTCGTCCCCGACCGCCTGGATGTTCCAGGGCAGCTCGGGCCAGCGGCTCCGGGTCCACGCCGCCAGCCGGGTCGCGGTCGCGCGCTCCCGGCCCCGGGGGCTGGGGCCGGCGGCCATCACCCGGATCGCCTCAACGATCGGCCCGCTGGAGATCGCCGCGCCCGTGGCGTGTCGCAGATGTCGCAGGGCATCGCTCTTCATGCTCACATGTTAACTCCATGCAAGACGCCATCTCGCATATTGACAATGCTTGCGGCTGAATCCTACTGTTCCCCCACGTTGCCGACGAGGGAGGACTGATGGTCTACGTCGTGACCGACGCGTGTGTGGACGTGCAGGACAGATCGTGTGTCGAGGAGTGCCCGGTCGACTGCATCTATGAGGGCGACCGGATGATGTACATCCATCCGGATGAGTGCGTCGACTGTGGCCGGTGCGAACCCGCCTGCCCGGTGATGTCGATCTTCCATCAGGAGGACCTCCCGGCGGAGGCGACCAGGTTCGCCGAGATCAACGCCGAGTTCTTCGCCGATCTGGGCTCTCCCGGCGGGGCCAGGAAGGTCGGCCGTACCGGCAGCGACCATCCCGCCGCGGTGCCTCCCGGCGGTGGGGCGTGACGGCGTACGACGTCGATCTGGTGATCGTCGGCGCGGGCCCCTCGGGGCTGTACGGCGCCTACTACGCGGGTTTTCGCGGCATGTCCGTCGCCGTGATCGACTCGCTGCCCGAGCCCGGTGGCCAGATCTCGGCTCTCTACCCGGAGAAGGACATCTTCGACATCGCGGGGTTCCCCGCGGTGAAGGGGCAGCGGCTGGTCGACGAGCTGATGACGCAGGCGGCTCAGGCCGATCCGCTCTTCCTGCTCGGGGAGAGCGCCTGCGAACTGCTGCACGACGAGGAGGGCGTGGAGGTCGTCACCGACGCGGGTACCCGGGTGCGTGCCAAGGCCATGCTCCTCACCGGGGGCATCGGCACCTTCACCCCTCGGGAGCTGCCCGTGGGCGAGGAGTACCTGGGCCGGGGGTTGCGCTACTTCGTCCGCAGGCTGGACGAGGTGGCCGGCCACGACGTCGTGGTGGTCGGCGGCGGAGACTCCGCGGTGGACTGGGCACTCGCCCTGGAACCGCTGGCGCGCTCGGTGACGCTCGTGCACCGCAGGCCCGTCTTCCGCGCGCACGAGCGCAGCGTGGCGACGCTGCACGCGTCGTCGGTACGGGTGCTGACGCCGTACGAGGTCGCCGAGATCAGTGGTGACCCCCTTCTCGGTGAGGTCGTCGTCGAGAAGGTCAAGGAGGGCGACCGCGTCACGCTGCCGGCCCAGACCGTGGTGGCGGCGCTCGGTTTCATAGCCGACCTCGGGCCTGTCCAGAAGTGGGGCCTTGAGCTGCGTAAACGGCACGTCCTCGTCGACCGGTCGATGAGGACGAACCTGCCCAGGGTGTTCGCCGCCGGGGACATCAGCGACTATGACGGCAAGGTCCGGCTGATCTCCGTCGGGTTCGGCGAGGCCGCGGCGGCGGTCAACAACCTGGCGCCGCTGGTGAATCCCGCCCTCGGTACCACGCCCGGCCATTCTTCCGATGCGGCCTGAGTTCGACAGTCGGTAGAGTCCGGTCCAACGGATGGTCTGTGCGGAGGAGTCGGCATGGCGGATCAGGCGCACCCCGGCGACGTCGACGTGGCCGACGAGGTGCCCGCCATCCAGACGGTGCGGCGCGCCGCGCTGATCCTGAGTGGTTTCACCATCGAGCGTCCCTGGCTGAGCCTCAATGAGATCACCACGCGCCTGGGGGTCAGCAAGCCCACCGCCCACCGGTACGCCAGGGCGTTGCGGGCGGCCAACCTGCTCCGCTACGACCCGCGTAGCGCGCTGTACTCGCTCGGTCCCCAGCTGCTCGGGCTGGAGGCCGCCGCGCGGGCCGGGCTGCCCATCGCCGCGGCCGCCGCTCCCCACCTCGAACTGCTCATGCGCGAGATCAACCAGACGGTCGTGCTCAGCGTCTGGAACGGTGAGTGCCCGGTGGTGGTCAGCTGCGTGGACAACACCCTCGGCGACATCCGGCTGAGCGTCCGTACCGGCTCGCAGCTTGACGTCACCCGCTCGGCCCAGGGCCGGATCTTCTGCGCCTACCTGCCTGTGGGAGAGGTACCCGGGCTCGCGCGGCGGCTGCGGGCCTCCGCGGAAATGCGTGAACTCCTCAAGGAGGTCCGGCGGACCGGGCTCGCGATCAACTCTCCGGTGGATCACGGGGTGCGCGTGCTCGCGGCGCCGATCTTCGAGGGTGACCAGGTGGTCGCCTCGATGGCGGTGCTCGGCACGGTGGCCTCCCTCGCGGGCGACCTGGAGACGCAGGCCGCCGCCGTGCTGCTGGGGGTGGCGCGCGAGCTGTCGCGCGAGCTGGGCGGCACCACGCCCGTCTGAGTGCGGGCCAACGGGCTCGGAAGCGGAAGTCACGGCGCGGCGGCGTGTTCCGTCGGCGTGCGTTCCCGCTGATCAGACATTCTTTCCGGAAATCGCAGGTGATCTCCCGCAGCGCTCAAGCACGCCTGCGATGTGACGCAATGCGAGATGTGATTCCGCATCTTGACACGCGCCAAGCGTTCCTCGTACGTTCATGAAGCCCGGTTGACCTGGCACGGCGATGGGGAACTCCGCCACTGGCGCGACCGCCCGCCGATGCCCCAAGAAAAACCACCCCCCTGAACTCTCGCCGTCTCCCCCCCAGAGCGGCGGCGAGAGGAGTAGGAGCAAACATGGGTATGCGACGCGCAGGGGCCGTCATGGCTTTCGCGACAGTCCTCCTCGCCACCGCCTGCGGCGGCGAGGATTCGTCCGCTACCGGAACGGCTTCGGCCGACGGTCCCACCAAGGTCTCCGTGACCACCTTCGGCTGCGAGATGTGGAACACCTGGGCCGAGGCCAAGGGCATCTACGCCAAGCACGGCCTGCAGGTCGAGTACGTCAAGTCCTTCGGCGGGTCCGCCGCGGTCGCCGCGGTGCTGTCGGGCGCGGCCGACTTCGGCTACGTCAACGGATTCACCGCGATCAACGCCTACAACACCGGTTTCCCGATCCAGATGGTCTCGGGGGCCAACATCAACGCCCTGCCCCCCGCGGACCCGGCACAGGGGGTCTTCGTCAAGAAGGGCTCCTCCGTCAAGTCGGCCAAGGACCTGGTCGGCAAGAAGATCGCGGTCAACGAGATCGGCGGGATCAACCAGATCGCCACCTCGGTCTGGCTGGAGGCCAACGGCGTCCCCACCGACCAGGTGAGCTTCGTGGCACTGCCGTACGCGGAGCAGGTCAACGCGGTGAACGGCGACCGGGTGGCCGCCGCGCAGATGGGATACGCGCTGCTCGGCTCGGGCGGCGCCGACCTGCGCAGCCTCGACGATCCCTTCGTCGCGCTCGGCAAGGTCTACATCGCGACATACGTGGCGTCGAAGACGTTCGTGGCGCAGGGGGACACCGCCAAACGCTTCAACGACGCCATGGTGGAGACCATGAAGCAGCTTGAGGATCCGGCGAACAAGGACGAGTCGTTCAAGCTGCTCTCCGAATGCTCCAAGGTGCCCGCCGAGACTCTCGCGGCCCAGCCGCAGAACGGGCTCGCCCCGAAGGTCGACTTCGCGGCGCTGAACGACATGGCCAAGAAGCTGGTGGATCTGAAGATGATCTCCAAGCAGCCTGATCTCGAACCCTTCGTTCCGGCCTTCGCCCGGTCCTGACCTCCCGGACGGCGAGAGGGAAGGAGATCTCCGTGACGACAGTCGCACAGCCGGCAGGACCGGTCGCCCAGGCGAGAAGACCCACACCCACCTGGGTCCTCGGCGCGGCCGGTGTCGTGACGATGTTCGTGGTGTGGGACCTGCTGGTCCGTTCCGGAGCGGTGTCGCGGGACTCGCTCCCCTATCCGGGGGCCACCCTGGCGCGCCTCGCCGAGTTGCTGACCGATCCGCTCTTCCTCGGTCAGGTGGTGCAGACCCTGTGGGCATGGGTCATCTCGATGCTCGTCGCCTCGGTGGTGGCCGTCCCGCTCGGCCTGGCGCTGGGATACTTCGCCACGCTGTACCGCCCGGCCTCGGCGGTGGTGCACGCGGCCAGGTCCGTTCCCTCGTCGGCGTTCCTGCCCGTCGCCATCCTGCTCTTCGGGCTGGGGACGCAGATGAAGGTCTCGCTCAGCGTCTACGCCGTCTTCTGGCCGATCCTGCTCAACGCGATGTACGGCGTGCGTGACGCGGAGCCGCTGATGCTCACCGCGGGACGGAGCATGGGCTGGGGGCAGCGAAAGCTGCTGACCAGGATCGTGTTGCCCTCGGCGGCTCCCGCCATCGCCACCGGCCTGCGCGTGGCGAGCTCGACCGCGCTCATCGTGGTCCTCTCCGCCGAGCTCCTCGGAGCCACCAGCGGGGTAGGCACGGTGATCACGACCTACCAGGAGGCGCAGCGCCCCGACTACGTCTACGCCGGGATCCTGATCGTCGGGATCCTCGGAATGCTGATCTACTACGGGTTCCATCTCGCCGAGCGGCTGCTCGTGCCCTGGGGCCACGCCCAGCGGGGAGAGGGACGATGAGCCGCGTTCGAGGTCTGCTGCGTGGTCTGGTCCGTGCGGCGCAGTGGCTCTGGCTGCTCGCGGTTCTGCTGGTGGTCTGGGAGGTGGTCGCCCGCCAGGCGGAGTCGCTGTTCATCCCGCCGTTCTCCCGGATCGTCGTCGCCTTCGTCGACAACTGGCTCTCCGGCGACCCGGCCTCGCTGTTCCTCAGTGACCAGTTCTGGGCCGACGTGCTGCCCAGCCTCGCCCGCCTGGCGGCCGGCTACGGCCTGGCATGCGCGATCGGCGTCATCGTGGGCATCGTGCTGGGCGTGTGGCACCAGGCGGGGGCGTTCCTCAACCCGCTGATCAGGCTCGGCATGTCGGTGCCGGTGACGATGCTGCTTCCCATCGCGATCGTCTTCTTCGGCATCACCAGCGGGATGAACGTCTCCCTGATCGCGCTGGGCTGCCTGTGGCCGATCCTGGTCAACACCTACGACGGTGTCCGGGGTTTGGACACCGTCGTGACCACCACCGCGCGGAGCATGCGGCTGTCCAGGCGGCGCTACTTCCTCAGCGTGCTGCTGCCCGGCGCCAGCCCCTCGATCATCGCGGGCATGCGCATCAGCATCGGCATCGCGCTGGTGCTCATGGTGATCTCGGAGCTGTACGCGGCCACCTCCGGCCTCGGCTTCTACATCGTCGAACAGCAGAAGCTGTTCCGCTTTCCCGAGCTGTGGTCGGCGATCCTGCTCGTCGCACTCCTCGGCATCCTCTTCAACGCCGCCTTCGCGCTGCTGGAGAGGTCGGCACTGCGCTGGCACCGCGGTGCCAAAGCGGGATCGGAGCGCGCCTCGTGACGACATCTGACACCGAAGGGACGTCTCCCGTGGGAGCAACCAAGACCAGCGGGGGACCCGGTCGCGCCGCCGGGCTCGCCGAGCCGATCCTCGAAGCACGCGGGGTGACCAAGTCGTACCGGTCGAGACAGGGTGACGTGCTCGCCGTCCGGAGCATCGACTTCTCCGTCTCGCGGGGGGAGTTCGTCTCCGTGGTGGGGCCGTCCGGATGCGGCAAGACGACGCTGATGATGTGCATCGCCGGACTGCTCCCGGTCACCGGCGGATCGCTGACCTTCCGCGGGCAGGCGATGACCGGTCCGCAGGAGGGCGTCGCGGTCGTCTTCCAGGACTACAGCCGCTCGCTGTTCCCCTGGCTGAACGTGGAGAAGAACGTCGCCCTGCCGCTCCGGGACCGCGGCATCCCGCGCGCCGACATCCAGCGGAGGGTCGAGCGCGCGCTGGAGATGGTCGACCTCGGCCACGCGGCAGGGCTGTATCCCTGGCAGCTGTCCGGTGGGATGCAGCAGAGGGTGGCGATCGCGCGTGGGCTGGCCGTGGAGCCGGAGATGCTCATCATGGACGAGCCGTTCGCCTCGGTGGACGCCCAGACCCGGGCGAACCTTGAGGACCTGCTCCTGGAGATCTGGGCGGAGACGGGGACGACCATCCTGTTCGTGACGCACGACATCGACGAGGCGGTGTACCTGTCGGACCGGGTCGTGGTGCTCTCCCAGGGGCCGTCTGTCGTGGTGGAGGACATCACCGTCGAGCTCGACCGCCCCCGCCACCAGATCGACACCAAACAGGTCCCGCTCTTCGGCGAGCTGCGCGCCGAGGTCTTCGGGCTGGTCATGGCCTCCGACCGCCGTACCTCACTCTCCGGGGAGAAGTCGTGAACCTGATTGCGACGCCGCAGGGCCTGGCACGTCTCGACGCCGGCCTCGACGGTGACGGCGCCGTCCTGCTGGACCTGCCCTTCGCCGACGTGGCGGAGCTGCTCGCGGCGGGTGAGGGCTTCGCCCCCGCGCACGCCGCGCGGGAGCGGGGCCGGATCGAGCCGGGGGAGCTCCTGGCCCCGCTGGGCGGCACCGGGGCCATCTGGGGTGTGGGGCTGAACTACCTGTCGAAGGCACGGCTGACCGGGCGGGCCGTCCCCTCGGAACCCATCCTCTTCCTCAGGTCGCCCTCGGCGGTGTCCGCGCCGGGAGCGGAGGTGACGCTGCCACAGGACCGTTCCAGCCAGGTGGACTACGAGGGCGAGGTCGCCTTCGTGATCGGGCGGCCGATGCACCGCACCCCGCCCGGTGAGGTGTGGAGGCACATCGCCGGCATCACGGCGGCCAACGACATGACCGCGCGTGACGTCATGGTCGCCACCGCGACCCCCACCCTGGCCAAGAGCTTCCCCGGCTTCGGCGCGCTCGGTGCCTCGGTGCTCGAACTCTCGGCGGTCGACGACCCCGAGAAGATCACTGTCAGGACCAGTGTGAACGGAACGGTCCGGCAGGACTCCAGCACGGCGGAACTGATCTTCGCCGTGCCCGAGCTGATCTCCAGGATCTCCCACTTCGCCGCGCTGCGACCCGGCGACGTCGTGCTGACCGGTACCCCGGCGGGCACGGGCCAGGACCGCGGGGTCTTCCTGCGTCCCGGTGACGAGGTGGAGGTGTCCGTCGCCGGCGTGCTGCCGCTGCGCACCCGGTACCGCTGAGTTCCCCCTTTCCAGAGCCTTCGCAGTTCCCTGAGATGAGAGATATGAGATGACCGAGATTTCGTTCGACCTTGTTCTGTCCGGCGGCACCGTCTTCGACCCCGTGGCGGGCACTCACGCGGTCACCGACGTGGCCGTGACCGACGGCCGCGTCGCGCGCATCGCGCCCTCGCTCGCCGCGCAGGCCAGGGAGGTCGTCGACTGCGCGGGCAAGTGGGTCATGCCGGGCCTGGTCGAGGGGCACACCCATGTCTTCGAGAACGTCTCGAAGGTGGGGGCGCCGCCGGACGAGGCCCATCTGCGCCGGGGAGTGGTCGCCGCCGCCGACGCCGGTACGGTCGGCGCCTCGACCTTCGCCGCCTTCCGCGAATTCGTGGTCCGGCCCGCCGAGATGCGCCTGGTCAACTTCCTCAACGTCTCGGTGCTCGGGCTGATCGACTTCCGTTTCGGCGAGCTGCTCAACCCGGACACGCTGGTCGCCGAGGACGCGCTGGCCGTGGCGCGGGACAACCCGGACGTGGTCCGCGGCTTCAAGATCCGTCTCTCCGAGGACGTGGTCGGCTCGGCCTGGCGCTCGCTGCTCAAGAGCTCCCTCGCGTTGGCCGCCGACGCGGGTCTGCCCCTCATGGTCCACATCGGGGAGACCGAGGAGCCGCTGCCCGAGGTTCTGGGGATGCTCCGCCCGGGGGACATCGTCGCGCACTGCTACACCGGCAAGCCGCACGGCATCCTCGACGACGACAAGGTCATTCCCGCGGTGCTCGACGCGCGGGCTCGCGGGGTCCTCTTCGACAGCGCCCACGGCAAGAGCAATCTCAGCTTCGAGGTCGCCAGGAAGGCGATCGCCGAGGGCTTCCTGCCCGACCTGCTCACCTCCGACACCAGCGCCAGGAACTGGCGCGGGCCGGTCTTCGACCTGATCACCAGCGCCGCCAAGCTGCGGGCGCTCGGCATGACCATGGACGAGATCGTGCCGCGGATGACCATCGCCCCCGCCCGGCGGCTCGGCCTGGACACCGAGGGATACGGCACCCTCGTCGAGGGCGGTCCCGCCCACGTCACGGTGCTGGAGGACACCGAGGAGACGACCCTGCCCGACGCGGCGGGCAACTCGATCGTGGCACCCAGGCTGGAGCCGGCCCTCGTCCTGCACGGCGGGCAGCGGGTGGAGACGACGCCCTGGCGCGGCCTGGGCACCGGCCGGTGACACCGGTCGTCGAGGCGAGACGGAGGCTGCGGACCGCGCTGGCCGGTGGAGGCCGGGTCGTCGGCACGTTCGTCAAGCTGCCCACCGTCGACTCCGTGGATCTCGCCCGGCAGGCCGGGTTCGACTTCGTCGTCGTCGACCTGGAGCACTCCTCGCTGTCGGCGGAGACGGTGATCTCCCTGGTGCGGCATGCCGCCGCGACGGGCATCCCGGCCCTGGTCCGGGTGCCCGCCGTGGATCCGCCGCTGATCAACAGGGTGCTGGAGGCGGGCGCGGCGGGCGTGCAGCTCTCGACGCTGACCGCCGCCGCCGAGAGCGCCGCCCTGGTCGCCGCGGCCCGCTACGCCCCCCATGGGCGGCGGAGCATCAGCCTCTCCCACCCGACCGCCGGCTTCGGCGCCGTGGACCTGGCGGCGTACCTGGCGGCGGAGGCGGCGGAGCCGCCGCTGCTCGTCGGGCAGATCGAGACCGCCACCACCTGTGACCCGCTGCCGGAGCTGCTGGACGGCCTGGACGTGGCCTTCGTCGGTACCACCGACCTGGCCGTCAGCCTGGGCCTCCCCGGTGCGGAGGTGCTGCTCGCGCGGGTGGGGGAGATCGTCGACGCGGCCCGTTCCGTCGGGGTGGCATCGGGTGGCTGGCTCGCCCGTGCGGACGCCGAGCTGGCCGCCGGGAGCGGCCTCGGCGCCGCGCGTTACCTCATCGTCGGCTCAGACCTGCAACTCCTCGGTTCGGCCCTGCGCGAGGTGATGGACAAGTGGGATCAATGAAAGGAATGCCTGTGTTCAACCAGCGGCTGTACGCCACCGCCGTCAACTGGGACGACATCCCCGCGACCGAGATCCGGCCGGGTGTCCGGCGCAAGGTGTACTCCACTGACGAGACCATGCTCGCCTGGCACGAACTGGCCGTCGGCATGACGCTCAACCCGCACAAGCACGACGACTTCGATCAGCTCGTACTGATCCTGCAGGGCAGGTGCAACTACTACGTCGACGGCGTGCCGCACGAGATGTCCGCGGGCTCGATGATGCTGGTCCCCCGGGGGGCCGAGCACTACGTCGAGCCCACCGAGGGGCCGTGCGTCAACGTCGACGTGTTCACTCCCCCGCGGGCGGACTTCGGCGACTCCGTCTGGCTGCCCGGGAGCTAGCATCCCGGGCGGCCCGGTGGTTACCGTCCGAAGTCGGCCTTCCTGATCAGGCAGTGCACCCCCTTGACCTGGTCGACGACCTGGCTGACCTCGAAGTCGGCCGCCGCGCTGAGGTAGGCGAGCGCCCTTGAGCGTTCCATGCCCTGGGTGAGTTCGAGGAACGTCACGGCTGCCCGTACGGCACGCCGCATGGCCTCGTTGAGGTCTGTGTGCAGGCCGACGGGGAGCCAGTGGGTCGAGGTCTCGGCGAACGGCTCACCGAGCGTGCCAAGGAGCGGACCGGCCTCCTTGGCGGGGATCACCGACAGGCGCAGCGTGGCGCGCAGCGGTGCCTCAAGCGCGGTCAGGGCGACCTCGCCGTCGCCCTGGGCGTAGTGCGGGTCGCCCGCGTAGAACCCGGCACCCGGGACCTGTACCGGCAGGTAGAGGCTGGACCCGACCCGCAGCTCGTTGATGTCGAGGTTCCCGCCGAAGGAGCCGGGCGGCACCGAGTGGACCTGGTCGCCGGTGTCGACCGCCACCCCCATCAGGCCCAGGAACGGCGCGAGCGGGAAGCGCGCCGCCTGCCCCTCGCCGAACGGGATGACGCCGTGCAGGCGCCCGGCCTCCTCGACCACCTCGGTGAAGACGCAGACGCTGTTGTACTCCCGCGCGCCGTCCGCGAGCAGGCCGGTGTCGGCGGCGGTCTCGGGGAACTCCCCGGGGAGCGCGCCGTAGCCGTGCCTGCTGCTGATGAACCCGTACGGCGCCCGGATCAGCAGGCTGAGCACGTCCACCTTGAGCACGTCGCCGGGTTGGGCCCCGGCGACGGAGATCGGCCCCGTCACCACGTGCGGGCCGTCGGTGTCGTAGTCGTGGGCGACGTCGGAGGCGGCCAGGTCGCGTGCGTCGGTGAGCACCTGGTCGGCGCCGACGCCGAACCCGGCGAGGTAGGAGACCGGGTCACGACCCTGGTCCTCCAAGATTCCCTCGTGACTGAGAGTATCGATGGTGACGGTGTCGCCGGACTCGACACGGAGCACGTGCTGGTGGTCGCGATTGGGCAACAGGCCCCAGAGGCTGGTGTCCGGGCTGGTGGGGAGGTAGTGGGAACCATCGATGCGGCCGGTCTTCGGCTGGAGCATTGTCCCTCCACGGGGGATACGTCGCTGTCACCGGCTGAGAAAACTCGACAAGTGTTGCGTCGCCGTTAACGGGGAGTAACCGAAGATTTCGATGCGAAGACTGGCACTTGACACCGGGATGGCGTGGTAGCAGCATCACATAGCGAGATGGCATCTCGAATTCTCGTTCAAAGTCCGTAGGAAGGCCAGGCGCCGCGATGACGCAGCTGACACAGGGATATCCGATCTCCTCCCTCGTGAAGGAGGATGGGGAGGCGTTGTCGTTCAAGGTGCACAGGTCCGCCTACCGGTCAGAAGAGGTCTTCCAGGCGGAGATCTCCCGGATCTGGGGGCACACCTGGCTCTACCTCGGCCACGAGACGGAGATCCCCAAGCCGGGTGACTTCAAGACGAGGACTCTCGGCGGGCGTCCGCTGATCTTCTGCCGCGACTCCTCCGGCGAGGTCCAGGTCTTCCTCAACGCCTGCACCCACCGGGGCACCGTGCTCTGCCGGCACAGCGAGGGCAACACCAAGTTCTTCCAGTGCTTCTACCACGCATGGGTGTTCAGCAACTCGGGTGATCTCTCGGCGCTGCCCGGCGACGACGCGTACGTCGACGTGCCGGAGTTCCGCGAGGCGATGAAGCTGCGCTCGGTGCCCAGGATCCAGAGCCACGAGGGCTTCGTGTTCATCGCCTTCGACCCGGACGTGCCCGACCTGATGACCCACCTCGGCAAGGCCGCCCACTACATGTCGCTGACCGCGAAGATCGGTCCCGCGGGCATGGAGACCGTGCCCGGGGTGCAGCTGTACTCGGTCAAGGGCAACTGGAAGCTCGCGGTCGAGAACGCGATGGACGGCTACCACTTCGCGCCCACCCACAACACCTTCGTGGGCTACCTGCGCGAGACCGGCTTCGCCGTCACCGACGACGACCAGTACGCCTACGACCTCGGCGGCGGCCACGGACTGCTCATCCTGACCGGCCACAACGGGCGGATCGGCATGGTCTGGGAGCCGAGGTTCGGCGAGGCGGAGAAGGAGCGGACGGCTCTCAAGCGCCAGGAGATGGAGGACCGGCTCGGCCCCGAGTTGGCCAAGGAGGTCGCCGACGCCAGTCGTATCCTCTTCGTCTTCCCCAACCTGCTCCTGTTCGACCTGGAGGCGCTGACCATTCGCCAGATCGATCCGGTCTCCGCCGGCCAGACCAGCGTGCGGGCCTGGCAGTTCGTCGAGGCGGACGAACCCGCCGAGGTGCGGGCGCTGCGGATCAAGACGATGGTCAGCTTCGTCGGTCCCGGCGGCCTCGCGACGCCGGACGACATCGAGGCGTACGAGGCGGTGCAGCGCGGGATCGAGGCGACCGCGAACGCGGCGGACCCCGCCTTCGACTGGAGTGACATGTCGCGCGGCATGGCCAACGAGAAAAAGGGCAACCAGGGCCGTTCCATCGACGAGGGCGCGATGCGCAGCTTCTGGCGTCACTGGGCCACCGTCGTGGGCCAGGACTGAGCGGGCCGGGACCGAGTCGATGGACGGTAAGAAGAGTAAGGAGAGCGCCGTGGGCGGCAGGACCATCACCCGGCACGAGGTGGAGGACTTTCTCTATCGCGAGGCGTCGCTGCTCGACGAGTGGCGCCTCGACGAGTGGTTCACCCTCTTCGAGGAGGGCGGACGGCTGGAGGTCGCCACCACCGACTGGAAGGGCTGGGACAGCTCGGAGGCCGGCTCCTTCATGTGTGACGACTACGATCTCATCAAGGCCAGGGTGAAGCGGCTCAAGAGCCGTAAGGCGCACGCGGAGAACCCGCACTCCAGGACCCATCGGATGATCTCCAACGTGCTCATCCTGGAACAGGGCGACAAGACGGTCTGGGTGAGTGCCAACTTCATCGTCCACCGCTACCGCGACGGCGGGACCTACAGCTACGTGGGCCGCTACGAGCATGTCCTGCTGGTCGAGGACGAGGGGCTCCGCTTCAGGCTCCGCAGGTCGATTCCCACCATGGAGGCCATGGACGCGGGCGCACGGCTGAGCTTCATCCTCTGATGATCAAGCACATGCTGGTCTTCCGCTTCAAGGAGGACGTACCGGCCGAGACGGTGGCGGCGGTCCTGGCGGAGTTGGAGACGTTCCCGAGCAGGTACCCGGCCATGCGCGACTGGGCCTGCGGTCCCAACGTCAGCACGCGCGACACGAGCATGACGCACGGCTTCGTCGTCGGGTTCGACTCCGAGCAGGAGTTGCTGGACTACCTGCACAGCTCCTCGCACGAGGAGTTCGTGCGGCTGCGCTGGCGGCCGGTGATCGAGCGGCAGGCCATCGTCAGCCTGCACTGCTGATCCCGCCGCGACGCCCGCGCCGACCGGCACCACACGACGAGCACGTCACGAAGAACCAAGAAGGAATGAGGAAGGCACCATGACAGCTGACGCCCGTCCCAGGGCACCGTACGGGATGGAGTACGCCCGGATCGCGGTGCCGGATATGGCAGCGACCATTGAGTTCCTCCAGTATCACGTGGGTCTCCAGCTCGAACAGCACGACGACGAGTACGCCTACCTGCGCGCCGACATCGAGCACCACTGTGTGGAACTGCTCCACGAGCCCGGCAGGGAGACGTCGCACACGGTCGCGATCGGCTTCAGCGTGGAGTCCGACGAGGTCCTCGACGACCTGAGGGAGAGGGTGCTCGCGGCGGGGCTGGAGGTGCTGCCCCTGCAGGACAGGATGAAGGGCCTGTGCCAGCGCGGCTTCGGCGTGAGCGACCCGAACGGGCTGATCGTGGAACTGTTCACCGAGTTCCAGGAGTACGCCGAGGCGCCCGTCATCGAGCTGCGCCCGCTCGACCTCGTGCACCCCTTCATCGCCACCGACAAGTACGACGAGTCCCTGGCCTTCTACACCGGGGTGCTCGGCTTCATGGCCTCCGACTACGTCGGGGACGGCACCGTGTTCCTGCGGGCCGAGGACCGTTACCACCACAGCCTGGCCCTGCAGCGCAACAACGAGTACTACGTCGCCCACCTGTGCTTCATGATGAAGAGCCTCGACCACGTCATGCGCGGCAGGGCACGCGCCCTGTACAAGGGGGTGCCGATCGCGTCCGACATGGTCAACCACTCCGCGTCGACCTCGATCGCCTTCTACATGTTCGAACCCAAGCACGGGCCCAGGTACGAGCTGTGCGACGGCCACCGGGTCTTCACCCCCGAGGAGCACGAGACGCACCGGCCGCGCAGGATGGCCGTCGACCCGCGCAACATCGACGTCTGGCGCGCCGCCGCCGACGACTGGGGCCGTTTCTGAGCGGTGTCCCCGAACGGAGAAGGCGAGCAGCCCCGGCCCGCGACGGGCCGGGGCTGCTCGCCTTCTCGGTGGGTGTGTTAGCGCACGATCCCGGTCTTGACCTTCTTCACGAAGAACCAGTTCTTGGTGCCCAGGCGCTCAAGCTCGTCCCGGGAGAGGTTCTCGGCGCCGGTCGGGATGTCGTAGCTGTCGACGCCCAGGATGGCCTCGGCGGTCCGCCCCGACTTCTTGCCGAGCTTCACCGTGATCGCGATGGTCTCGTAGTCATCGATCTCAAGGGCGTAGGGGGTCCAACACCAGAATCCGTCTTCGTAGGTGTCGCATTCCGTACCCTTGGGCCCGTAGATCGCGGTGACCTTGGAGCCTTTGGGCAGCAGGCCGCCCATGAAGAAGTAGTCGGCCACGTAGGGGCCCTTGTTGACGGCCTTGATCTTGTAAGTGACCTTTCCGCCGGCCTTGGCCTTCTTCGGAGCGGAGACGCTGACCGTGAAGGAGGAGAACGGTTCGGCCGCGGTCTTGACCGCCGCCGGCACCTGCGCGGGAGCCGCCGAGGCGGGGGTGGCGAACAGCAAGCCGCCGGCCAGCGGGGCGACCAGAGCAAGAGCGGCGATCTTGGAGATCGGGTGGCGCATCAAACGTCTCCCAGCTGAAGGGTTAAGGGGACGCCTGGAACGCCCCATAAAGTTCCAGCGTTTTATCACACATATAGATGTGGGGAGAAATCATTTTCGTTATGTGATTTAGGTGGAACACCTGGCGCGGCGCCGTACCTGGTGGAGGTGCCGGGCGGGGCAGGGCCACACCGGCCGGCACGCCTCGTGCGATCCGGGGCCCGGAGTGACCTGAGACTCGAAAGGGCCGGGACTTCGCGTCGTACGGAGGCCTGGGCTTCGTGAGGAACTCGAACCAGGAAAGGCCGGGTTTTGAAAATGCCTTAAAGGCACCCTAAGAGGATTTTAGGGGATAAAACCGGCTTAGATTGTTTTCCGCGCGTGCCGCGTCGTCGACGTACGGGGCGTCACGATCGTCGCTGTTTTCGGCGATCGCCCCAGGGGGACGGACGGCGGCACGCACGGAACGCGCGGTTAGCGGAGCACCCGGGTCTTCACCCGCACGTACTTGACGTCGCTGCCGATGTCGATGCCGTGGATGTCGAAGGTGCCGAGCCCGCCCGCGGGGACGTCGATCGAGGCCGAGCCGAAATCGGCGGTCGCGGTGCCCCTGGCGCTGTTCTTCAACCAGACCCTGACCTTGACGGTGGCCGTCTTTCCGGGGTTCAGGGTGTCGAGCAGGCAGCCCACCTCGCGGCCGGAGATCTCGCAGTACGACCCTGCGGGCTTGCGGATGACGCGGACCTTGGAGACCTGTGAGGGAAGGTAGCCGCCGATGTAGGCGATGTCGGTGTACCACTTGCCCACGTTCTTGGTCGTGAGCGTGTAGACGTAGGAGTCACCCGCCCAGGCCCTGCGAGGGTAGGTGACGGTCAGCTTCAGCGGCGCGAGCGGCTGGTCGGCGTGGACTGTCCCCTGCGGGGCGGTGATCCGGGGAGCCGCGGCGTTCGCGGTTCCAGGGGTGAGCAGCATGCCTCCCGCCAGGGCGATGGCGGCGAAGGCGGTCAGGTGCCGGCGCATTTCTTTACTCCAGTCGGAATTCGGTGATCCCCCGTTGGTCAATGCGATCAGCATGCGGGAGCCCACTTGGAGATCCCTTGTGACTGACTGGCCGACCGAACGGTGAGCGGTCGGACGACGCGTCGGGTGCCCGCTGTGGCCCGGTCCTCGCCTCCCTCCCCCGGGAGTCTCGGCAGCAATGCGGCAGAATCCAACGAACCCACCTCTGACCTGGGGTTACTCGGGTTCGGGAGACGCCTGGCGATCCGCGGTGCGCGGACAAGGCCGACTCCTGCCGGCCGCACCGGGTGCCGATCGAGAAGCGGCGATCCGACGCGGCCGGGTCCGGCTCACCACCGTGCCCTTCGCGCCTTGGACGAGAAGGGACTCCCTGTGCCCATCTGCGGCGCCTGGGAGTACGCGGAGTCTGTGAAATCCGCCGGGAAATGTCGCGGTGGGATGTCGAGAACCCGAGCGCGGCTTCGTCCCCGGAGTGAACACGGCCACAATGGGCCGTACCGCGCCAAGGAGAACATGATGGCCAAGTACCTGCTGCTCAAGCACTACCGGGGTGCGCCGGCACCGGTCAACGACGTGCCGATGGACCAGTGGACGCCGGAGGAGCTTTCGGCCCACGTGCGGTACATGCAGGACTTCGCCGCTCGGCT
>NZ_JBEOWJ010000063.1:0-32644 GCF_040295965.1 Streptosporangium sp. NPDC002544 | reverse complement strand
GAAACGCTCATATGGGAGCGCTCCCATGTTTGGCCTGTTTCGTGCGCGTGTACAGGACGTTTCCCCAGGCCGTACCGCTGACCTGCTCCTGGGCATGAAGAATTCAGCGGAGGTATGAAAATTTCAGTGACGCAGGTCGCCCTCATGCGCAGGAACGCCGCATTGAGGGGCTGAGACCATTCCGGATGGTGGAATCTGCGGTCGTTGACCACCCGGCCGGCTGAAGCGCCGTGTACTCGTCGAGCACGGCCCTGGCGTGTTGTCCGGGTGGCGGGGACGGACGCCCCGCAGTCGGGTGCGAAGCCGGGGTGGTCGCTCGTCGTGAAATGGGGTGAAGCGGCAGGTGAGGTGAGGAGGCTTTATCACCGCCAAAGGGTGCATTTCAGGTTGGGAACAGGACGCCTTGCCTGCGGAGATACCCAGCCTGAGGCAAGTGAAGAGCTGACGGCGAAAGAGGACAAACCCTCATATAAGGGGGTTTCTGTAGTGAAGATTCACTAGCCGGGACGGCCGCTGATACGGTCCTTTCCGTTCTTAAGTCAACACTGGAGGGGGCAGGGGTGCGGGCGAGGTTTCGGGGCCGGCTGCGATATTGGTTCGACAGTACGATGGATCGGGGCACCCCGGCTCTGATCGGCTGGCTCACCCTGGCATCACTGCTCTTGATCATCGTAGTCACAGGGGCCGTGCTGCTGCTGGCACGCGATGACGCCATCTCCAACGGCGGTTGGCTCGGCATCACCTGGATGACCCTGATGCGCGCGATCGATCCAGGGACGATGGGTGGAGACACCGGCAGCGCGATGTTCCTGATGCTCATGCTGACGGTCACGATCGGCGGGGTTTTCATTGTCAGCTCATTGATCGGTGTGCTCACCACGGGCCTGGAGAACCGGATCACCGAGTTGCGCAAGGGGCGCTCCCGCGTGATCGAGCGTGGCCATACCGTGCTGCTCGGCTGGTCGGACCAGGTGTTCACGGTCGTGGCGGAGCTGGCCAAGGCCAACCAAAGTCAGCGGCGCTCGTGTGTGGTGATCCTCGCCGACCATGACAAGGTCGACATGGATGAGCAGATCCGCGCTCAGATCGGCGACACAGGGCGCACGCGGGTCATTTGCCGCTCCGGCAATCCCCTCAATCGAAACGATCTGGAGTTGGTGAGCCCGGAAACCGCGCGAGCGATCATGGTCTTGTCGCCCCCCGGCGACGATTCCGACATCAATGTGATCAAGTCTCTGCTGCTGCTGAGCAACCGATCCTGGCCTCACGGACGGCCGCATATGGTCGCCGCCGTCCAGGACTCGGAGAATCTCGCGGCCGCCAAGCTTGCCGCCGGCCCCGAGGCCCAGGTCATCGACGCCGACGACATCGCCGTCCGGCTTGTCGTGCAGTCCCACCGGCAGGCGGGTCTGTCCACCGTGTGCGCCGATCTGCTCGACTTCGCCGGCAATGAGTTCTACATACGCGCCGAGCCCGCGTTGATCGGAAAGACCTACGGCGAGACGCTTGATGCCTACCGACTCGGCAGTCCGGTTGGCATTCTGCGCGGTGACGGAGATGTGCTGATCAACCCGTCCATGAGTACTCCAGTCGGCGATCAAGACCAGATGATTATGATCGCCGAGGACGACCTGCTCATCCAGTTGGCCGATACGCCGGTCCCTATCGCGGAGTCCGCGATCGCCATGGTTCCCGCTCGCACCCCGGAACCCGATCGAACTCTGTTCATCGGCTGGAATTCCCGTGCCCCGAAGATCATCGATCTACTGGATCGCCTGGTCGAGCCCGGGTCCACTCTCGACATCGCCGCGCCCACACGGCCCACCGTACTCCTCACGGAAGGCCGTACCAACCTGGTGATCGGCTACAAACCCTGCGAACTGACGAGTAGGCGATCGCTGGAAACGCTTGATCTGGGCAGCTATGAGCACATCGTGGTGCTGTCAGATGACAGCACCGATCCCGGGAACGCCGATGACCGCACCCTGGTGACTTTGCTGCATCTGCGAGACATCGAGGTGCAACTCGGAGACCCCTATTCGATCGTGACCGAGATGAACGACGACGGCAACAGGGAAGTCGCCCAGGTCACCAAGGCTGACGACTTCATCGTCAGCACCAAGCTCATCAGCCTACTGCTCACCCAGATGGCGGAGAACAAGCACCTTAATGCGGTGTTCACCCATCTTTTCGAGCCGGACGGATCTGAGATTTATCTCAAGCCATCCTCTGACTATCTCATTCCAGGGAAAGAAGCGAACTTCGCTACGGTTGTCGAGGCCGCACGGCGGCGCGGCGAAACCGCAATCGGCTACCGTCTCAAGCGTCATGGTGAGGAGGCGCCTTCCTATGGGGTGCTTCTTAACCCGCCCAAATCCGACCCTCTGACGCTCGCCCAGGACGACAGCGTGATCGTCCTGGCGGAGAACTGAATCGTCCCGGGCTTTGATGTGCCCCCGGTTCCGTGGAGTCGCTCTGGTTGACTGCCGCGCCTCTGCCCCCCTTTCAGAAGGAGATATCCCGCTGAGTTCCGCCGGAAGGTCCTGGACCTGTTGAAGGCCGGTCGTACCGTGCGAGAGATCGCATTCGACCCACAGATCAGCCGGCCAGACGATCTGCAACCGGCGTGAACAGGACCTGATCGATTCCGGCCAGAAGCCCGGCGTGACCTCCTCCGACAACGCGGAGCCGGTCGCGGCGCCGGAGACCGAACCGGCCGTCCCCTGACGTATCGGCGAGCTGCCCAAGCAGGCGGTCGTCCCCAAAAGACGGTTCGCGGCCATCGCCGTGATGACCGGTGAAGGCCTGCCGGGTCATGGACGTCTCCGAATCGGGCTTCCACGCCTGGCGCAACCGGCCGCCACCGGTCCGGGCCGTCCGGCATGTCTGACTGACCGGCATGATCCGCCAGGTCCACAGTGCCTCTCACGGCGTCCACGGTGGCTGCCGGGTTCACGCCGAGCCGCCCCTGGACCGCCGGCATCGGCGGCCCTGGTCTGCCGTCCCGGCGCTGCTCACCTGCCAGCACCTGCACGGCGGCACCGGCCTCGACATCGACCGCCCGCTGCACCGGTACGTCACCGGCGGGCTCGCCCTCGGCCAGTTCCTGGGCGGCACCGAGGCCTGCCTGGACGCGGCGGCCGGCTCCGCCCGGGTCAGCTGAGAGAGGACACCAGCGTGTACATCGACCTGACCCCCGAGGAGCGCGAGCTCCAGCGGGAGGCGGACACCTACTTCGCCGGCGTGGTGACCGAGCAGGAGCGCGCCCAGCTGCACGAGGACGAGTTCGGCCCCGCGTACCGGGCGGTGTCCCGGCGGCTGGGCCGCGGCGGCTGGCTCGGCCTGGGCTGGCCGGAGGAGCACGGCGGCCGGGGTCTCGGCCCGATGGCCGACCAGATCGTGGTCAGCACCGCCTTCCGGTACGAGGTCCCCTACCCACTGGTCACCGTCTACTCGGTCGGCCCGGCACTTCAGGAGTTCGGCACCCCGGAGCAGCAGCGGGAGTTCCTGCCGCGCATCCTCGCCGGCGACCTGCAGGTCTCCATCGGCTACAGCGAGCCCGGCTCCGGCACCGGCACGCTGGGCGCCGCCGACGCCTCGGTGAACAAGCTGTACAACTCTGAGCGGCTGGTCGAGGCCGGCGCCCGGATCGCACAGCTGGTGCAGCGGTACGGCGACCCCGCCGACGAGCTGACCGCCGCCGTGCTGCGCGACACCGACCACGCGTTCAAGACCGAGCTGAAGCTGCCGGTCGGCGGCGGCGTCAGCGAGATCCAGCGCGAGCTGATCGCCACCGTGGGCCTGGGCCTGCCCAGGGCGCCCCGATGAGCGCCCCCGGGACTCCCGGCGTCGCCGGGACGGGTGAGACCGGCGCCGGACCCGCGCTGGTCGGGTACGACGCGGACCGCGAGCGCGGTGTCGCGGTGCTGACCCTGGACTCGGTCGCCAACCGCAACGCGCTGTCCCGCCCGCTGCTGGACCAGCTGACCGCACTGCTGCGGCGGGCCGCGGCCGACGACGCCGTCCGAGTCGTCGTGCTGCGCGCCAACGGCCCCTCGTTCTGCTCCGGCGCCGACCTCGCGGCGGTGCGCTCCGGCGCGATGACCCCGATCGTCGAGGGTGTCGTCGAGGTGCAGCGCCTCGTCGTGACCATGCCCAAGCCGGTGGTGGCGCGGGTGCACGGCACGGTCCGGGCCGGCGGCCTGGGCCTGGTCGCCGCCGCCGACGTCGCCGTCGGGTCGCTGGAGAGCAGCTACGCCCTCACCGAGGTCCGCCTTGGACTGGCCGCCGCCGCGGTCAGCCTCACCGTGCTGCCCCGGCTCGGTGACCGGGCCGCCGCCGACTACCTGCTGACCGGCCTGGTCTTCGGCGGAGCCGAGGCCGAGCGGGCCGGGCTGCTGACCCGCGCCGTGCCCGAGGCCGAGCTGGACACCGCGGTCGACGCGTACCTGGAGGACCTGCTGCTGGGCAGCCCACAGGGCCTGCGCGAGGCCAAGGCGCTGCTCACCGCCCCGATGCGCGCCCGGATGGACGAGTTCGGCCAGGAGATGGTCGACCTGTCCGCGCGGCTGTTCGCCTCCCCCGAGGCCAGACGCGCGACCGAGGCCCTGCTGTCCCGGACCCGGCGCCCCCGCTGAGCCCTCCGCCTCCTGAGGAGTCACCGATACGCGCAGTTCCTGACCACGCCGGACGACGGCCGGGCCGCCACACAGCTGGTACTGGTAATTCACCGTGACGCGGTCTTGAGTTCCGCCGCCCGCGGGATAGGTGCCTCCGTGCAGGGTGTGCTTGACGGTGATCGTGCCCTTGGGTCCAGGCCGTTGAAGCTGTGGACCCACAGTCCCAGGCTGCTGCTGAGGTCGAATGGGCCTGTGCACTTGTAGTCGGTGGTGGTGTCCGGCTGCTGGTAGCAGAAGTCGACCGTTGGCCGCGCCCAGCTCAGGATCCATGCCGCCCATGCTCGCGCGGTTGGGTGATCACGCGCCGGCAGTCAGCGGGTGCCCTCGCTACTTCAGTGTGGTGAGGCAGGGGGCTGTTGCAGGGACAGGCCAATAGCGGCGAGCTTTCGTTTGACTTCCTCGACATACATGAGGTTGTTGCGATCGATCGCTAGCAGGTCCTGCTCTCCGTGAGCGATCAGTTCGCCGTAGGTGTTGATGCCCGCACGCTTAAGGGGGGCGTACGCCCGAACCGTGAGGCCGAGTTCCTCAAGGGGCAACCTGGCGTAGTTGTCGTGCGGCTGTGACTCTGCGGGCGTCATAGGTCTTCTCTGCGCTCGTAGCTACTCCGCGGTGGAGGAGCGTAGGTAACGCATTATGCGGCTCATGTTCGCGCTCCGGGGTGATCGTCCGCAGGGGGTTGCGGTGGCCTGTACTGCGGGGCCGGACTGGCGGGGCGCTCATCGCCCCTGCGAGGGGTCCGGACACGATGATGCCCCCACCCCGAAGGGCAGGGGCGCCGCGCACTACTCGTCTTACTCGCCGATCTTCTTCGCGTACAAGGTGATCAGTGTGTCGACCGTCACCTTCCGTCCGGCGGCCGGCGTCTGCTTGGTCACCACCCAGTTGCGGTCGTACACCTGGAAGCGGTTCTGCCCGGTGGCGTCCTTGTCGTTCAGAATGTAGAACCCCGCGGCCTGCATGGTGTCCTGCCCCTCCTGCAGGTTCATCCCGACAACGTCCGGCAGGACCTTCTTCTCCGCCACCTCTTCCTTCTCCTCGGCCGGAGTGGGATCGGGTTCCTTGTCATCCTTCTCGATCGGCTTAGGGCTCTTCTCCACAGGTGCCGGCGCGGTGACGGTCACGACAGGTGCCGCAGTGTCCGCACCCGCCCCGCACCCGGCGAGAGCGGCAACGACTGCAGCGACGACGATCGAGCGGGCGATTCTCATGCGAGCGCTCCTGTGCTGTGGCGGACGGGTAGGTGAGGACGGTTGAAAGGGGCCGCGGGTTGGCCAGTGAACGTCGTTCTGTTGGTGTGCCAGGTACGACGACACCCCCTCACCACGAAAGGGCAGGGGCGCCGGCCGAAGCCGCTACCGCGCGACCCTGCCGAGAGCCGCCTCGAACTCTTCAGCCTGCTCATGCCACGCTTCTGCTCGCCAAGGGTGTACCGATCAAGGTCGTGTCTGAGCGGCTCGGCCACGCGGGCGCGGTCGTGACCCTCGGGGTCTACGCCCACGTGCTTCCTGGCAATCAGCGGGATGCCGCAGACACGTTCGCGACCCTGGTGTCAGGGGTCTAAAGCCATGATCAGTATCAGCGGCGGTATCACAAGCAGAATCGAGGCCGAAATGACAAAGTCCCGAACCTGTGACCTGCACAGTTTCGGGACCCATCTGGTGTCCGAGGGGGGACTTGAACCCCCATGCCCCGCAAAGGGCACTAGCACCTCAAGCTAGCGCGTCTGCCTATTCCGCCACCCGGACGTGGTGCCTGCACGCGGGACCGTCATCCCGCGTCGGCGGACTTAGGTTAGCAAACTCTTGAGCTTGCGTCATATCGGTAGGAGGGCGGGTGCGGACGGGGTGCCGGGAAGGAGGGTACGGCGGGAGGATGGGGGGTGGAAGCCGTACCGAACCCAAGGAGTCCACATGGCCACGCTCAACGGTGAGGATGAGGTCGTCGGGCTGTGCCGCGACCTGATCAGGATCGACTCGACCAACGCGGGTGACAATTCGGGGCCCGGGGAGCGGGCCGCCGCCGAGTACGTGGCCGAGAAACTGGCCGAGGTCGGGCTGGAGCCGCAGATCCTGGAGTCGGACAGGGGGCGGGCCAACGTGATCGCCCGCATCGCGGGGGAGGACTCCTCGCGGGACGCGCTGCTGCTGCACGGACATCTGGACGTCGTGCCCTTCAACGCCGCCGACTGGGCCCACCACCCGCTCAGTGGTGAGATCGCGGACGGCTGCGTCTGGGGGCGCGGCGCGGTCGACATGAAGGACATGGACGCGATGATCCTCGCGGTCGTACGACAGCGGCTCAGCGAGGGGCGTCGCCCGCCGAGGGACGTGGTGCTGGCCTTCACCGCCGACGAGGAGGCCGGGGGCCACTACGGCGCGCAGTGGCTGGTCTCGGAGCACAAGGACCTGTTCGACGGGTGCTCCGAGGCGATCGGCGAGGTGGGCGGGTTCAGCGTCTCCATCGACGAGGCGCGCAGGCTCTATCTGATCGAGGCGGCCGAGAAGGGCATCGCCTGGATGCGCCTGACCGCCACCGGCCGGGCCGGGCACGGCTCGATGCTCAACGCGGAGAACGCGGTCACCGAGCTGGCCGAGGCGGTGGGCCGCATCGGCCGGTACGAGTGGCCGGTCCGGATGACACAGACGGTGAGGACGTTCCTGGAGGAGACCTCCAGGGCGCTGGAGCTGGAGCTTGACCTGGACGACGCGGAGAAGACCGTCGCCAAGCTGGGGCCGCTGGCGCGGATGATCGGCGCCACGCTGCGCAACACCACCAACCCCACGATGCTGGAGGCCGGCTACAAGGCCAATGTGATCCCCCAGGCCGCTACCGCGCACGTGGACGGCCGCTTCCTGCCCGGATATGAGGACGAGTTCTTCCAGACCGTCGACGAACTGCTCGGCCCCAATGTGACCAGGGAGTTCATCTACCACGACATCGCCATCGAGACCGGTTTCGACGGGCCGCTGGTGCGTGCGATGGCCGACGCCCTCCTCGCCGAGGACCCGGGCGCGCTGGCCGTGCCGTACACGCTGTCGGGGGGTACGGACCTGAAGGCGTTCGGCCGGATGGGAATCCGGGGGTTCGGGTTCGCGCCGCTGAAGCTCCCCGCCGACCTGGACTTTTCCGGGATGTTCCATGGGGTGGACGAGAGGGTTCCGGTGGATTCGTTGCGGTTCGGGGTCCGGGTTCTTGACCGATTCCTGGACGGCTGCTGATCCGTTCTCGGGAAACCCGTTGCGTTGACTCCATGTAGTGCTAACGTGACTCTCCGTTGAAGGGTGGCTCGTGTCCAAGCGGGCCTGTCCAGGAGCTTTGGGAGGCCATGTGGCGCACGTGCCGCACGAGCAGTGGAGGGCGTCCTCGCCCGCTGCTCGACGCGTGCCCGTGGCCTTCTCCGTCGACGACACGATCCCCGACCGGGCTGACCGGATGGCGCGGTTCGCGGCCGGCACCCGGTGGGGCATCAGGCAAGCCCTCGCCATCGGCGGCCTCCTGGCCGCCGCATGGCTGCTCGCGATCGTCTTCGGCTTTCTCAGTGCCACTCCCGCGGTCGCGGACGCCACCGCGGCGACAGGAGTGGCCCGTTCCCAGACCCTTGACACTGCCGCTTCCGGATCGGCTTCAAAGGTCGATGACTTCCCCACGGGCAGCGGCAAACCGTCGGCGACGGACAACGCCGAAGCCATGGCGGGGCGAGGTGTGGACGGGCTCACCAGCCAGTCCAAGCCGGGCGCCCCGGCACCCGCCACCGTCGACCACGGTTCTGGCAGCAATGGATTCGTGCCCCAGAGCGGTGGTGGATCCGGCCTCTTCGGCTCGGGTCCGGGGGATGTCGCGTGGTTCGCCTACGACCCGCGACTGGCGACACAGCGTGTTCCGCTGGCGTTCGTGCTCCCCCCGGTCGTCCGCACAGCGGCGGACGACCCTTCTTTCTCTCCTGACTGACATCGTCTTGTAGACCGGCCTGATCTCCTTTCGAGTGATCCGCCGGTCGCGGAGCCTGTCTCGATCCTCCGTCCCCAGGAGAGCCGCTCCACCGGTGAGCGACGAGCAGGCCGACGAGTCAGCCGGTTCCCAACTCCTCATGACGGCCCGCCTGGGCCTCCGCTGTGCGGACCTGTCCGGTCCTCGCACGGCTCTCGCATGCCCTCACGAGGGTTCAAGGTCCCCCCGAGACTGCTAGGAGCTTCAATCATGCGTACGTGGGTTAGGGGCACGGCCCCTGCGGCACTGCTCGCACTGGGCGTCATGGCCATGGGCGGCGGTACGGCCTTCGCCGACACCGACGGTGACCACTCGATCGCCGGAGGCAACCAGGTCAACCTTCCGATCACCCTGCCGATCGACATCAGCGGAAACGCCGTCGCTGTGGCCGGACAGTCGGCCGCCTCCTCCGAGGGCGGCGCGTCCGTCGAGAACGGCGGTGGCGGCGGCGCGGGGGGCAACGAGACCTCCGGGCGGGGCAGCGTCCTGGGTGGCAACCAGGTGGTCGCGCCGATCACCGCGCCCGTCAACGCCTGTGGCAACGCGGTGTCGGTGATCGGCCGTTCCGAGGCGGGCTGCCGAGGCGGTGCCTCGGTGCGGAACCAGGGCGGGAACGGCGGCGGTGCCGGTGGCAACCGCACGAACGGTGATCACAGCATCGGCGGCGGCAACCAGGTGGTGGCGCCGATCACCGCGCCCGTCAACGCCTGCGGCAACTCTTTCGCGATCTTCGGTGGGGCAACCGCCGGTTGCCGGGGTGGTGCCTCGGTGAGCAATCAGGGCGGTGGCGGCGGCGGTGCCGGTGGCAACCGCACCTCCGGGCGGGGCAGCGTCCTGGGTGGCAACCAGGTGGTGGCGCCGATCACCGCGCCGATCAACATCTGCGGCAACTCGGTCGCCGTCGTCGGCGAGGCGTTCTCCGGCTGCGAGGGCGGTGCCGAGGTCGTCGGCGGCAGGCCCGGCAGGCCTGGGCAGCCCGGTGGTCCTGGGCACCCCGGTGGTCCCGGGCACCCCGGCGGGCCCGGGCACCCCGGCGGGCCCGGGCAGCCCGGTGGTCCCGGGCACCCCGGTGGTCCGGGACGGCCGGGTGGCCCCGGAGAGCACGGCGGCCCTGGCAAGCCCGACTGGCCGGGTAAGCCGGGTTACGGCGGTCACGGAGGCCATGAGGGGCATGGAGACCACGGCGACCACGGCGGCCACGGCGGCGGCTGGGAGCGCGGCCCGCGTCCCGGCGGCCCCGGCTCGGGCTACGGCCGGCCAGGAAACGACACCGACGGGCGCTTCGGAGCCGGCAGCGGCAATCAGGTGGTCGCGCCGATCACCGCGCCCGCCAACGTCTGCGGCAGCGCCGTCGGCAACGGCCGGGCGGGCTGTCCGGGCGGTTCGTCCGCGGGGACGGGCCAGGGCGGCGGTGGTGCGGGCGGCAACCGCACCTCCGGGCGGGGCAGTGTCCTGGGCGGCAACCAGGTGGTGGCGCCGATCACCGCGCCGATCAACGTCTGCGGCAACGCGGTGGCCGTGCTGGGTGGAGCCTTCGCCGGCTGCCAGGGGGGTGCGTCCGTCGGGACCGGTGGTCCCGGTGGCGGCGGTGCCGGTGGCAACCGTACGAACGGTGATCACAGCATCGGCGGCGGTAACCAGGTGGTGGCGCCGATCACCGTGCCGGTCAACGTCTGCGGCAACGCGGTGGGCGTGCTCGGCCGGGCCGCGGCCGGGTGCAGGGGCGGCGCCTCGGTCTCCGGCGGCGCGGGTGCGGGGGCCGGTGGCAACCGTACCTCCGGGCGGGGCAGCGTCCTGGGTGGCAACCAGGTGGTCGCGCCGATCACCGCGCCGATCAACATCTGCGGCAACGCGGTCGCCGTCCTGGGCGATGCCGCCGCGGGCTGCCTCGGCGGCTCCCGTGCCGGAGGGCCGGGCGGTGGCCAGTGGGGCGGCCACAACGGCGGTCAATGGGGTGGCCACGAGGGTGGTCACCGGGGCGGACCGGGCGGACCCAAGGGCGACTACAACGGCGGCCGAGGCGACTGGGACGGCAAGCCCAGCAGGCACAGGACCAGTGGCCTGCTGTCCGTCCTCCCCGCCGTTCCGGGGATCGGCGGCGAGGCCGGTCAGGCGTCGCCGTCCGACGCCCGCGGTGCCCAGGAGGCGGGCCAGTCCCGGCTTCCGGCCGCCGCCGGCCTGCCCGAGCTCCCCGTCATGCCCGCCACCCCGGTGAGCAAGCGGGCCGCGGCGGCCGACAGCAGCTCGCCGCTGGCTCCCGTCACGGGCCTGACGTCCTCCACCCCGGCCGGTGACCTGCCGATCCGTGACCTGGGCCTGATGAGTGCCGCTCAGCCCGTCGGCGTGACCGGAATGAACGTCGGTTCCCTGGTCACCCTGCTGATCGGCGCGTTGGCCGCGGCCTCCGCGACCGTCTTCGGCACCACCCGCCGCATCCGTTTCGGTAAAAAGTAAGGCATTAGTCACCCATTAGGCATGCCTTCCTCAGAGCCACTGAGGAAGGCGCGCAGACGCCTCGACGGCGGCGAGACAGGATGACCGCGCCTGCGTGGTGCGGTGCTCGCTCGCGTGACGAGGCACGGAAGCTTTGCCCGTTCCGGGGGCGCGGCCCGGGGCGGGCAAAGCCATGTCCGGAATCACATCGTCCTGGTCACACGTATGATCTTCCGGCGCAGCCGGACGTCCCGGCGGCCATCGGGATACAGTCGCAGGCGGTCGAGCTCCCAGTCGCCGTATTCTGCATGTTCGGTCAGTATCCGGCGGGCTGCGTCCCGTGAGGTGCCACGCGGGAGGTGGAGAACCAAGTAGGAGTAGTCCAGCACAGCGATTAGTCTCCGAGGGTGAGCCGAGGGACGTCGACACTCATAGGGCTTTATTCTGCGTCCTTGCGGCTTTCCTTGGGAGTGTTCCCGACTCAGATCGGGTAACCCGAGGGGAAGTAAACGGGGAACGAATGCGAACAGCGAGGTAGGAAGCAGCGTGCCAGCCAAGAACGGCAACGCCGGCGGAAACCGCCTGGTGATCGTCGAGTCGCCTTCCAAGGCGAAGACCATCGCCGGGTACCTCGGCCGCGGCTACGTCGTGGAGTCCAGCATCGGGCATATTCGTGATCTCCCTGAGAAGGCCGAGGACATCCCTGAGAAGTACAAGGGAGAGTCCTGGGCACGCCTCGGCGTCAATGTGGATCACGAGTTTGAGCCGCTCTACGTCGTCAACCACGACAAGAAGGCGCAGGTGAGCAAGCTCAAGCAGCTGCTCAAGGACGCCGACGAGCTCTATCTCGCCACTGACGAGGATCGTGAGGGCGAGGCGATCGCCTGGCACCTCCGCGAGGTGCTCAATCCCAAGGTCCCGGTGCACCGCATGGTGTTCCACGAGATCACCCCGCGGGCGATCCAGGAGGCGGTGGCTAATCCCCGCGCCCTGAACCTGCGGCTGGTCGACGCCCAGGAGACCCGGCGCATTCTCGACCGTCTCTACGGCTACGAGGTCAGCCCGGTCCTGTGGAAGAAGGTCAAGCCCCGGCTTTCGGCCGGGCGCGTGCAGTCCGTGGCGACCCGGCTGGTCGTGGAGCGCGAGCGCGAGCGCCTGGCGTTCACCAGCGCGAGTTACTGGGACCTGCAGGCGCTGCTCGACACCGGTGGTGACGAGGTTCCGCACGAGTTCACCGCCATGCTGACCGGCGTGGACGGAAAGCGCGTCGCCCAGGGCCGGGACTTCGCGAGCAACGGCACCCTCAAGAGCGCCGATGTGCTCCACCTGGACGAGCAGGCCGCCCAGGCCCTGGCCGGGCGCCTGGCCGGTGTGCCGTACAAGGTCAGGTCGGTCGAGCGCAAGCCGTACACCCGCAAGCCGTACGCGCCGTTCAGGACGACCACGCTGCAGCAGGAGGCCAGCCGCAAGCTGGGCTTCTCCGCGAAGTCGACCATGCAGGTCGCCCAGCGCCTCTACGAGAACGGCTTCATCACCTACATGCGGACCGACAGCATCACGCTGTCGGAGACCGCTGTCGCCGCCGCCCGCAGCCAGGCCATCAAGCTTTACGGCTCGGCCTATGTGCCCGACAAGCCGCGCGTCTACGCCAGCAAGGTGAAGAACGCGCAGGAGGCGCACGAGGCGATCCGTCCCTCGGGTGAGGAGTTCCGCACGCCGGGCGAGACCGGGCTGACCGGTGACATGTTCCGCCTGTACGAGCTGATCTGGCAGCGGACCGTGGCCTCCCAGATGAAGGACGCGGTCGGCGAGTCGGTCACCGTCAAGGTGGACGGCACGTCCAGTTCGGGGGAGCAGGTCGAGTTCAGTGCCTCCGGGCGGACCATCACCTTCCACGGCTTCCTGAAGGCCTATGTCGAGGGCGCGGACGACCCGTCCACCGACCGCGACGACTCCGAGAAGCGCCTGCCGAACCTGAGCGAGAACGACCCGCTCACCGCGTCCGCGCTGAACGTGCTGTCGCACGCCACCAAGCCGCCGGCCCGGTACACGGAGGCGTCGCTGATCAAGGAGCTGGAAGACCGGGAGATCGGCCGTCCCTCGACGTACGCGTCGATCATCGGAACGATTCTGGACCGCGGCTACGTCTTCAAGAAGGGCACCGCCCTGGTGCCGTCCTTCCTGGCGTTCGCGGTGGTCAACCTGCTGGAGCAGCACTTCGGCCACCTCGTCGACTACGACTTCACGGCCGACATGGAGAAGGTCCTCGACGACATCGCCAACGACCGGGCGGAGCGGGTGCCCGAGCTGCGCCGGTTCTACTTCGGCGTGGACGGCGGCGACGGCCTGAAGGAGCTGGTCACGGACCTCGGCGAGATCGATGCCAAGGAGATCAGCTCGTTCTCGATCAGGGGCACCGACATCATGATCCGGGTGGGCCGCTACGGTCCGTACCTGGACCGCGAGGGTGTCCGGGTGAACGTGCCGGAGGACCTGGCCCCCGACGAGCTCACGGCCGAAAGGGCCGAGGAGCTGTTCTCCCGCCCGACGGGTGATCGGGAGCTGGGCAAGGACCCGGCGACCGGGCACGTGATCGTGGCCAAGGACGGTCGCTTCGGCCCGTACGTCACCGAGATCCTGCCGGTGGAGACGCCTCCGGCGGAGGGCAAGAAGAAGACCAAGAAGGCCGACGCCCCCAAGCCGCGCACCGGGTCGCTGCTCAAGTCGATGTCCCTGGACACCGTCACCCTTGAGGACGCCCTGCTCCTGCTCTCGCTGCCGAGGGTGCTCGGGGTGATCGACGACCAGGAGGTCACGGCGCAGAACGGCAAGTTCGGGCCGTACATCAAGAGGGGCACCGACTCTCGTTCCCTGGGTTCGGAGGAGGAGCTGTTCACGGTCACCCTCGATCAGGCCAAGGAGTTGTTCGCCCAGCCCAAGACCAGGGGCAGGCGGGCCACGGCCGCGCCGCCGCTGCGCGAGCTGGGTGAGGACTCGGTCTCCAAGAAGCCGATCGTGGTGAAGGAGGGGCGGTTCGGGCCCTACGTCACCGACGGGGAGACCAACGCCTCGCTGCGCAAGGGGGACGAGGTCGAGCAGATCACCACCGAACGCGCCGCCGAGCTTCTCGCCGACCGTCGCGCCCGAGGCCCGGCGCCCAAGCGTCCCCGCACCACCCGGGCCAAGGCCAAGGCCTGACGCCGCCGGGCCAGGGCCCCTGGTACGGGGCCCTGGCCGGCGGGGTTTCCGCACCCGCTGGGAACGCATTCGCCGTTTCGGGCGTTCTTCGGAACGCGCCGGGACGGCCGGTGGGCGCGAGAGGGAAGGCAAGTGACGATCGTGGGCTTCGTGTCGCTGGTCATCTGTGCGATCACGGTGGTCCACTACTACCTGTGGCGTCGCCTGATCCGTTCGACCACCCGGCCGGGGCGGACCCGCCGGGTGCTGACCTGGATCCTCGTCGGCCTGGCGGTGCTCGCGCCCGTGACGCTGGTCGCCTCCCGCAGTGAGTGGGGGCACTTCCTGGCGTGGCCGGGATTCTTCTGGATCGCGACGATGTTCTACCTCGCCGTGTTCCTGGTGGTCCTGGAGATCCCCAGGGCCGTGGCCCTGCTGGTGGTGCGCGGGGTGGAGCATCGGGCCGAGCGGCACCTGGTGCCGCCGGGGGTGGTCGCCCGCCGTGCGAAACGAGCCGCACAGCCGGAGCTCGCCGTTCGATCCGAAACCGCCGGCACACCGGCGTCCGTGGCCGCTGTTCACCCCGAGCACTCCCTCCGGTCCGTCTCCACGGCCCAGACGGACCGTGAAGAGTCCGCGGTCGGTGGGGTGGTCGTCGTACCGGGCCCTGGAGGCACGCCGCGCGGCGGCGGGGCGAAGGACACGGCAGGCGGGCTGAGCAGGAGGCTGTTCATCGCCCGTACGGCGGCGGTCGCCGCCGGGGCGGGGGCGCTCGGCACGATCGGGTTCGGGATCAGGACCGCCCTCGGCGACCCGGTGATCGAGTCGGCCGGGGTGGTGCTGCCCAGGCTGGATCCACGCCTGAACGGCCTGCGGTTCGCGGTTGTCAGCGACATCCACCTGGGCCCGCTCACCGGTTTGGAGCACACCCGGCGCATCGTCCGCATGATCAACTCGCTGGAGGCCGACGTGGTCGCCGTCGTCGGCGACCTGGTCGACGGCACGGTGGCCGAGCTCGGCCCGCTGGCCAGGCCGCTGAAGGACCTCGAATCCCGCTACGGCGCCTACTTCGTCACCGGTAACCACGAGTACTACACCGCCAACGGCCCGCAGGAGTGGATCGAGGAGCTCCGCGAGCTCGGCATCCGCCCGCTGGGCAACGAGCGCGTGGAGATCGCCCACGGGGGAGCCGTGCTCGATCTCGCCGGGGTCAACGACGTCGGCGGTGTCGCATCGGGTGACGGTCCGGACTTCGAGCGGGCGCTGGGTGGCCGTGACCGCTCCCGGTCCACGGTCCTGCTCGCCCACCAGCCGGTCCAGGCGGTCCAGGCGGCCACCTACGGGGTGGACCTCCAACTGTCCGGCCACACGCACGGAGGGCAGATGGTCCCCTTCAATCTGATCATCCCGATGCAGCAGCCGGTCGTCTCCGGTCTCGGCGAGGTGGACGGTACCCAGGTCTACGTGACGCGGGGCGCGGGTTTCTGGGGGCCGCCGGTCCGGGTGGGTGCCCCACCCGAGATAACCCTGCTGGAAGTCAGGAACGAGAGGCTCCGGTAGCCCGGCACCGATCGGGAGAGCCGGCCAGGGCGCGGAGACGCATCACTGGAAACACGAGCATCTGACGCTTCTTTTCGGGTGTGGCACCTGCGGGGCACAGGGTGTAGGCATTACCCTCATGCGACGAGCAGCCGGGCATTTCCGCCTGGCTCATGTTTTCCCCAGCCCAGCGAGCACCTGGATACGCTGACACTATGACCACCCTTGGCCGGAGCACCGCGCGACGTAAGCCCCCCCACGTGCTGGCCAACACCCCGTTCCGCAAGCTGTGGACGGCGATGTCGGTGTGCAGCCTCGGAGACTGGCTCAACCTGCTGGCACTGACCGCCCTGGCGGGCAACCTCACGGTGGGGTCCGGCTACAAGGTCCAGAGCCTGGCCATCGGAGGCGTCTTCGTGGCGAAGATGCTCCCCGCCATCCTGCTGGGCCCGCTCGCCGGCGCGTTCGCCGACCGGTTCGACCGGCGGATGACGATGTTCTTCTGCGACTTCCTGCGCTTCGCGCTGGTGTTGTCGATCCCGCTGATCGGCAACTACCAGTGGGTGATCATCGCCACCTTCCTGGTCGAGTGCGTCAACCTCTTCTGGGTTCCGGCCAAGGACGCCACGGTGCCCAACCTGGTGCCCAAGGAGCGACTGGAGGAGGCCAACCAGCTCAACCTCCTGGTCACCTACGGGACCGCGCCGATCGCCGCGCTGCTGTTCGCGGTGCTGTCGGTCGCCGACGACGCCCTGGGCAACCTGGTGCCGTTCTTCGCCCAGCGGGAGACCTACCTGGCGCTGTTCATCAACGCGCTCGCCTACCTGGTCTCGGCCTTCATCATTCTCTCGCTCAAGGACATCCCGAAGGCCGGCGCGCGGCCCGCGACCTCCACGCCGTCGGTGCTGCGGCAGATCTTCGAGGGCTGGCGGTTCGTCGGCGGCAACCGGCTGATCCGCGGCCTGATCATCGGCATGCTGGGCGCGTTCGCCGCCGGCGGCGCGGTGGTCGGGGTGGCCAAGATCTACGTGGACGCGCTGGGCGGCGGCGACGCGGCGTACGGCGTGGTCTTCGGGGCGGTCTTCGTCGGCATGGCGTCCGGCATGTTCTTCGGGCCGAGGCTGCTGAGGGAACTGTCGCGGCGGCGGTTGTTCGGCCTGTCGATCGTGGTGGCCGGGGTGGTCCTCGTCGCGATCGCGCTCGTCCACAACCTGGTGATCGTCGTCCTGCTGACCGTGCTGCTCGGCGCGTGCGCGGGAATCGCCTGGATCATCGGCTACACGATGATCGGGCTGGAGGTGGACGACAACCTGCGGGGCCGCACGTTCTCCTTCCTGCAGTCGCTCGCCCGGGTGACCCTGCTGCTGGTGGTAGCGGTCGCGCCGACCCTGGCGGGCCTGTTCGGCGAGCGGGAGATCAGGGTCGGGCAGGAGCCGGTCTACCAGTTCGACGGCTCCAACCTGGTGCTGCTGGTCGGCGGGTTGCTCGCGATGGCCGTCGGGACCGTCGCGCTACGGCAGATGGACGACCGCAGGGGCGTCTCGATCGTCGCCGACCTGATCGCCGCGGCGCGCGGGGAGCGGTTCACCCCCGAGAGCGTCGAGCAGGCGCGCGGGATGTTCATCGCCTTCGAGGGCGGTGAGGGGTCGGGCAAGACCACCCAGTCCAGGCTGCTGGCGATCTGGCTGCGCGACCAGGGGTTCGACGTCGTGCAGACCCGTGAGCCGGGCTCGACCAAGGTGGGCATGCGGCTGCGCGCGATCCTGCTCGACGCGGTGCACCAGGGACTGTCCGCGAGGTCGGAGGCCCTGCTGTACGCGGCCGATCGGGCCGAGCATGTGGAGAAGGTCATCCACCCGGCCCTCCAGCGGGGTTCCATGGTGATCTCCGACCGGTACGTCGACTCGTCGCTGGCCTACCAGGGCGCGGGCCGGGCGCTGGACATCGAGGACGTCAAGAGGATCAACGGCTGGGCCACCGGTGGGCTCGTTCCCGATCTCACCGTGCTCATCGACACCCCGCCGTCGGTGGGGCTGGCCCGGTTGGGCGGGGCTGCCGACCGCATCGAGTCGGAGCCGCTGGAGTTCCACGAGCGCGTCCGCCGCGAGTTCCGGGCACTGGCCGCCGCGGAGCCGGATCGTTACCTGGTCGTCGACGGGACCCTGACCCAGGAACGGATCTCCTCGCTCATCTACGACCGGGTCCGCGAGATCATGCCCGACCCGGTGCCACAGGAGTCGGAGGACGTCACCGGGACCATCCCGGCGATCCGTGACTGACCCGGCGCCTTCGCGAGCCGTGAGCGGAGCCGAGGTCGCGGGGGAGTCCTCTCCGTGAGCTCCTGACCCGGCGACCGGCACCGGCGGTAGGTTGGGTCCGTGGGAGTCTTTGATGATCTTGTGGGGCAGGAGCGGGCCGCGGTAACGCTCCGCCGGGCCGCGGCGGCCGGGGCCGACCTGCTGGCCGGGGGGCGCGGCGCCGGGATGACCCACGCGTGGCTGTTCACCGGGCCGCCCGGGTCCGGGCGTGAGGAGGCCGCTCGGGCGTTCGCCGCCGCGCTGTTCTGCCACGAGCAGGGGTGCGGCCACTGCGACATGTGCCATCAGGTGTCGGTCGGCTCCCACCCGGACCTGGAGATCGTCCGCCCGCAGGGACTCTCGTACGGCATCAAGGACACCCGCAGGCTCATCCTGCGCGCGGCCGGGGCGCCGACGCTGGGCCGCTGGCGGGTCGTGCTGTTCGAGGACGCCGACCGGGCGACCGAGGGGGCGTCCAACGCGCTGCTCAAGGCCATCGAGGAGCCGCCGCCGAAGACCGTCTGGCTGCTCTGCGCGCCTGCTCCGGACGACATGATGATCACCATCAGGTCCCGTTGCCGGATCGTCACGCTCGTCACCCCGCCCACCTCGGCGGTCGCCCACGTGCTGGCCACGCGCGAGAACGTGCCGCCGGCGATGGCGGAGTTCGCGGCCAGGGCCGCCCAGGGGCACATCGACCGCGCCCGCAGGCTGGCCCTGGACGAGGAGGCGCGCTCGCGTCGCGAGGCGGTGCTGTCCATCCCCAGGTCGCTCACCGGCGTCGGTGAGTGCGTGATGGCCGCCGAACGCCTGGTGAAGACCGCCGAGGACGAGGCCGCCGCGGTCACGGCGGTGCTGAACGAGGCGGAGATCACCGAGCTGCGCCAGGTCTACGGCGAGGGCTCCACCGGAAAGGGGCTCAACCGGGGGCTGATCCGCGGCGGCGCCGGGGCGCTCAAGGACCTTGAGGACCGGCAGAAGTCCCGGGCGACCCGTACCAAGCGCGATGTCATCGATGCGGCACTGCTCGACCTGGTGTCGTTCTACCGCGACGTGCTGGCCGTGCAGTTCGGCGCGCACGTGGAACTGGCCGGCGAGGACCGCCGCGCCGATCTGGAAGACCTGGCCCGTGCCTCCACCCCGGAGGACACCCTGCGCAGGATCGACGCCATCATGCGCTGCCGGAGGCGGCTGGCGGCCAACGTCAGCCCGCAGATGGCCGTGGAGTCGATGACCCTCTCGTTGCGTGAGCCCCGGCTCTGAACCGCGTCGGCCGGGCCTGATCCGCCTCACGACGGGCGGTGGTTTTCACGTTTTTGGTCATGCAGACCGAAATGTCGGAACTGGGCGGACCGGAGCCCGCTGAAACGATCAGCAGGCTCTGCGCCGGGGGCGGCAGGCGGGCGGACATGCGCTACCGCGATGGCCGGGAGGTTCCCGGCCGGTCGGCATGGATGCTTCGGAGGCGCACATCGTGGTCCGGCGGGGACCGGAGTTCGAGGTGATCAACTTTGGCCGATATCGGACACCTCAAGGTTTCCGGTAACCCGGTGTGACGGATATCGGCTGGTGAGGGTAGGGGGCCGTCGCGACCGCGCGCCCTCTACCCGTCTTTTTTCGATTAGATGGAACCATTCCTCGCTAAATCACCTCAAAGCATGAGTGTGGGTCGTTAGGATTCACGGGCAAAAATCAATGCTTTTGTTATAAAACAACGGGAAGTGTCCTGCTCTATGGGGATGAGCAGCGAAGACCGGGGGAATTTTGGTGAGCACCGAGGCGCGCCACGGGGTGGTCCCGTCCGTGAGCGGGCGGGCCGTCACGAGCCGGGTGGGCGATGACGACACGCTGAGGATCGAATGGTCGGCACCGACGGACGCGGAGATCGTCCTGCGGCATGTGGAGACCGGTGAGGAGTGCGGGACGGCGGACCTGACGGTGCTGGCCCCAGGTACCTGGATGGCCTCATGCCGGGGCGAGCCCGTCGCCACCGACGACCCGGGGTTCTCGCTCGACGGGCTCTGGTCCTACGCCGAGACCCGCCGCAACCGGGAGATCAGGGCGTTCCGCACCTCCCTTGGCACGCTGGGCCTGCGGGTCCGCGAGGTCGAGCCGTACGTCGAGGTGATCCGTGTGACCGCGGACGACGGGGTGATCGCCGTCGAGGGCGCCGTCGCGTACGGTGACCCGATCCGGGGGGAGGCCGGGCTGGTGGCGGTGGCCCGCCGGGGGCCGGAGCCGGTGAGCGGGCCGGCGACCTTCCAGGGACGGTGGTTCGAGGGAGCGATCGAGATCGCGCCGATGGCCGAGGCGCAGGTGCGGCGCCGGGTCTTCTGGGACCTGTACGCGGAGATCTCCGGGGTCCGGCTGCCGCTGGCGACCCGTCTTGATGACATAACAGATAAGAAGATCAAAGTTCGTTTTCCTGCCCAGCGTGTCGGGCAGGTGAGGGTCCGCCCGTACTACACCGAGACCGACAGTCTCGCCGTCGCGCTCAGCATCGAAGAGGAGAAACCGTGAAGATCTCCTTTCTCATTCTCAACGCCTACGGCATGGGCGGCACCATCCGCGCCACCTTCGACCTCGCCACCGCCATGTCCGAGCGGCACGAGGTCGAGGTCGTCAGCGTCTTCCAGCACACCGACACCCCCTTCCTGCCGCTGGGCCCCCGGGTCAGGCTCCGTTCGCTGGTGGACCTGCGGGAGGGGGCCAGGGTCCGCTGGCCGTACACGAAGAGGGCCGAGCGGCTGGGCGCGCGGGAGAGCGCGCTGATCCACCCCGAGGAGCGCGCCTACGCGTCCTTCAGCGCCTGGAGCGACGAGGTCCTCGTCCGCGAGCTGCGCAGGCTCCGCAGCGACGTCCTGATCACCACCCGCGCGGGTCTCAACATCATGGCCGCGAGGTACACCCGCAGGAAGGTCGTCACGATCGCCCAGGAGCACCTGCACTTCGAGGCGCACCAGCCCGGGATCTTCGAGGAGATCCGGACCTGGTACCCGAAACTGGATGCGGTCGTCACCCTCACCGAGGCCGACGAGCACGACTACCGGAACATGCTCAACGGGTCGCCCACCCGGGTGTTCACCATCGGCAACGGGCTGCCCGGCGGGCCGCGTCCACGCTCCAGGCAGGAGAACCGGATCGTGCTGGCCGCGGGCAGGCTGGTGCCGGTCAAGGGGTACGACCGGCTGCTGAAGGCGTTCGTCCGGGTGGCCAGGGAACGTCCCGACTGGAAGCTGCGGATCTACGGCGAGGGCCGGGTCGGCGACAAGCTGGTCAGGCAGGCGGTCAAGCTGCGGCTGCACAACAACGTCACCTTCATGGGTCCCACCGGTGACATCGAGGGCGAGCTGGCCAAGGCGTCGATCCACGCGGTCAGTTCCCGCTTCGAGGGCTTCGGCATGACCATCATCGAGGCGTTCGCCTCCGGGGTGCCGGTGGTCAGCTTCGACTGCCCCCGTGGACCTCGCGAGATCATCACACCCGGGATCGACGGACTGCTGGTTCCCGCCGACGACGTGGACGCCCTGGCCGACGGGCTGATCCAGATGATCGACGACGAGGAGGGCCGCCACAGGATGGCCAAGAACGCCATCCAGACGGCCCAGAGCTACGACATCTCGATGATCGCCGAACGCTGGGAGAAGTCCTTCGCCGAACTCGGCCGCTGAGCGGGGGCGGGCGCGGTCGTACGCCGGCCCGAGCCGGTGCGCCGGGTGGAACTCACCGGATGGGACACGTGGGCCGGACGGGGTTTACGAGCCGGAAGGGGGCCGTAGGCAGGGAGAACACGGACGGGGTGGAGTTCGTGGGCCGGGTGAAGCAGCAGAAGGCCCGGCACGGCGTCTCTGTGATGTGGAAGTCGAACTGCTCTCCCACGGAGAGCCCTTGGCCAGGGACCGCGTCGACATCGCGACGCTGTTCGCCGAACATCACCTCGGGCTGGTACGGCTGGCGCTGCTCATGGTGGGCGACCAGGCCACCGCCGAGGACGTCGTACAGGAGGCGTTCGCCCGCACCCACGCGGGACGGCGCCGCCTGCGCGACCCGGGCAGGGCGCTGACCTACATCCGCTCGGCGGTCCTCAACGGGGCGCGATCGGTGCTGCGCCGCCGCGCGGTCGCCTTCCGCTGGGCCGCGCCGTACGAGCCGCCGGCCTGGTCCGCCGAGCACGCGGCGCTGCTCGGCGAGGAGCGCCGCGAGGTGCTCATGGCCCTGTGCGCGCTGCCCAGGCGGCAGCGGGAGGCGCTGACCCTCCGCTACTACCTGGAGCTGTCCGACCTGGAGATCGCCGAGACCATGGGCATCGCCGCCGGCACCGCCCGGTCCACCCTCGCGCGTGGGCTGGCCACCCTCGCCCGGATGCTCAAGGAGGAGTCATGACCGACATCGAGAACCGCCTCCGCGACGCCTTGTCCGCCGCCGCCGCGACCGCCGAGAACATCCGCCCGCTCACCGTCCCCGCCCGCCGCCGCCTCAGAGCTCCCTTCCGGATCGCCGCCGCGGCCCTGGCCGTCGCCGTGGTGGTCTTCGGAGCCGTACGGTTCACCGCGCCCTCCCCGCTGTCACGGGAGAACATCGTCACCATGGCGATGAGCGGCCCCGAGCAGTCCGGAGATGCCGACGTGTCGGTCTTCCTCTGCAAGCAGCATGACCCATTCCCGAAATGTGACCATGTGATGACCGAGGGTGAGAGGGCGGAGATCCGGCGGACGCTTGAGGCCCGGCCCGAGGTGAAAAGGGTCCTCTTTGAGGACCAGCAGCAGGCATGGGAGAACTTTCGGAGCCAGAACACGGACAAACCCGCGCTGCTGCAGGCGATAGCCGTCGAGGACATGCCGGAGTCCTTCCGAGCCTGGCTCAGGCCGGGCGCGGACCCCAAGGTCGTCGCCCGTGCCATGGGCGAACTGCCGGGGGTGTCCAACGCGATCGATAGGCACTGCCTGCTGAGAAGGTCGTGGCTGGGGTCGCTCGTCGAGCATCTCCTTCCGTGGTCGGATGAGCCGGAGCAGTGCTCGTTCCCGAAGTTCGAGCCCCCGGAGTCCTAGGAGGGGGCGGACTGAGCGGGCGACAGTGGTAAGGGCAGGTCGCGAACGCGGCCGGTGGCCGTGGCCAGGTGGCACCGCAGGTCCGGCACGACGATGCCGCGGTCGGGGGGATTGTTCATGATCGCACCGGGTGGCACCGCACATCCGGGGGCACGACACATAGGGTGAGCACGAGCCGTACCCCCAGGTTTGGAGCCATATGGGCATGATCATGGCGGTGAGTTTCACCCGCTACGGCAGGCTGTACTACCTCGACCCCGGAGAGCACAGCCCCAAGGTCGGCGACAAGGTGCTGGTGCCCACCGAGGCCGGGCCCGAGGTCGCCGAGTGCGTCTGGGCTCCCCAGTGGACGAGCGAGGAGATCGACGGGCTGCCGATGTGCGCGGGCATCGCGACCGAGGAGCACCTCACCCGTGACGAGGGCAACAAACGGCGCCGCGCGGAGGCCCGGAGCGTCTCCAAGCGCCTGATCAAGCGGCACACGCTGCCGATGAAGGTCGTCGGCGTCGACTACCTGGACGCGGAGAACGTCTACACGGTCTACTTCTCCGCCCCGCACCGGGTCGACTTCCGCGCCCTCGTCCGTGACCTGGCCCGCAACCTGCGCGCCAGGGTGGAGCTGCGCCAGATAGGCCCGCGCGACGAGGCCCGCCTCCAGGGCGGCATCGGCCCCTGCGGCCGTGACCTGTGCTGCGCCACCTTCCTCAAGGACTTCGAGCCGGTCTCCGTCCGGATGGCCAAGGACCAGGACCTGCCGGTCAACCCGCTGCGCATCGCGGGGGCGTGCGGGCGGCTGATGTGCTGCCTGAAGTACGAGCACCCCCTCTACCTCGACGCCCAGAGCAGGATGCCCCGGATCGGGCTGAAGGTCGACACCCCCGAGGGCACCGGAACCGTCGTGGGCCGCAACGTACCCTCGGACTCCGTCGTGGTCCGCCTGGAGGACGGCGGCCGCCGCTGCGCCTGCCCGTCGGCCTCGGTCTGCTCCCCGCGCAAGCAGCACGACGAGGCGTACGGTGGCGCGGTGCGGGTCGCCGAGAGCGGGCCGGAAGGGTGACCGATCGGCTGTCCCCGCTGAGGTCGATGTCTCGTCATGGGGGCTCGGCGCGGGCACATAGGATTCGACCGTTCGGCCTCTCCACGTGTCGGCCCCCTTGCCGGATCCGCGTGTGACCCCGACCTACGGACTACGGAGCGGACAAGGCGTGAGATCCCGTGTGACCGCCGTACTGGCGGCGGTGGCCCTGCTCGCGAGCGCGTGCACCGGCACCGACGTCCCCGCCGACGCCAGTGGCGGCACCGGAGCCGGCCGCGGTGTGGCGGGAGCGGCTCTCGGCTGGCACGAGTGCGAGGACGGTTTCGAGTGTGCCAAGCTCGCCGTACCGCTCGATCACAGCAAGCCGGACGGTGAGAAGATCGAGCTCAGCGTGATCCGGCTCCCGGCCTCGGGGGAGCGGATCGGTTCGATCCTCCTCAATCCCGGCGGGCCGGGTGCCTCCGGAGTGCAGTACGCGCGAAGTGCCCGCACCGCGGTGAGCGAGGCGGTTCGCGAGCGCTTCGATGTCGTGGGCTTCGACCCGCGCGGGGTCGGCGAGTCCGCGCCCGTCCGGTGCCTGTCGCCGAGCGAGCTGGACACCTTCGTCGGCCTCGACAGCTCGCCCGACTCGCCGGGGGAGGTCACCGTGCTCGAGGAGGGGGCGCAACGGTTCGCCGCCGGATGCGAGACCCGATCGGGCAGGCTCCTGCCGTACGTCGGCACCGCCGACGCCGCCAGGGACATGGACCTGCTGCGTGCCGCCGTCGGTGACTCCCACCTCACCTACCTCGGCAAGTCGTACGGCACGCAGCTGGGCGCCGTCTACGCCGATCTCTTCCCCGACCGGGTCCGTGCCCTCGTCCTGGACGGCGCCGTGGACCCCTCGCTCGACCCACTGGAGCTGAACACCGCGCAGGCACGCGGTTTCGAGGTCGCTCTCGACGCGTTCCTCGAAAACTGCCTCGCGGCCACCGACTGCCCCTTCCAGGGCTCCGTCGCCTCCGCCCGTGCGGAGATCACCGCGCTGCTCCGCAGGGCGGACACCGCTTCCCTGGCCAACAGGACCGGCGACGACCGTACGGTGACCGAGGCCTGGGCCATCCTCGGTGTGATCACCCCGCTCTACGACCGGCAGGCATGGCCGGTCCTCCGCCAGGCGCTGGCCCAGGCGCTGAAGGGTGACGGCACTGCCCTGCTCCGCATGGCCGACCTGCTGGTCGACCGTGGGGAGGACGGCGAGTACACCAACCAGACCGAGTCCAACCTGGCGGTCAACTGCGTCGACAGCATCTACCCCCGCGACCCCGCCGCCTACGCCAAGGCGGCCGAACAGGCGGCCAAGGTCGCCCCCCTGTTCGGCGCGTACGTCATGTGGAGCTCACTGCCCTGCGCGTACTGGCCGGTCAAGGCGGGGGCCCGGGAGAAGATCGACGCCCCCGGAGCCCCGCCCATCATGGTCGTCGGCACCAGACGCGACCCCGCCACGCCCTACCAGTGGTCAGAGGCCCTCGCCTCCCAGCTCTCCTCCGGCGTCCTCGTCGGTTTCGACGGAGACGGCCACACCGCTTATCTGACCGGCTCGGCGTGCGTGGATCGCCTGGTGGACGACTACCTGATCGATCTGACCGTCCCCGCCGATGGAACCCAGTGTCCCAAGATCGGCTGATTCCGGTGCGCGGGAAGGCCCTGGGAGCCTGTAGACTGCCGTAAGTCGTGGTGAAACACGGCACGCCGCCTTAGCTCAGTCGGCCAGAGCACTTCACTCGTAATGAAGGGGTCTGGGGTTCGATTCCCCAAGGCGGCTCCCAGGTCAGAGGCCCTCCGGGATGATCCCGGAGGGCCTTTTTCGTGTCCGTACAGCAGCGAAATACAGCAACGGGGTCAGCTGAGAGCAACCTCGGTGAGCAGAGCCGATCGTTCTCATCCGGTTGGAACTTCGCCGAGTTTCCTGTAGTTGGTGAAGATGAGCTCTGATCAACATTTCCGAGGGGTCCCATGGTCACGGTAGACAAGATCGGCCGTGTGCCGCGTGCGGTAAAGAGCGCACAGGTCGCCATGATGATCCAGGCGATGCTCGGGCTTGTGGGAATCGTGTTGCTTTCCGGCTTTTTCTTCGGCGGGGCTGTCGAGCCGGAGAGCGCTGCGGGATTTCTCGTCCTGACGTACGCCCTCGGGCTTGTGAGCACCGGACTGATCGGCTGGCTGGCGTTCAGCTGGGACTCGCGCAAGCGGAGCATATGGGGCGCAGCACTTGCTGTTGAAAGCCTGCTGGCGCTCTTCTCCGTGGCCGGTCTTGTGCTCGGTCCGGAATCCAGAGCCGCTGACTTGATCGACTTCAACCTTGTAGTGCCAGCCGCCGTGGTCGTTCTGCTGCTTCTTCCGTCAGTGAGGACATGGTTCGACCGTTGACCGGCGTCATGGACATGGCGAAGGCCCTCCCAAGTGAACCGCGCCGGGTTTCGTGGAGTGATGTTCCCCGGCTTTCGTGGAGTCGCTTTGGTTGACTTGCATGCCTAGATCCTCAAGAGAGGTCAGCATGCCCAGGAGCTATCCCCCTGAGTTCCGCCGTAAGGTCCTGAATCTGCTCAAGGCTGGCCGAGAAAGCCGGGGAACATCAGAGCCTCCAGCAATCCCGGCGCGGTTCAGAGGTCGCCGGCCTGAGTTGTTTAGCGGCTTACGGTCTTTGCGGTGGCTCGGGTGATCGACCGATAAGCCGATAGCCAGCTTGACTCCGCCCTTTATCGGCGATCATGTAGCGGTGGTGACTCCTCCTGATCAACCGCCTCCTTCGTCCACGTCCTACTCGCCGTCTTCACCGAAGCATCCCCGTCGACGTCTCGGTGCCATGTGGATCACAGTGATCGTCGCCTGTGCGGCTGCCATCACACTCGCCGTGATCTTCCGACCGGTCGCCAAGAGCCCGACGGCGGAAGAGCCAGAACCGACGGGGGATCGTGACGCCGTCGCATCGGTGGCGGTCGGGCAGTTGAAGGGACGGCCGGTCGTCGTCACCGGCGGCTGGGACGGCACGGTGGGGGTGTGGGACCTGGCCACGCGTCGACCGGTGGGCAAGCCGATGACCGGCCACACCAGCGTCGTCTGGTCGGTGACGGTCGCTCAGGTGGACGGCCGATCGATCGCCGTCACGCTCAGCGAGGACGGCACGATGCGGGTGTGGGACCTGGCCACGCGTCAATCGATGGGCAAGCCGATGGTCGGCCACACCGGCACCACGGCGGCGGTCGGGCAGTTGAAGGGACGGCCGGTCGTCGTCACCGGCGGCTGGGACGGCACGGTGCGGGTGTGGGACCTGACCACGCATCGACCGGTAGGCAAGCCGATAACCGGTGACACCGTTGCGAGTGTCCGTGCGGTGGCAATCACCCAGGTGAAAGGGCGGCCGGTTGTCATCACCGGCGGCCTGAAGGAAACGGTGCGGGTGTGGGACCTGACCACACGTCGACCGGTAGGCAAGCCGATGACCGGCCACACCAATTCCGTGGAAGCAGTGGCGCTCGGTCGGGTAAGCGGCCAGCGGGTCATTGTCACTGGAGGCTCGGACGACAGCGTGCGGGTATGGGACCTGACCACCCATGACCTGCTAGGACAACTAGCCGGCCACGCTGACGCTGTCTATGCGGTGGTGGTCGCTCAGGTGGACGGCCGACCGATCGCTGTCACCGGTGACCTGGACGGCACGGTGCGGGTGTGGGATTTGACCACGCGTCGACCGGTGGGCAAGCCGATGACCGGCCACACGGATGCTGTCAAGACAGTGGCTGTCGCTCAGGTGGACGGCCGGCCGGTCGCCGTCACGGTCGATCACGACAACATGATGCGGGTGTGGGATCTGCCTGCGATACCGCGGCAACGATAAAGGGCATGGCTGTCAGCTCAACGTGATCGGTACCGCTGCTCGACCACGCTCAACCCCACCAGCACTCGACGAAGTGTCACAGAGGTCCTGAGCACGATCTGTCACGCAGATCATGAGACCTGACACCAGTCAAGACCCATGTCCAGTCCCAGCCCGATGAGAACTTTCCAGACGTCTTTAAAGGCGATCCGCCTGCGGCGTCTCGCCGCGCGTCGGGCGGTCGCCGGCCGCGCTGCGGCTCTTCGGCCGGTCGCGGCCCGCGCCGCCCACGCGCACATATCGCCCAAAACAGCGGCTGACTCAGTCGTGTTCTCCGAACGTTGGAGCTTTCGATCCGAGATCAGGCATCTCTCACACGTTTGACTTCCTCTTGTATACGGGCCGCTTCGGCCGCACGCCCCAACTCCGAGAACCGGATGCCGAGGTTGGACAGGGAGGTGGCGAGGTCGGGCCGGTAGCGATCGGGGTAGGACTGGGCCAGCTCCCGGTAGATGGCCACCGCTTCCTGCGTTACCGGTAGTGCCTCGGCCGCACGCCCCAACTCCGAGAACCAGACGCCGAGGTTGGACAGAGAGGCGGCGAGGTCGGGCCGGTAGCGATCGGGGTAGAGCTGGGCCAGCTCCCGGTAGATGGCCACCGCTTCCTGCGTTACCGGTAGTGCCTCGGCCGCACGCCCCAACTTCGAGAAGTGGATGCCGAGGTTGGACAGGGAGGTGGCGAGGTCGGGCCGGTAGCGATCGGGGTAGGACTGGGCCAGCTCCCGGTAGATGGCCACCGCTTCCTGCGTTACCGGTAGTGCCTCGGCCGCACGCCCCAACTCCGAGAACCGGATGCCGAGGTTGGACAGGGAGGTGGCGAGGTCGGGCCGGTAGCGATCGGGGTAGGACTGGGCCAGCTCCCGGCGAATGGCCACCGCCTCCTGGTCGGCAGGCAGTGCCTCGGCCGCACGCCCCAACTTCGAGAAGTGGACGCCGAGGTTGGACAGGGAGGTGGCGAGGTCGGGCCGGTAGCGATCGGGGTAGAGCTGGGCCAGCTCCCGGCGAATGGCCACCGCCTCCTGGTCGGCAGGTAGTGCCTCGGCCGCACGCCCCAACTTCGAGAACCGGACGCCGAGGTTGGACAGAGAGGCGGCGAGGTCGGGCCGGTAGCGATCGGGGTAGGACTGGGCCAGCTCCCGGCGAATGGCCACCGCTTCCTGCGTTACCGGTAGTGCCTCGGCCGCACGCCCCAACTCCGAGAACCAGACGCCGAGGTTGGACAGAGAACCGGCGAGGTCGGGCCGGTAGCGATCGGGGTAGAGCTGAGCCAGCTCCCGGTAGATGGTCACCGCCTCCTGCGTTACCGACAGTGCCTCAGCCGCACGCCCCAACTCCGATAAATGAGTTCCCAGCGCGGACAACCACCGCGCCCGCTCCGCGTTGTCAGCATCAGCCGGAACACTGCCCAGCAGCCGCTGGGCCAGCAGCACGTGCGCCTCCGTCAAAATCAGCGAAGGGTACGGCAGCACCTCATACAACGCCACCAGCGTCTCCCGGGAGGCCGTCAGCTCCCCCACCTCATCTGCCACCTGCGGCAGCAGCCGCTGCAGGATCTGGGCCGCGGCCTCCAGCTCTTGAGCCGCCCGGGCCAGCGTCACCAGCGCCCGCCGCCCCTGCCGCGCATCCAGGTTCTCCAGGCACGCCTCCAGCAACGCCGCCGACCCGCTCAACTCCCGGGTGACGTGCAGCTCCGCCAGTCGATCCGGCCGCAATCGCCCCAGCCATTCCCGATCATCCTCCGGCGGATACAGCTCATGCAGCCAATCGGCCACCCGCACCGAGGCCACCCCGTCCGGCACCCGGCCCGCCACCTCGGCAGCCTGCTCCCGGTCAGCGGCGCCCAGCAGCGTGGCCGCCGCCACGCTCTGCCGCACCGCCTTCTCGCTCAGACCGAACGGCCCCTGCATCAACTCTCGCGCCCGCGCGCTCTGCACCCAAAACCGCCGCTCGTGACCAAGGACCTCTTCCAGCACCTCCTCCACCCGCACCACCACCCCACCCGGCCGCGCTCCTGGGCGGGCCGAACGCAGCACCGCCACCAGCGCCGCCGCATGCAGGTCCAAGATCCGCTGCCGCCCCTCGCCCAGCACCACCTCAAACCGGTCCGGCGCCGCCACCTTCAGCGCATCAGCGAAGTACGGCACCGCCGCCGCCACAACCTCCTCATCTAAGACATCTGCCTGGAGTTGTTCGGCCAGCTCCATCCCCTCGGCTCCGGCCGCGGCCACCATCTGACGCACCCGCACCGATTCGGCCCCCAGTTGTTGCCACCACTCCCCGGCCGAGCGCGCCAGCAACAACACCCGCACCCGCCGCCCCGCATCCCCGGCCACCTCCCGCAACAACCCGGCCAACCCGGTACGGGTCTCGGCGTAATCCACGATCACCAGCACCCGGCCCGATGACATCGCCCGCCACCGCTCCAGCGCCTCGGCCTCACTGTGGTCGGCGACCTCCAGCGCCTCCCACCCGGTCCCGAGCCGCCGGGCCAGCTCCGCCGCCAGCCGCGACTTGCCCACCCCGCCCGGCCCGGTCACCAATCGCACCCGCCCCGCCTCAGCGTCCTCACACCAGGCCAGCAGCTCTGTCAGCTCCCGCTCTCGCCCGGTGAACGGCACCACTCCCCGCGCCGGATGCAGCAAAGCCGCCGCTCCACCCACCTCCGGCACCAGCTCGGCTGCCTTCTCCGCCGCCGCTTGCGCGTCATCACGCGCCCGGAAGCGCTCCAGCAGGGTCGGGGCGAACGCCCCGCCCACCCCGCCGAGCACCGTCCCCAGCACCGTCACCCACGCCTTGCCATCCGACAGCGCGGCCACCGCCGCCCCTGCCGCAGCCACCAAGACGATCAGAAACGCCCGCCACCATCCCGCCATACCGCCATCTGTAGACCACACCACCGGCTACTGAAGGGGCCGTTACCCAACCGCAAACCAGACAACGCAGACCGTGACGATCGTCCACTTCGCTTCTCACTCCACAGGACCGGGGCGATCGACTCATTAGAGGATCCTGGTAGAGCAGCCCCGTAGGGGTTGTCACCTCTCGGCCTGGTGGGTGCACGGCCTGCGATCGGTCGGCCGCTGGACGGCTTGCGACAGTGTTGCCAGCCCCGCCGGGACGAGGGCGTCGGATCGGCATCAGGGAATTGCCCTACGAGGGCCGTAGTAATGAGCTTCCGGCAGGCGTCCTCTCCGTGACAGAGGTGTGGATCTTCCCCCTGGAAGGACACAAGGTGCATACGGTCGGTTGGGATTGGGGCGGTCAGACGCACTCGGTCGGTGACGGTGCTGGACGAACACGGGAGCAAGGCCGCCCGGTGGACGCTCCCGCATACCGAGGCGGGGATCACCGGCACGCTGCGGCGCCTGGCGACCTACGGTGCCCCCTCTGAGTTGCCGGTGGCGATCGAGACGAGCAAGGGCCTGGTCGTCGACCGGCTGTTGGCGGCCGGCCACCCGGTCGTCGCGGTTCACCCTGCCGCGTTCAACGCGATGCGGCCCCGATGGGGAGCCTCTCGCGCCAAGACCGACAACGCCGACAGCTTCATGCTCGCCGACCTGCTGCGCACCGACGGCCGGCATCTGCGCATCCTGGCCCCAACCGAAACCGCGACGCTGGAGCTACAGGCTCTGTCTCGCCAGCGCAGCGACCTGGTCGCCACCAGGACCAGCCTCACCAACCGGTTGCGCGCCCTGCTGGAGGCGCACTGGCCGGGAGCCACACGCCTGTTCAAGCAGATCGAGGCCCAGATCTCACTGGCGTTCCTGGACCGCTTCCCCACCCCGCAGGCCGCCGTCACGCTCACCCCTGCCAAGTTGGATGCCTTTCTGCGTCGTCACTCCTACACCGGCGGCAAGAGCGGCGCGCAACTACTCGACCGGCTCAAAGCGGCCCCCAAGGCCGCCAGCAGGGTCAGCCCCGAGGTCGTCGCAACGCTGGTGACCGTCCAGGTCGGGCAGGTCCGCGCGATCGTCGGAGCGATCAAGTCTCTCGAAGCCGCGATCAACCAGGCACTGGATGCCCATCCCTACGCCGCGCTGTTTCGCGCCCTGCCCCGCGTTGGCACGGTCAACCTCGCCCAGATCATCGGCGAGGTCGGACCCATGCTGGAGCGCGGACTGAACGCCGACCAGCTCGCCGCAGAGGTCGGGATGGCTCCCGTGACCCGTGCCAGTGGAAAGGTCCACGCTGTGGGATTCCGGCACGGCGCCAACCGGCCCGCGCGAAAAGCCCTCACCCACTTCGCCGACAACAGCCGACACGACAACCCCTGGGCCGCTGACCTCTACCGACGCGCCCGGGAGCGCGGCAAACGCCACCCTCAAACCGTTCGCATCCTCGGCCGGGGCTGGCTTCGCGTCATACACGCCTGCTTCCGCGACGGCACACCCTACGACTCCGCCGTCCACCACGTCCGGCACGGCACGGCTACGGCGCTTGAGCAACAACGGAACGGCCAGTGGCGTTAGTGGACCGACGCGGGCGCAGTTACCGCCAACCGTCGTTCCGGACGCTGGCGCAAGGGCCCGC
>NZ_JBEOWJ010000062.1:0-35427 GCF_040295965.1 Streptosporangium sp. NPDC002544 | reverse complement strand
TCGACCCCATGGCGGCCTCAGCGGCCAGACCCCCTACGAACGCCTTAAGCAGAAGACTCAGACCCAGGCGTAAACGATCAATGTCAGTTGCACACGCTGCGTCTAATCCAGTGCTCCCGAAACCACGGCCAGCCACAAGGTAGGACGTTGATGCGGCGGGAAGCAGCGGAACTTCCATACCAGCCTGTCGAGGAGACTGGGAGCCGTGACAGAGGACATCGCGCGGCTCGTCGAACTGCTTGACGACGACTCGGACAACATCGCCGAGGAGGCGAAGGATGAACTGATGTCGATCGGCGTCGGCGTCATCCAGCCGCTGATGGTCGCGGTCCCTTGTATGCGGCCCTATGGCCAGCTCTGCGCCATCGAGATCTTTGAACAGCTCGGCGACTTCAGTGCCGCACCTCTGCTGATCGATCTGCTCGACAGCGAGAACTCGACGGTGCGCGAGTGGTCGGCAGGCGCTCTGGCGCAGTTGGGTGTCTGTGCGGCTGTGCCTGCACTGCAGGCGGCTTATCGGCGGCTACGGTTCCGGGGCATCCCCCCGGACTTCACCGAGGCGGTGGCCTTTCGATGTGCGTTGACCACGCTGGGTGCACGGCGGCGGATGATGCCACCGTTGACCGCTTCCTTACGGGTCTCGACAGGCACTCTGGAGGCGACATGGCCGGTGGCGCGACTGGAGGAGGTCATCAACGACCTCGCCGAGCATGACCAAGCCGTCTTGTACTTCCAGCTGTGGACCGCTACCGACACCGGCACCTACTGGACCAACCACGAAACCCTGCACTGGGAGTTCGACCCTCACGCATCCTGGCCGCAGATGGTTGCCATCGCTCGTGAGACGGCCCTACTGGAGGCGGCTTTCGTCGCCATCCGCGGGGACCTCTTTGCCACCGTGGAGTGGATCGACGAGTCGGACACTTGAGATCTCACAGACAAAACATCGAGTCGGATAGCCCTAGAATCCTCGACGCGGGGACTCGCCTCCCAACGCAGCGGCGTTGAACAATTCGGCAATGTCCTCCGTGAGCGCCGTGGCTGTGTGCTCATGCCCGTGTACGTCGGGGATGTGGGGCTGCAACTTCGCTGTGTGGCTACCAACGAGGAGCAGACGCGCTGGATCGTGCACGGCGAGCGGCTGATCTACGACAACCGGTGGATCCGGCTGGGTCTCGTTGATGTTGCGATCCCGGACGGGGAGCGGTTCGAGCATCACGTGGTGCATCTGGATCGGGCAGCGATCGCGGTGGTGGTCGATGAGCAGAACCGGGTGCTCCTGATGTGGCGGCACCGCTTCCTGGCTGATCGGTGGGGGTGGGAGCTGCCTGGCGGGCTGGTCGATGCGGGTGAGGACGCCATGACGACGGCCGCTCGTGAGGTGGAGGAGGAGACGGGGTATCGGCCCAAGGAGGTCGAGCATCTGATCACCTATCAGCCGATGGCCGGCATGGTCGACTCGGAGCACAATCTGTTTCTTGTGCGGGGTGCCGAGTTGGTCGGGAGTCCGACGGGGGAGATCGAGGCCGATCTCATTGAGTGGGTGCCGATGTCGGAGATCCCGGCGATGATCGCCCGCGGTGATATCTGGACGTCGGGGACGTTGATCGGTCTGTACGCGGCGCGGGAGCGGCTCAGCAGCGGGTGAGGGGCTTAGCGGAGTGAGCGCTTGACCGCTCGGGCGAGTTCCTCGATGCGCTTGCGCTGGCGGCGGGAGCCGGTCATAGTCGCGAGTTGCTGAGCGCGTCGGGTTCTCCTCTGGCAAGAAGGGCGTGGCCCAGGTCGCAGCGGACTCCGGATTCGGCGCGGTTGTAGGTGCCGTCCATTCCTGCCAGGGCGGAGCGCAGATCTTCGACGGTGCCGGGGTCGCCGAAGCGCATCAGGCAGTTGCCGCGCCAGCGGGCGAGGTGGTGAGTGTCCAAGGAGAGGTAGGGCATGCTCACATCGGCGTCCCCGGCCGGTAGAAGTGCGGCGGCCTGGTCGAGGGCTGCGCGGCAGGTGGTCTCGTCTCCGAGGGTCGCGGCGGCTTCGGCCTCGGCTGCTGACAGCCAGGTCCGTAACAGGTTGGGGATGCGGTCGCGGTGGGTGGCGTGGATGTACTGGAGGAGCTCGGTGGCTTCGGCCGGCCTGCCGAGTTCCATGAGGACGTAGGTCTGTTCGGCGGACACATAGGCGAGCACTGAGGGATTGTCGGCTTCGCGGGCGGCGGCTTTGGCGTGCTCGTAGTGGTTCCAGGCGTCGTTGAGCGCACCGGTGTGGATGGCCTGCCACCCGGCCAGGGATGAGGTCTCGGCCAGGACGTGGGCGAGCTGAGCGCGGATGCCGGGCCGTACCGCATGCCGGTGGGCGCGTTCCACCTGGGCGATCTGGGCGCGCATCTTCTCGGCGATGGCGACCCCGCCGACTCGGCGGTCCATAAGGCGCAGGTTGTTGGTCTCGGTGGTGAGGATCATGACCATGACGGGGTCGATGGCAGTAGCGGCTTCGATCTGGGAGGTCAGCTCGTCGGTCTGCTCCTGGTGGTTGTCGCCGTGATCTCCGGTGGGGGAGGCGAGGTCGAGTGGGGCCAGGCCGAAGAGCATGCGGGCGTGGTCGGGCAGGCCCAGGCCGGTGGCGATGCGTTCATAGACCTCTAGGTCGGTGACCTGGCGTCGCCCTCGGATGATCAGGCTCACGTGGCCCTGGGCTATTCCGGTCGCCGTGCTGAGACGGATCTGGCTTGCTCCGCTGTACTTGACAGCGAGTGTGAAAAGCCCCATCACGTCACGGTTCTTAAGGATTTCTTGGCTTTCGTCGCTGTCCCAGACCCGTGCCGGAATCTCGATCGGATTGAAAGCGTTGCTGTGCATTCCATTCTCCGGTCATCGGTTCCGAAGTGGTGCATTGCCGCAGAACGGGACTCTATATTCTCGGTGGTATACCTGCGCGGGATAGGGCGGAAAAGTTCGCCCGGACATTCTTTCCGGCATGACAACACCGGTTAAGTGCACGGAGTGCGACGGGCGCGGCTGGAAGATAGTCACCCGCCGTGGATGCGTGGCGGCCGTGGGCCTTCACCTGGAATTCTCGGCATACGAGGACTGCATCTACTGCGGCGGCACGGAACAGCTCGTCGAGAGGTTCGAGTGGGAGGTGTTCATCACCTCTGGCGGAACCGGCGAGCTCGGACCGTGCGGGATCAGTTCGGGGCAGGCCACGGCGATGGACACGCTGCGCACGGAGCTGCGGCGGATGGAGTCGCCCGCGACGGTCTGGGGCCGCATCACGCACCGGATCTACGACTTCAGCACCGTGCAGGACGACTGGTCACGGCAGGTGATCTTTCACGCCACCGTGGACCTGGCCGGGTCGGTGCGTTTCGAGCGGCAGGAATCATGAGCGAGAATCCTCCCCGGCGGGGAGTGTCGTGCATAGCGCATCATCTCGTACCGGCTGCTCCTGGATGCATGCCTTTGGCCTGGAATAGGTCGCGGCGTTTCGGGCGGGTTCGGGTAGTGGCCTGGACCTGTCATGAGCATCGGGTGACGTTTTACGAATTGTGCGATGCGGGCGGGCTGTCATTCATCCGGAAGACGGTTCAGGACAGAAACCGGAGCGTCGTGCTTCACAGTGAGGCGTGGTCGCCTGCTCAGGCGCGGGTGGTGTGGATCAGGATTCTGGCCGGGCTGGCCAGGTAGTCGCCTGTCGCTGCTGTGGATCCTGACAGGGCTGCCCTCAGCCGGTAGTGTGCTTGTGCAGACAAGTGGTAGAGCGATCGGGCGGTTAAGATGAGCAGGGATTTCGCCCCTCCGAAGTATGCCCAGGTGATGGGCGCGATTCAGGAGCGTATCGAGGCCGGGCAGTACGCGGCCGGCGACATGCTGCCCTCGGAGACGCAGTTCGTCCGGGAGTTCGGGGTGGGCCGCACGACGGTGGTGCGGGCGCTTCAGACGCTGGCCATGCAGGGCTGGATCGAGCGTGAGCATGGCCGCGGCTCGTTCGTGAAGGGTCGTCCCGAGAGTGCCGCCGATCGCGTTCGGCCGGGCTTGGCGGTGGCTGAGCAGGCCGAGAGCGGTGAGACGGTCACCGACGTTGCCCGCGTTCCGGCTCCCCGTCACATCGCCCGCCTGCTGGGGGTGGAGGACAAGACACCGGTGATCTCCCGTCGGCGCGTGGCCAAGCAGGGTGGCCGGGTGTCTGCGGTGGAGACCTTGTGGTTCCCGCTGGAGATCGCGTTGGGCACCGACGTCGACAAGCCCGAACCGCTGGCGCGCGGGGTGCGTCATCATCTCCAGGCGGTCAAGCACCTGCGGTTCGATCACGTCACCGAGCGGCTGACCGCGCGCAACCCCACCAAGGAAGAGGCCGAGTTGCTCGGCTCTGCCAAGCCCGTCCTCGGGGTGCTGGCCACCGTGCATGGCGCCACTGGGACGGTGCTCCTGGTGATGAGTGTGGCTCTCCCCGGCGACCTTCACGAACTCCAGGACGTCTATCAGGTGAGCTGACTAGGCGTTGTGCCAGGCATCGGTGACGCAGGAAGCCTCGAAGTGCCACCACCTGTCCTGCTGGCCACGGATCAGTAGCGCCTTTATCTGGCCGAGCTCTGCGTCGGCCAGCACGTTGAAGGCAACCAGCGGTAGTTCCCTCCGCCCAGGCCGTAGGGCGCCAACCGTTCACGGACGGCCTGGGCGCTTGGTGTCGGTGTACGGGTTCAAGTGCAGAGGCAGGTACGGACAGAAGTACACGAGGTTGTGTGCCACTTCTCCGGGGGCGATGATCAGGTACTGCGCCGCGAAGAAAGTGAGTCTCATGGGAAATGTGCTGGTGACCGGAGCCACCGGAGGGATCGGGACGGCGCTGGTCAGCGCGCTCGTAGAGGCCGGGCATCGGGTGACTGCCGTGGGGCGCGATGTCGGGCGGCTTAATGTGCGGGGGATTGAGGCGGATCTGGCTGAACCCGGGACGCTGGCCGCTGCCGTAGGAGAGTTGGAGGACGCGGGGGAACTGGGAGATGTGCAGGCGCTGGTGCATTGCGCGGGAATCTCCTCCGTGGAGGCCGTCGCCGAGGCCGGCCCCGAGACGTGGCGGCGGACGCTGGCGGTGAACGTGGCCTCCGCCGCCGAACTGGTACGGCTGACGCTGCCCGCGTTGCGGCGGTCCAGGGGCCATGTGATCTTCGTCAACGCCTCGCCCGGGATGACCGGTGTCCCCCGCTGGTCTGCGTTCGTTGCCAGCAAGGCGGCACTTCGGGAACTGGCCGATTCACTGCGTGAGGAGGAGGCCGCCCATGGGATACGCGTCACCACGGTCTATCCCGCGGCGACGGCGACCGATCACCTGGGTGAGGTCAGGAGCGCCTTCGGGCGCCCGTACGATCCCGAGTTGTGCATCCGGCCGCAGACGCTGGCTGCGATGATCGTCTGGGTGCTGAGCGCGCCGGCTGACGCCTACGCCTGCGAGCTGGCCGTGCTGCCGTCGCCGCGCTGAGCGAGTGGGCCGCCGCCTACGCACCAAGCCTGTACGTACATGCCTGTGCACATCTACCTGTACACCGACATCAGGGAAGCGGTTCGAGGAACTCCAGGCGGTTGCCGTGGGGATCTTCACTGTGGAAGCGGCGCATTCCTGGGAAGTCGTCGTCGAAGTCGACCGGATAGCCGGCGTTGCTCAGCCGCTGGGCCCACTGGTCGATGTCGCGGACCAGGATGCCGGGGTGTGCCTTGCGGGCGGGGCGGAAGTCGGCCTCGACACCCAGGTGCAGTTCGATGCCATGGCCGCGAAACCAGCACCCGCCGCGAGTGGCGAGAGCGGGGGGCTTGGGGATCTCGGCCAGGCCGAGTACGCCTTCGTAGAAGTCGCGCAAGACCGGCTCGCTTCCAGGGGGACAGGCCAGCAGCACGTGATGCAGCATCACAACTCCTCATATTTATCTTGATATGAAGATACTTTGATCCGCCGTGTGGCGGCAATCTCCACGCTGATCCCCGGGTCGCCGCATAACTGGAGTGCGGATGCGCCGGTAGTCGATAGCCATGACTTTCTGCGACGTGGGCGGGTCTTCGCGGCTCGCTAGACTCAATCACTTGTGCGGACGAGTGGTCGTAGGCTACCTTCAACTTAAGCGGACAAGTGAACAACTAGCCATCTGGTTGCCGCTCAAGGAGAGGAACCCCCATGGCCATCCAAGGCCCCATCCCGATCAGCTTCACGCAGGTCTTCCCGCACGGCTGCTACATCGTCGGCGAGGTCGAGCAGGTCAAGGACTTCGACGCCTCGTCCAAGGGACGCACCGTCTACGCCAAGGACAAGAACACCGGCGAACTCGTCTGGCAGGTCGCCGTCATGGACGCAGACCCGACCGTCAAGGCCGGACAGAAGACGGTCTCGGTCAAGATCCTGTCCCCGGTTCAACCCGTCGTCCCGGCTGCGCTGCCGGGCCTGCCGTTCGTCCCGGTGGAGTTCGACGGCATGACCGCCACCGCCTACGTCGCCCAGAACACCGGTCGCCTGGCCTGGTTCTTCCTCGCTCGTCCCTCGTTCCTGCGGCTGGTGGGCTGGCGGCTGCTGGCCTGGTGGCGACTGGTGTGGATCTACCGGCGGCACTGGCAACCGGTGATGATCATCTCCGGGCTCGGACGACACTTACGCGGCCGGGACTACCTGCCCCGAATCGTCCGCGTCACCTGCACCTCGTGGGCCGGCCTGGTCACGGTGCGGATGCTCACCGGGCAGTCAGTCAAGGACTGGTCCGACCGCACCGACCACCTCGCCTATGGCTTCGGGGCTCAATCCTGTCGGGTCTCCATCGCGCGCTCGGGCCGGCTGCTGCTTGTCTTCCCCCGCCGTGATCCCCTCGCCACACCGCTTCCGGCCGTGCCGGTTCCGGATGAGGCGTCGGTGGGTCCGGTGGAGGTTGGTACGTGCGAGGACGGCAAGCCCTGGCTGTTGAAGGTCCACGGCACTCACGTCCTGGTCGCCGGGGCCACCGGGGCGGGCAAGGGCTCGGTCATCTGGTCGGCGATTCGCGGCCTGCTACCTGCTACGCGTGCGGGCCTGGCGCAGGTGTGGGCATTGGATCCCAAGCGGATGGAACTGTCCTACGGACGCGACCTGTTCGGCACCCGCTACGCCGCGAGCCCGGCCGACTGCGCCGATCTCCTGGAAGCGGCTGTGCAGATCATGCAGGAGCGGGCCGATCGCTACGCCGGGCTCCAGCGCTCCCACACTCCCACCGTCGATGACCCGTTCGTCCTGGTGGTGGTCGACGAGGTGGCGTTCCTGACCGCCTACCAGTCCGACAAGGGGTTGAAGCTCCGTATCTCCGCTGCCCTGGCGACGCTCACGACACAGGGCCGTGCGGTCGGGTTCGGCGTCATGGCCGCACTTCAGGACCCGCGCAAGGAGGTCATGAACATCCGCAACCTGTTCCCCGACAAGATTGCTCTCCGCCTGGATGAGTCCGAGCAGGTGGACATGGTCCTCGGCGACGGTGCTCGGGATCGCGGGGCGCTGGCCGATCACATCTCCCCGATTCCTGCGCAGGGGGCCGGTATCGGCTACGTCCGGCTGGAGACCTCGCCCGACCTGATCCGGGTGCGCGCCGCCTACGTCTCCGACGCCGACATCCGCGCGATGGCTCTGGGGGTGACCGCGTGAAGGTCTGCTTCTACGGCACCGACGAGGAGATCACCCGCGTGTGCGAGCGGCCCATCCTGGCCCTTCTGGGACCGCGCCACGCTCAGCCCGTCCTGGCCTTCGAGCTGGTCAACGTCCGCGTCACCGCCGACCCCTACCAGACCATGTTTCGGCTGGTGGCCGACCTGTCCGAAATGGAGAGGGGCGAGCGTGACTGAGCTGGCCTACATCCTCGACGGCCTGCGCTGTGCGGCCTGCGGCGCGGTCAACACGCTGTGGCTGGACCTGATCTGCGGCCTGGTCGAGTGCCGCGAGTGCGGACAGGGTGCATTCCTCGACCCCGACCACGATGGGGAGGACGTGTGAGCACCCCCAACGATCGCGGCCTGTCGCGTGCCGAGCGTCAGAGAATGCCGCTCGCGCTGGATATCGCGGTGGAGATCGCCAAGCACAACGGCGTGTGCATCCGGCCCGTGGTCCTGCGGTGGCTGGACACCCACACCGGGCTCACCGAGGACGTCAATGTGCCCTGCGGGGCCACCATGGACGCCAAGTGTCCCTCCTGCGCTCGGCGTAACCGCTACCTGCGGATGGCCCAGTGCCGGGAAGGCTGGCACCTGGAGGCCGAACCGGCGACCACTCCGGATGAGCCCAACGAGGAACAGCGCTGGCTGGTGGAGTTCTGCGCTGACATGCAGGCCCAGCGCGATGCCGTGGAAAAGGCCGGCGACGACACCACCGACCTGGACGCGATCCTCGCCGGGCTCGATGCCGAGATCACCGCGGCCGGGATGCGGGGCAACCTGCTCGGCCGTACCACCGCCACGCGCAACCGCTCGACCAGGCGACGCCAGGACGCCCCCGACCTGCCCAGAAAAGGTGAACCGCGCCGGGATTGACCCGTCCAAGACACGGCGCAACTTCCGCAAGGCGATCAAGGGCGCGCCGGGAGTGGATCCGGCGAAGTGGACGCCCCGCGAGCTGCGGCACAGCTTCGTCTCGCTCCTCTCTGATCACGGCATCCCCTTGGAGGAGATTTCCCGGCTGGTCGGCCACAGCAGTACGGCTGTCACAGAGGCCGTCTACCTCCAGCAGATCCGTCCGGTTCTTCAAGGTGGAGCCACCGCGATGGACCGCATCTTTGATGGTGATCCAGAAGCTTAGTCACGCATTTAGTCACTCAGAGGATCGTGAAGGCCGCTCCCGGAGGTCGGGAGCGGCCTTCTACCTTGTGTTTCGCGGCACCTCTGGCTGGAATCGAACCAGCGGCCTCCTGCTCCGCAAGCAGGCGCGCTCTCCACTGCGCCACAGAGGCTTGGTAGCGGGTGCGGGAATCGAACCCGCCCACAGCGGCTTATGAAACCGCCGAGCACACCAGCACCCTCACCCGCTCCAAAGAAAGAGCCGTCTCGGACCGTGTGGTCCGGGACGGCTCGTGTCGTGACGGCGGGTGTCACACACGAGCCTCCCGGGGCATGCGCATACGGCGACGAGCACGCATGACGCGACGGCTCCGACCGTGATGGCGGCGCATGGTCCCTCCTGGTGAAGCTCGACTGACCTGATGTGAGGATGCCGGATCTCCGGAACCGGCCGCAACGCGTTTTCTCCAGGAGTCCGGCCGTGCCCACTGACCACGAGCGGGCCGGCGGCGACCGCGTCGCGGACGGTCGCGGCCCACCGCGCCCCCTGGGCGACCAGGGCGTCGGCCTTTCCCGGCGTACGGTTCCACACCGTGGTCGGGTGCCCGCCGTCCAGGAACTCAACCTCGCTTGAGGTCAAGGGCCGATCTTGCGGACTGGCTCCTCGGGCCGCGTGGGGGCGAGCAGCCTCCTGGACGTCCTCGCTGGGGCATTCGAACCGGCGGCACGGACCGGCTCGGGTCCGGGGCGTGCTTGGTGGTTGTGGCCATCTGGGAAGACGTCGATGTCTCCGTAGGGGAGTCGGGCCTCGATCATTGCCAAAGTCGTCAACCATGTTTACTATATAGACAACCACATTGACGATATTGCCCCGATGTGCGTCCGCCGGGCCCGTCTTCGGCGTGCCCGGAGAATCCAGAGAGAAGGTCCCCATGTCCCACGACGTCTTCGTCACCCACACCGCCGAGAGTGCCCCTGCCGCCGCCCGCACCACGGTCGAGGGGGTGGAGCGGAAATTCGGCTTCATCCCCGCGCCGGTCGGCCGGATGGCCACCTCCCCGGAGTTGCTCAAGGGGTTCCTGACGGCCAGTGCCGTCTTCGAGCAGACCACCCTCGCCCCGATCGAACGTGAGATCGTCATCCTGACGGTCGCCACCCGCAACGGCTGCCACGTCTGCGTGGCGATGCACACCGCCACGCTGGTCAGGCTGGAGGCCCCGGCCGAGGTCATCGAGGGGCTGCGGGCCCAGAAGCCCCTTTCGGACACCCGCTCGGAGGCGCTGCGGTCGTTCACCCTCGCGGTGATGGACCACTGCGGCGCGGTCGGCGACGAGGAGACGCGGGCGTTCCTCGGCGCCGGCTACACGCCGCAGAACGCCCTTGAGGTCGTCCTCGGTGTCGGTGCCTACACGATCTCCACGTTCGCCAACCGGCTGATCGACGCCCCCCTCGACCCGCCGTTCCAGGCCTACGCCTGGGACGGCGACGGCAGGTAGGTGTCCGCCCGTTCGTCAGGGCCGCAGGGCGGCCAGTTGCTGCTCGAACGGGATCACGGCCTCGACCTGCCGGGCGGCGGCGGGCCGGTGCGACATCAGGCCGGCCAGTTCGCCGGCCGCGCGGGCGACGCGGGAGGCGAGGTCGTCGGCGCGGCTGTCTCCGCCGGTGCCCCAATCCTCGGACGCGGCGTAGACGGCGGTCGGTACGACGATCGCGCGCAGGTAGGCGAAGAGCGGGCGCATGGCATGCTCCAGGACGAGCGAGTGGCGTGCCGTCCCCCCGGTCGCCGCGATCAGCACCGGCTTGCCGGTGAGCGCGCTGTTGTCGATCACGTCGAAGAACGACTTGAACAGGCCGCTGTAGGAGGCGGTGAAGATCGGCGTCACCGCGATGAGGCCGTCCGCCTCCGTCACCGCCTCGATCGCCTCGCGCAGCGTGGCGCCGGGGAAGCCGGTCACCAGGTTGGCGGCGATGTCGGTGGCGAGGTCGCGTAGCTCGATCACGCGTACCTCGGCCGGGTGCCCGTCGCCCGACAGCCGTCGTACGGTCGCCTCGGCCAGCCGGTCGGCCAGCAGGCGTGTCGAGGACGGCAGGCCGAGACCGGCCGAGACGACCACGAGCCGGACGGATTCCATTGCTTTTCCTTTCCAGGGGTGGACTCGGATGTCTCAGGTGGCGGGGACGGGCTGCTCGCCCGTCTCGGCCGCGCTGTCGCGCCTGGCGAGCAGGGCCGCGTGGGTGGGGCCGTCCGGCACCTCGGCCGGCCTGCCGGAGGCGAACTCCCTGCGCAGTACCGGGACGACCTCCTCGCCGAGGATGTCGAGCTGCTCCAGCACCGTCTTGAGCGGGAGCCCGGCGTGGTCCATCAGGAACAGCTGACGCTGGTAGTCGCCGAAGGAGTCCCGGAAGGTCAGGGTCTTGTCGATGACCTCCTGCGGGCTGCCCACGGTGAGCGGGGTCTGGTCGGTGAACTCCTCCAGCGAGGGGCCGTGGCCGTACACGGGAGCGTTGTCGAAGTAGGGGCGGAACTCCCGGACCGCGTCCTGGGAGTTCCGCCGCATGAACACCTGCCCGCCCAGGCCGACGATCGCCTGTTCGGGGGTGCCGTGGCCGTAGTGGGCGAAGCGCTCCCGGTACAGCTCGATCAGGCGGATGAAGTGCTCCCTGGGCCAGAAGATGTTGTTGGCGAAGAACCCGTCGCCGTAGTAGGCGGCCTGCTCGGCGATCTCCGGGCTGCGGATCGAGCCGTGCCAGACGAACGGCGGGACGCCGTCCAGCGGGCGGGGGGTCGAGGTGAACGACTGCAGGGGAGTGCGGAATCGGCCCTGCCAGTCGACCACGTCCTTACGCCACAACTGGTGCAGGAGCGCGTAGTTCTCGATGGCCAGCGGGATGCCCTGGCGGATGTCCTGCCCGAACCACGGGTACACCGGCCCGGTGTTGCCGCGGCCCAGCATCAGGTCGACGCGCCCGTCCGCCAGGTGCTGCAGCATCGCGAAGTCCTCGGCGATCTTGACCGGGTCGTTCGTGGTGATCAGGGTGGTGGACGTGGAGAGGGTGATCCGCTCGGTCCGCGCGGCGACGTAGCCGAGCATGGTCGTCGGCGAGGAGGGCACGAAGGGCGGGTTGTGGTGCTCGCCGGTCGCGAAGACGTCCAGGCCGACCTCCTCGGCCTTGAGCGCGATGGCCACCATCGCCTTGATCCGCTCGTGCTCGCTCGGCGTCCGGCCCGTGGTGGGGTCCGTGGTGACGTCGCCTACGGTGAAGATCCCGAACTGCATCGTGCTCACCGTCCTCCGTTTCGTTTGAAATTTCAACTACCCTTAACGTCTCAGCGGGAGGGTTATTCCTGCCCGGGCCGGCCTCGGTGACCAGGCGGCCGGACATCGGAAACGGCCGCGGGCATGACGACCCCGGACAGGCCACCACGACACCCCCACCCGGCGCGGAAACCTTTGTCACACGCGTGCGCTTCCCCAAAATGATCACCATCCGTGCTTTCCGTACCGGCGAACCCGGGAACGAACAGCGGATCAGCGGGAAGGCGCCCGGTGGAGCACCGTTCCACCTCGTCATCCGGTCGTGAGTGCCCGCCCGTACGGGGGACGGCTCCGCGACGGGCATCAAAGGACGTGACGCATGCACATCGATCTCACCGGCAGGACGGCACTGGTAACCGGATCCACAGAGGGGATCGGGGCGGCCATCGCCGCCGGTCTCGCGCGGGCGGGCGCGACGGTGGCCGTCAACGGCCGCACCCCGGAGAAGGTGGAGAGGGCCTGCGACGCGCTGCGCGCGAAGATCCCCGGAGCGCTGATCGTCCCGGTCGCCGCCGACCTCGCCACCCAGGAGGGCGCGGACCACACCGTCGGCATCCTGCCGGAGGTCGACATCCTGATCAACAACCTCGGAGTCTTCGGGGTCCAGGACGCCCTGGAGATCACCGACGACGAGTGGCGCCGTTACTTCGAGGTGAACGTCCTGGCGGCGATCCGTCTCACCCGCGCCTATCTGCCGGGGATGGTGGCGCGCTCCTGGGGGCGCGTCCAGTACATCGCCAGCGACTCCGCGATCGTCATCCCCGTGGAGATGATCCACTACGGCATGTCCAAGACCGCGCTCCTGGCCGTCTCGCGAGGCTTCGCCAAGAAGGCCGCGGGCAGCGGTGTCACCGTCAACTCCGTCGTCGTCGGTCCCACCCACACCCGAGGCATGGAGGACTTCGTCTACGAACTCGTCGACAGGGACCTGTCCTGGGACGAGGCCCAGCGCGTCTTCATGCGGGAGCACTGCCCGGAGTCCCTGCTGCGGCGGTTGATCGAACCGGAGGAGGTCGCCAACATGGTCGTCTACCTCAGCTCACCACAGGCCTCCGCCACCACCGGCGGCGCGCTCCGCGTCGACGGGGGCTACGTCGACGCCATCCTCCCCTGACCGATGGCGCACCCCGGTGCGTCGCGCGGTGGTCAAGGCTTCGTCGGCGAACGCGGGGATAACCCGGCGGGGCGGACGGGTAGGGGTGCGCCGTGGACCGTGAAGAGACCACCTCGGGGCCGGGCGCGTCCGGCGTGCCGGCGTACTGAGCACGGCGAGCGATGCCCCCGCTCTTCCGGCGGGCCGCCGACCGGCTGATCGACGCCGCTCCGGACTGGCTGGTCGAGACGGTCCGGCCGGCACCCGCGGCGCTTCGATGGTGGCCGATGCTGCGCATGGCCGTGGCGGTGACCGTCCCGCTCCTCGGAGGGGCCGCCGCCGGGCACGTCACGGCCGGTCTGCTGCCCGCCATGGGCGCCATGAACGCCGGGACGGCCGACCGGGGCGGCCCGTACCGGGCCAGGATCATCCGGATGGGCGCGGCCGGCGCCGCCGGGGCGCTTGGATATCTCATCGGGGCCGCGGTCCGCGACCACGGCTGGTGGGTGGTGCCGGTCATGGTGGCCGTTTCCGTGCTGTCCGCACTGATCAGCACGAGTGGGGGCACGGGCTCGGCGGCCGGGCTGCAACTGCTGGTGATGACCGTGATCGCCGACGGCGTAGCGCTGCCGGGACCGCCCGGCCTGAACGCGCTGACGTTCCTGCTGGGCGTGCTGTGGGTGATCGCGCTTGGGGTCGCCGACTGGCCCCTCCACCCGCGCGCGCCGGAGGAGACCGCGGTGGCCGAGGCCTACCGGGCCCTCGGCCTGCTGTTCACCGATCGCGGCGCCGACGCCCTGGCCGCGTTCGACACCGCGCTCAGGAACGCCTACGACACCGTCCTCGGCGCCCGCTCCCCGGCGGTGGGGCTGGATCCCGGGCGCACCCGGCTGGTCGCCCTGCTGAACCAGGCCTCGCTGATTCGCAACGCACTGCTCTCGCTGTGCCACGAGGGGCGCGAGCCGCCCGAGGAACCGGCGTCCGCCGTCGAGGGCGTCGCCGCGTCGCTCACCGGCGGGCCCGCGCCGCGGGCGGTGCGCCACGAGGGCGACTCACCCGCCGTACGCGCCCTCTCCTCCGCCGTCCAGGGGGCGGTCGACCTGGCGTCCGGCGGCGACGTCGCGGCCGACCAACTGCCGTACGAACCGGTCGGCTACCGCTCCCGGCTCCGGGCCGTTCTGGAGAAGATGTGGTACGGCCGCCTCGTCCGGGTCTACACGGTCCGGCTCGCGCTCTGCATGGGCGTCGCCGCAGCGGTCAGCCGGCTCGGCTGGTTCGAGCGGTCCTACTGGATGACACTGACCGTCGCGCTGGTGCTCAAGCCCGACTTCGGGTCGGTGTTCGCGCGCGCCGTGCAGCGCGCGCTCGGGACCGTCGCGGGTACGTTGATCGGCACCCTGGTCCTTCTCCTGGTGCCGTACGGCCCGCTGCTGCTGATCCCCATCGCGGTGTGCGCGGCGCTCCTGCCCTACGGCATGCAGCGCAACTGGGGCCTGATGTCGACCTTCCAGGCGCCGCTGGTTCTGTTCCTGGTGGACCTGTTGACCCGCGGGGGGCCGGAACTGGGCAGGATCCGGATCGTGGACACGCTGGTCGGATGCGTGATCGTCCTGCTGCTGGGGTACCTGCCGTGGCCCGGGAGCTGGGAGGCACCGGTCGGACCCCGGTTCGCCGACGCGGTGTCGGCCACCGCGAACTACCTCAGGTACGCCTTCGACCCCGAGCACCCCGGCAGGGCGCTGCTCCTCCGCAGGGTGTACGACGCCCTGGCCGACCTGCGGACCGTCTTCCAGCGGGCGATGACCGAGCCACCTGTGATCAGCAGGCGCGTCACCACCTGGATGCCCGCGATGACCGCGCTGGAACGGGTGGCCGACGCGACCGCCGCCACCGTCGCGCGCACCGGGCGCGGCGCGCCGCCCCCGCCGCGGGCGGCGGTCCAGGCCCTGGCGGAGTCCCTGGAGGACATCGCCAGGGACGTCCGCGCGGGGCGGAGACCCGGCGTTTCCGGGGCCTGCGCCGACGAGACACTGGAGCGGGTCGACTCCGCCGTGCGCAGCCTGCGCGACACGGTGGCGGGAGACCGCTAGGACTGATCCGGCCCCGGGCCGTGCGTTAGGGGTACGGGTCCGGTCGCGTCCGGGGGACGGCCGCCGCGGCGAGGTAGGCCTCCACGAGCTCGCCGACGGGCCTGGCGAAGTCGAGAACGATCCCGTGCTCGTCGGGTCCGAGGGGCTCCAGGGTCCTGAACTGCGAGTCGACCAGCGAGGCGGGCATGAAGTGCCCCGGACGGCCGGCGACCCTCCGGCGTACGGCGTCGATCTCGCCGTGCAGATGGACGAAGCTCACCGTCGGCGCGGATTCCCGCAGGATGTCGCGGTAGCTCCGCTTGAGCGCCGAGCAGCTCGCCACCCCGCCGGTGGCGGCGTGGTCGGCGAGCCAGGCACCGATCGCGCGCAGCCACGGCAGCCGGTCGTCGTCGAGGGGGATGCCCGCCGACATCTTGGCGATGTTGGCCTCGTCGTGGAAGTCGTCGGCGTCGGCGAACGGCACCCGTAACCGCCGGCTGAGGGCGGCGCCCACGGTGGTCTTGCCGGAACCGGTCACGCCCATGACGACGAGTGGCGCGGTTCCGGGAGCCGGTGCGGCGGAATCCTCAGCGGGGTTCATTGAGGAGGGCCTCCCATGTCGCTCTGCGCGACAGCCTGACGGGGTTGGTGACGACCGACCTGGGATCCCGGTCGACAGGTGGTGTTTAAGATCGGGTGCGGGCATTGACGAAGGATCATGCGATGACGGGCCGCTCCGGGGGCGACGACCGGACGAGCATGGGACTACACCGGAGCGTCCTCGATAAACTCGTTCCAGGTGGCCGCCACACCGGTCAGGTGTCGAGGGCCGAGCCGGCCTCTGGGACGGGGGCCGGAGTGTGCGGCCGGTCGGCCGCTGAGGGGGCAGGGGCGTCAGGGCTTGCGGGCGACGCCGCAGAACTGGGACACCTCATCGGGCTCGCCCCACGGGCTGTGTTCCGGACGCCATCTGGAGCAGGACACCACGCCGGGCTCCAGCAACTCCAGACCGTCGAAGAACGTGACGAGGTGGTCGCGGTCGCGGGCCACGATCGGGGTGCCGCCTCGCTCCATGAACTGCCGCATCGCCTCGTGCATGGCATCGCCGTGGACCTCGGCGGTGGCGTGCGCGATCACCAGGTGGCTGCCCGAGGGGACGGCGTCGACCAGGTCCCGTACGACCTGCCTGGCCTCGTCGTCGTCGGTGATGTGATGCAGGATCCCCAGCAGCATCAGCGCGACGGGTTCGGTGAGGTCGAGGGTCTTCTCGGCGGCCCGCAGGATGTGGTGGGGTTCGCGCAGGTCGGCGTCGATGTAGTTGGTGACCCCTTCGGGGGTGCTGATGAGCAGGGCGCGGGCGTGCACCAGGACCAGCGGGTCGTTGTCGACGTAGACGACCCGGGACTCCGGGGCGATCCGCTGCGCCACCTCGTGGGTGTTGTCGGCGGTGGGCAGGCCCGTGCCGATGTCGAGGAACTGGCGGATACCGGCGTCGGCGACGAGGTGGCGGACGCAGCGGCCCAGGAACGCCCGGTCGGCCCGGGCCGAGTCGACGATGCCGGGGATGAGCCCCTCGACCATGTCGCCGGCGTCGCGGTCGGCGGGATAGTTGTCTTTTCCACCCAGCCAGTAATTCCAGATGCGGGCCGAATGCGGCCGGTCGGCATCGAGTTCCACGGGCTGCCAGTCTGATTCGCGAGAGGTGCTCATGGGGGCCGGTTCCGTTCATGAGGTATTCGCACTGAATGGGATGGGATGTAGTGGATCACATCCACGACGGTCACGGCAAACCCCCTCGATGCCTATGGTCACGGCAGGCCGGTGCCGGACCCGCTGCCGGCCCCTGCGGTGGTCCGCGGCCTTCGGGGCGTGGAGAAGGCGGGGGCGGGCCGTCGCGAAACTCGCGTGCCCGGGATTTTCCGCGACAGTTCAGTGGTGTGAAGAGAGCTTCGGGATCTGCGTCTATGTAATATCGCTAATATCGTGATAAATGCCCTGGATGACTATCGGATTCCGGCAACGTTCCAGTAACGCTTCGCTGTCTTCCGCTTATTTTGATGGCGGAAAGTTATATTGACGCTGACGGGGAAGGCGTGTGCTGCCGACTGGATCTCGGCGACCGGAATACGGTTGCCGGGAATCATGGAAGCGGATATGCAAACCGGCTTATCGCGCTTCATGGATATTGGTCGCGTTTGTCGTTTCTCGAATAGATTGCAGGGCTTCGTCCTGCCCTCACCCGCCAGGATTCCCAGCCGGGAGCCAGTGTGATGCCATCATCTGACAGACCACCGAATCCGCGGACAGCCGGGACCGTCCCGGTCCGCGGGTGGGCGGAGCCGCTTCGCGCGCTGAGAGCGGCGCTGGCGGTCGTGCTGTTGATGTCGCTGGTGACGGCCGTGCTGGGGGTGCCGACCGCGACCCGGGCCGAAACCACATCTCACCCGAGCGCGTCGGCCGCCGAAACCAGCCCCGGCATCGGTGCGGTGCTCGGTGCCGGGTTCAGCGTGCTTCCCGCTGACGGGCCGTGCGTGTTCGAAGACGACCGGCTGGACGGCGCGGACGGCCTTTCCGGCGCCGTGCCGGACGGAACGCGTGAACCGGCGCGGGACGCCGCCGTCACACTCCACCGCACCAAGCCGTCCCAGACGAGTCCGAAGACGGGCGGGGCCCGTGGTCCACCTGTGCGTACCGAGCACCTGTTCTCAGGCGCTCTCCGTACGCACCGCATCCGGCCGAGCGCGGCCGGAGTGGATCATCCCTGCCATCGTGAGGACCACGCTGATGCCCGAACGGCAAGACCCGAAGACCCATGACCCCTTACCGGCCGCGCGCCGGTTCACGTTCCAGAAATCGTTTCCGAAAGCGGATCTGAAATCCGGTTTCCTGGTTTTCCTCATCGCCCTCCCGCTCTGTCTGGGAATCGCGCTGGCCAGCGGGTTCCCGCCGGTCGCCGGTGTGTTGACGGCGATCATCGGGGGCGTCCTGGTCAGCCTGCTCGGCGGCGCCCCGCTGACCATCAAGGGCCCGGCCGCCGGCCTCATCGTGATCGCGCTGGGCGCGGTCCAGGAACTCGGCCAAGGCGACCTCGCCGCCGGATACCGGCGGGCGCTGGCCGTCGGCGTCGCCGCCGCGCTGATCCAGATCGTCTTCGCCCTGTGCCGGGTGGCCAGCGTCGGCGTGGCCATGTCCCCTTCGGTCGTGCACGGCATGCTCGCCGCGATCGGGATCATCATCATCGCCAAGCAGACGCACGTCATGCTGGGGGTGAAACCCCATGGCGAGCGCCCCTTCGACCTGATCGCCGAGATTCCACACAGCCTCGCCCACGCCAACCCCCGCATCCTGCTGCTGGGCGCGGTGTCACTGGCGATCCTGTTCGGCCTGCCGCTGATCCGCGCCCGGTGGGCCCATGTCGTGCCCGCCCCGCTGGTCGTGCTCGCCGTGACCGTGCCGGTCGGGTTGCTGTTCGACCTGCACAGCCCGCACGACTACCGCTTCATGGCCATGACCTACCACCTTGGCCCCGAGTATCTCGTCCGGCTCCCCGACACCCTGCTCGACGCCGTCGCCTTCCCCGACTTCTCCATGCTGCTCACGATGACCTCGCTGAAGTACGTGGTGATGTTCGCCCTGATCGGCACCATCGAGTCCACTCTCACGGTGCTCGCGGTCGACTCCATGGCGCCGGGGAGGCGCCCCGCCGACCTCAACCGCGACCTGCTCGCCCTCGGCGGGGGCAATTTGGTGTCGTCCCTGGTCGGTGGCCTGCCGATGATCTCCGAGATCGTCCGGAGCAGGGCCAACATCGACGCCGGTGCCGTCTCGCGCCGGTCCAACTTCTTCCACGGAGCCTTCCTGCTGCTGTTCGTCAGCCTGGCCCCCGGCCTGCTCCAGATCATTCCCCTCGCCGTCCTGGCGGCCATGCTCGTCTACACCGGGACCCGGCTCGCCGCGCCCCGCGAGTTCCGCCACGCCAGGAGGGTCGGCCTCGACCAGCTGGCCCTGTTCCTGATCACAATGCTCGTCACGCTCGCCACCGACCTGCTCGTCGGCGTCGCGGCCGGGCTCGCCGCGAAGTTCGTCCTGCACCTGCTGCGCGGGGTGCCCGTCCCCGCCTTCTTCCACCCTCGCGCGCAGGCCGTCCGTACCGGTCAGGTGCTGCACGTCAGCATTCCCGGCGCCGCCATCTTCACGGCTCTGCTGCCCCTGCGGCGTACGGTGAGGCGCGCCGGCGGCGACGGTGAGGACATCACCGAGATCGTCATCGATCTCAAGGACGCCGCGGTGGTCGACCACACCTTCCTGGCCGGAACCGACGCGATGTCCAGGGAGTGGCCCGCGGCCACCCTCACCTTCCGAGGGCTCGACCGGCTGTGGCCCGTCTCGTCCCATCCGCATGCCACCAGGCGCAGGAGGCGGGCATGAACCACATCGGTATGGTCATGTACCCGGTCGGGGAGGACCGACGTGTCGCCGTGGCGGACATGGTGGCACGAGCGGCGAGCCTGCTGCCCGGGCAGGCGCCGTTGCAGACGTTCGTCCACCACAACACCCTGCACGCCTTCGAACACCTGCCCTTCGAGAAGGCCGTCGTCCGCGCGGCGCGGCTGTTCGGCACCGAACCCTTCCAGAGCGAGGCGGCCTTCCACGGCCACCTGGGTTCGGGGCGGATCCAGTGCGGAGACCTCGACGCGGTCGTCGGGCCGGTGACCGGCGGCGACATCCCGATCGTGCCGGGCGGCCCGACACGCCGCGAGTTCCACGCCCTACGGCTCCGGCACCTGCTCGACGTCCCCAGGGGCCCCGCGCTGCGCCGGCTGCTCCACGAGACGCCCCAGCTGTCCCGGTTCACCGCCCACATCGGCGAGCGGCGCCGCGCAGAGCTGCTACGACAGGCCCGGCGAGACCGGCGCGGGCCGGCGATGCCCGGATCGGGCGCGCGGGCACCGGTGGAGCAACTGCTCGAACGACTCTGGAACCGGCTGAAACGGGTGGCGCCACCCCCGAGAGAGGCCGGGCGGCCGTCGCCGCGCCCGCGTGACCGGATCCTCGCCGTCACCGGAGCGGACCCCGACGAACTCGTCCACCCGCTGATGATCCGGCTCTGCGCGGCGTTTCTGGACCAGGGGGTCGCCTACTGGCCGATGCCGGAACGAGAACGGGGCCTTCTCGGCGCCTTCCGACGGCTTTACGGCCGGGGCGGGGGCCCGCCCGACCGGTTCCTTCGCGGACTGGCCCCCGAGCTGAGGCGGCAGGAGGCGGAGTCCTGGACGGCCGAGCGGACCGTCGCGTGGGCCCTTGGCGAACTGGCGGTGCCCGAACGGGACTGGGCGGCCGTGATCCAGGCCACCCTGCTGTCGCTGCGCGGCTGGGCGGGCATGACGCGCCAGTTCGAGCACCGGCCCGACCGCTCGCCGGTCGAGGCGCGTCCCGCACGGCTGGTCGACCACCTGGCCGTGCAGCTCACCCTCGACGCGTACGCGGCACGCCACGTGGTGGCCGAGCGTCTCGGCGGTCGCGCCGCGCTCACCGACATCGATCGGCCTCCCCGGCTCGCTCCGGAGCCCGACCTGGAACTGGTGTACGAGGCGTTCGTCCTGGCCCAGATCATGCCGGTCGACACCGCGGTGTTCGCCGACGCCGGGCATGCGGCGGCCTGGCTGGCGGAGGTCAGGTCCTTCGACGGGATCGAGCGGCGCCGCCTGCTGCACCTCGCCTACGAACGGCGCCATCGGATCGGGGTGCTCGACGCGCTCGCCGCGCACCACGCGCTCGCCGCGACGAGAAGGTCACCCCGTCCCGTGTTCCAGGCCGTGTTCTGCATAGACGAGCGGGAGGAGTCGCTGCGACGGCACCTGGAGGAGCACTTCCCGCGGGCCGAGACCTTCGGCTACGCCGGTTTCTTCGGAGTCGCCATGATCTACCGGGGGCTGCAGGACGTGCGTCCGCGCCCTCTCTGCCCGGTCGGTGTCACGCCCCGGCATCTGGTCGTGGAGGAGCCGGTCGGCGGGACGTGGCCCCCTCGGCGCGAGAGCTCACGCCGTCGCCGGGGCGCCTGGGGGCGGCTGGTCGCGGTGGGGAACAGGACTCTGGTGCGCGGTGGCGCGCTCGCGCTGGTGGGTGGACTCGCCCACCTGTTCGGCCTGTTCGGCCACTGTCTGCTCCCTCGCCTGTCCCGCAGCTGGTCCCGGCGGCTCGGGGCCGGCGCGGCTGCCGGGCCCGTCACCCGGCTGGCCGTCGAACGGGTCCTCACGGGCGCGAGCGGTGACGGCCCGCTCAGGGGTTACTCCGTATCGGAGATGGCCGACGTGGTGTCGGCGGTCCTGCGGACCACCGGACTCGGCCGGGCTCTGTGCCCCGTGGTGCTGGTCGTCGGGCACGGCTCGTCCAGCCTCAACAACCCGCACGAGTCCGCGCACGACTGCGGCGCCACCGGGGGCGGGCGTGGCGGTCCGAACGCGCGCGCGTTCGCCGCGATGGCCAACCACCCGGGGGTACGCGCGAACCTCCGCGATCGGGGGATCCACCTGCCGGAGGGCACCTGGTTCGTGGGCGCGTACCACGACACCTGCGACGACTCGATGACCTACTACGACGAGGACCTGGTGCCCGAGCGGTGCCGCGCGGAGGTCGGCAGGGCTCAGCAGGCCGTGGCCGCCGCGTGCGTCCTGGCCGCGCACGAGCGGTCCCGCCGTTTCGAGTCCGCGCCCGCGGACCTCTCGCCCGGTGACGCGCCGGTCCACGTCGGGACCCGCGCCGTGGACCTCGGGCAACCCCGGCCCGAGTACGGGCACGCCACGAACGCGGTGTGCGTGGTGGGGCGGCGCTCGCGGACCCGCGGGCTCTTCCTCGACCGGCGGGCCTTCCTCGTCTCCTACGACCCGGACGGTGATCCCTCGGGGGAACTCCTGGCGGGCCTGCTCCTCGCGGCGGGGCCGGTCTGCGCCGGCATCAACCTGGAGTACTACTTCAGCCACGTCGACCCGGTCGGCTACGGCTGCGGGACGAAGCTTCCGCACAACATCACGGGCCTGCTCGGCGTGATGGACGGGCACGCCTCGGATCTGCGGACCGGGCTTCCCTGGCAGATGGTCGAGATTCACGAGCCGGTACGCCTGCTGCTGGTCGTCGAGGCCGATCCGGAGCGCCTGGCGGCGATCCTGCGCGCCCATCCCGGCCTGAACCGGCTCGTCGTGAACGGCTGGATCCGGCTCGTGGCGTGGAGCCCGGACTCCGGCGCGATGCGCGTGTTCCGCCACGGCGTCTTCGTGCCCCACATCCCGGAGACCACCGTGTTCCCCGTGGTGGACCGCTCCGCGCGGTTCTACGCGGGCGAGCGCGGCCATCTGGGCTGCGCCCACGCGATGGCCGCCTTCGAGGCGGAACCCCCCGGGGCCTGCGACGTGTTCGACCCGATCGGTGTCCCTGTCGTCGGGCACGAGCCGGCGGGTCACGGGCAGTGGACCCGGGAGCCGCGGTGAGCCTCGAGATACACCGGTGTCTGCTGATCGCGATCGCCGGGCTGCCCCTCGGCGCGTTCCTGCTCCTGGCCGCACTCGCCTGGTGGGGCCGGGTACGCGCTGAGCGGACCGTCTCAACGATCGTCACCGTGGCCTTCGGGCTCGCGGCGGTGTCAGCGCTCGTGCTCGCCGTCACCGTGACGCGCGGCGACCGTGCCCTGACGGTGCCGGTGACGATGCCGGCGGGCGCCTGGTTCGGCGGCGGAGAGTACGGGTTCCACCTGCTGCTCGTGGGTGACCGGCTCTCGCTTCCCTTCGCCGCCCTCACGGCGCTCCTGGTGGGTCTCATCGGTGTCTTCTCGCAGCGGTACCTGCACAGGGAGCCGGGATACCTGCGGTTCTACCTGCTCCTCGCCCTGTTCGGGGTCGGCGTCGAGACCGTCGCCCTGTCGGGCGCGCTTGAGCTCGCCTTCGCGGGCTGGGAACTCGCGGGGCTGGCCTCGGCGCTGCTGATCGCCTTCTTCCACGAGCGGAAAAGGCCGGTGGAACACGCCCTGCGTGCGTTCCTGACCTACCGGGCGTGCGATGTGGGGCTGCCGGCCGCCGTCGTGTGGCTGCACCACACCACCGGCGTGTCCACGGTCACCGGCGTCCTGCGCGACGGAGGGTGGGCGGGTTTCGAGGCGCCCGCGACCACTCAGGACGCGGCCCTGATCGGGATCCTGCTGCTGTGGGCGGCGATGGGGAAGGCCGCGCAGGTGCCCCTCGGGGGATGGCTGCCCCGCGCGATGGAGGGGCCGACGCCGTCGAGCGCCATCTGCTACGGAGCGGTCTCCGTCAGCATGGGCCCGTACCTGCTGCTGCGCACCGAGTCCGTGTGGGCGGGGGCGACGGCGGCGCGGATCGCGGTGGTCGCCGTCGGCGCGCTGACCGCCGTCCACGTCACCCTGTCCGGACGTGTCCAGACGGACATCAAGAGCGCGCTGGCCTACGCCTCGATGACCCAGATCGGAATGATCATGGTCGAGGTCGGGCTGGGACTGCGCTACCTCGCGCTGGCACACCTGGTCGCGCACGCCGTGTCGCGCAGCGCCCAGATCCTGCGCTCGCCCAGCCTGATCCACGACCATCACCACCTGGAGCGGATGACGAACGGGCCGCTACCGCGTACCGGAAAGCACCTGGAGCGTCTGATTCCCCGGGCGGTGCAGGCATGGCTGTACCGGTACGCGCTGGAAAGAGGCTACTTCGACGCCTGGCTGCGGGACTACGCGGTGGGCGGGTTCGTGCGACTGGTCCGGCGGGCCGACTCGCTGGACGATCGCTGGGCGCGGTGGCTGAGCTGTGGCCGAGGGGAGCGGAAGTCATGATCGCACTGGTTCCGCTGCTGGTGGCGGCCGTTCTCCTGGCCGCGTCCTGCGCCGTCGCCAGGACCGTTGACCGGCGGCGCGCGCGCCACGTCGCGGTGGTCTGCGCCACCGCCGCCGCCTTTGTCGCGACGCTGTCCGCCGTGCCGCCCCTGCTCGCCCCGCTCACCGGAGATCACCTGTGGGGCCTGCTCGTGGCGGTCGTGCCGGACGGTGCCGCCAGGTTCGCGGGCATCCTGACCTGCCTGGCCGGCCTGCTGGTGGTCGCGATGAGCCCGCTCGCCGAACACCCGCCGGCGACCCTGGCCCGGATACTGCGCCTGCTGGCCGCCTCGTCGGGGTTCGGGGCCGTGGGGCAGGGCGGGGCGACGGTCGCGCTGTGGGCGCTCTCGGCCTGGCTGGTCTGGGCCGAACTGCGCCGGCGCGACGACGGGCTCGCCCGCCTGTTCGCCGCCTACCACGTGCCCGGCGTGCTGCTCCTCGGCGCGGGCACCGCGCTGGCGGCGACCGGCCACAAGGAGACGGGGGCGGTACTCGTCGCCCTCGCGCTCGTGATCAGGCTCGCCCTGGTGCCCGCGCACGGCTGGTACCCCAGGTTTGTCGAGCGGGCTCCGATGGGGGTGGTGGTCGCGTTCGGCATCGCACCGCTCGGCATGCTCACCCGGCTCGACCTGCTCTCCGCGTTCCCCGCGCAGGAGGTCGCCTCGCTCGGTGTCCTGACCGCCGTCGCGGCCGCGGTGCTCGCGGTGGTGCAGGACAGGGCGAGGCGGGCGCTGGCCTTCCTCATGATGAGCCAGGGCGGGCTGGTCGTGTTCGGGCTCGGCGGCGACTCACCGATCGCGGTGTCCGGGGCGCTGCTGACCTGGCAGGCGTCGGCCCTGGCCCTGCCGGGATTCGCGATGTCCCTCGCCGCGCTGGAGGCTCGGCGGGGAGCGCTGTCACTGGCGACCCCCGGTGGGAACTTTGCCAGGACCCCGCGCCTGGCCGTCGCGTTCCTGCTGTGCGGCCTCGCGGGCGTCGGTTTCCCGCCGTCCCTCGGATTCGCCGGTGATCACCTGCTGGTCCACGGCTCGGTCACCGGTTTCCCGCCGGCCTGGCCCGTGCTGCTCGGTGTCGTCGGCGTCAACGGGATGACGGTGATGAAATGCTTTCTCACCCTCTTCGCGGGCAGCCGCGCCCACTACGGCGAACGCGACCTCGTCCCGCTCGAGGCCTATGCCCTCACGATCGTCATCGGTACGCTCCTGATCGGCGCCGCCTTCCCGGTGACGCCGGGATCCGTGTGGTTCGGTGGCTCGTAAAGCGCGGCAGGGGGCCGTTCCCCGGTAAGAGGGCCGGTGTGTCGCCGGTCGTCGGGTACTGCCGGCGAAGGTGGGCAGGAGGCTCCCGGCGTCGGCGGACTCAGCTCCAGGGAAGCGCGCCGCGCTCGGACCAGTAGCTCTCCGGGGTTTCCGCCAGTCCGGCGAGCCGCTCGTCGAGCTCATGGTCCCAGCCGGTCTCGACCGCGCCGAGGTTGTCACGCAGTTGCCCGGCCGAGACCGCGCCGCTCAGCACCACCCCGGCCCACGGCCGTGCCAGTACGGCGGCCAGTGCGAGCGCGTCCGGTGTGGTGTCCCGCTCGCGCGCGGCGGCCAGGAGTGCGGCGGGCGCCGCCTGGGCGGTCAGCCGGCCGTTCGCCACGCCCTCCTTGACGATCACGCCCAGCCCCGCCTCGTGCGCCCGCGCGAGTGCCTCACCGGCCGAGCGCTCCAGCAGGTTCCACGTCGACTGCACCGTGTCGAACAGCCCGGCTCCGATCGCCCGGTCGATCGTGTCCGCCTGACGCGGCCCGCTCGTCGACAGACCGATCGCCACTCCCTCGGCCCGCAGCGCGCGCAGCCGGTCGAGCACGTCCTCGTCGTCGAGCACGCCGCTCTCCACGGTCGCCGAGTGGATCTGGTAGAGCGACAGGTGCTCGCCTAGCAGCGCGCGTGTCTGCTCCAACTGGACGCGCAGCCGGTCGGCGGTGAGTTCCTTCACCTCGTGCCGCTCGGCGTCCAGACGCCAGTCGCCGACGTAGGCGTATCCCCACTTCGAACCGATCGTGACCGCTCCCGGGGCGATCCCGCGCTCGCGCAGCCAGCCGGCCAGGAACTCCTCCGCCCGCCCGTAGGAGCGCGCCGTGTCGAGGTAGCGCACCCCCGCCGCCCAGGCGGCGTCGAGTACGGCCCAGGTGCGTGACCGCATCACGGCGATGTCGCGGTCGTCGCCGAGGTCCTCGGCGCGGCCGAGTGTGATGTAGGCGGGACGGCCGAGTGCGGCCAGGCCGAGACCGACAGGTGTCACGGTCAGACCGGTCTGGCCCAGAGGGCGTCGGACCAGCGAGTTCATGACCGCCAATATATCGGCCGCCAGATCCGGGGGACGTCGCGTGAGGTGCCGCCAGACCACTGGCTATATACCGAAATATCTGTATATGCAATTCCCGATAGTCGGCGGGTGTCGTTTGTTGCCGGAATTGTGGCAAATATCTGCAATATGAGGTTTTTTCGCCTGTTTTCCTTTAGTTCAAGCAATTTCTGGACTTGTGGCGTTCTGGGATTGAAAGTAGAAAGCAGCGTGGTCGGAAGGGATATGGAGATGTTCCGGCTGGAACGACCTTGGAGGGCGTATGGGGAAGTGGCGGGTCGCGATCGTCGCGGTGCTGGTGCTGTTCGTCCTGGGAGCGGCCGCGCCGCCCCAGGCGCCGGCGGGGAAGTCGTACGAGGTGTGGCTGGTCGACCAGTCCAACACCGACGGGCTCTCCTACGGCGGCGCGGTCAACGTGTACTCCGGCGCTGAGGTCACCCACCGGCTGTCGGCCGCGCGGCCCGTCCACGTCATAGACCTGAGTGGTGCGACCTCGTCCCTCTGCCTGGCGAGCACCGGCAGCGTCCCCGTACGTCCCCACATGATTGTTTTCAACAAGGCCGACACCCACGCCGCGCTCGCCTTCGTCGCCAGTGGTCACGTGGTCGTCTTCGACGCCGCCGCCCGGCAGCCGCTCGCCTGCTTCCTCACCGAGGCCGGAGCGGGAGGGGTCCGGCAGGCCCATGCCCTCTGGCCCACCGAGGACGACAAGTACCTCGTCGTCTCCAACCAGAACGGCAAGAAGCTGGAGCGCATCAGCACCGACTACGCGTCCGGCACCTTCGTCCAGCAGCCGGCCGCGACGATCGACCTGGCCGGATGCACCACCCCGAACGGGATACCGTGCCAGGCACCCCGGCTCCGCCCGGACAACGCGCCGATCTGCCCGTTCATCGCCTCGGACAACGGCCCGGTCTTCGTCAGTCTCCGGGGCGGCGGGATGCTCGTGGTCGACTGGCGCACGACGCCGATGTCGATCGTGGGAGAGTACGACGCGAGCAGGATCCCCGCGAACGGCTGCGGGTTCATCGAGGCCAAGGGGAAGGTCTTCGGGAACGGAGGCGGTGGCACGCCCGACCACCTCGACCAGTTCAGCGTCTTCCGGCTGCCGATGAGCGGTTACTCACCGGCCAACCCGCCGAACACCCCGGCGGTCCAGTCGCTCTTCAACGACGACTCGCCCGACCGCGACGCGCACGGCGTCCTCGCCTCCGACGAGGAGCGCTACGTCTGGGCCGGTGACCGCGCCGCCAATGTCGCCGAGGTCTTCGACGGGGCGACCGGCGCCCATGTCGGCACCGTCGACCTCGTCTCCCGGTTCAGCGCGGACCCGACGGTCGACCTCTTCGCCGTCTCGCCCGACCACGACTGGGCCTTCGCCTCGACGCGAGGGCCGATCCCGCTCTCCGGCGACCCGCACTCCTCCCACGGAACCGACCCGGGAATGCTGATCGTCAAGCTGACCGGAAACGGTAAGAAGGGCGTGGTCAAGGGCCTGATCCCGATCTCCAATGTGGACGCCGGCGGCCTCCAGCGCGCCGACGCCCACGGCATCCGCGTGCGGCGTACGGGCCCCGTCCAGACGGCAGCTGATTCGGCACCGTAAAGCAGAATCACTATAAATGTAAATAATTAACACTTCTTTTCTTGTTGGCGATAATTCCCTTCTTTGGTCTGATGTATCGCTGTGTGTTCTTGGCGGGGCGGCTGCTCAGGGCGTGCCCGCGTGGTGACCGCGGGGTTCGGTCTCCGGGAGCGAGGCGGTGCCGGGACTCTCCGCCGCGCACCGGCCACGTGGCCACGCCGGACGCGGTGGTCAGCGGACCGCCGGCCGCTCCGCCTCCTCCTTGGGGATGTCGTACGAGGCCGCGCAGAAGGTGCACTGCATCCCGTACCTCGTCCGCACCGGGAACAGCGGGACGAAGAACAGGCTGAACTTGGTGACCCGCCGCGAGAGCACCTGCGCCGCCGCGTTGCCGCAGTTGCGGCAGACCAGGGTCAGCACCCCGAGCCGGTGGACCACCGTGCGCAAACCGAAGATAAGCATCTCTCACCTCTACCCTGTCCCGGCCGGTCAAGCGCGGGGGGGGGGACTACCCCTTGTCGGCCCCCTCGCTGGCGCCGCGGATGAAGTAACGCTGGAAGATCACGAAGATGATCGCGACCGGGACGGTGGCCAGCACCGCCGCGCCGAGTTTGAGCGGATACTGGGTGCCGACCCCGAGGGAGCCGCTGACCAGGTCGGCCAGGCCGCGCGGCAGCGTGAAGAGGCTGGGATCCTGGACGGCCACCAGGGTGTGCGGGAACTCGTTCCAGCTGCTCTGGAAGGAGATGATCGTCAGGGTGATGACGGCGGGGCGCCCCATCGGCAGCACCACCGACCAGAAGATGCGGAAACGGCCGGCCCCGTCGATCCGCGCGGCCTCCTCCACGCTCACCGGGATCGACTCGAAGAACTGCTTCATGATGAACACGCCGGCCGCGTCCGCGATCACCGGCAGGATCAGCGCGGTGTAGCTGTCGTAGATGCCGAACTGGTTCAGCACGAGGAACTTCGGGATGAACAGCACCACCCCCGGAACCGCGATGATCGCGACGATCGCCGAGAAGAGCGCCTGGCGCCCGCGGAAGCGCAGCCGGGCGAGCGCGTACCCGGCCAGGGAGTCGAGGAACACCCGGCCGACGGTGATGACGACGGTCACCAGCACCGAGTTGCCCAGCCACAGCGGCATGCCGGTGTCGGCGAACACGCGCTCGAAGCCGGCCAGCGTCACCGGGTCGGGGATCGGCGAGAGCGGGCTGGCCGAGGCGTCGGGCGCGGTCTTGAACGAGTTGGCGACCTGGATGACGAACGGGTAGAGGAAGACCAGCGAGAAGAAGACCAGGACGGCGTACCCGCCGAAGGTGGAGACCAGCGAGCGGATCCCGCCCGGCCGCTCCGGGCGGACGGGGACGAGGCGGTTCTTGGCCGCGGACATCATGCCCTCCTCTGGCGCGGCGTGCGGCGTTTCGCGTTCCCGCCGTCCTTGTCGCGCATGACCCATCGCTGGAACGCCGCCAGCACCACGATGAGCACGAACAGGATGAACGAGATGGCCGCGCCGGAGCCGTAGTCCAGCTCCTTGAAGGCCGTCTGGTACGACAGGAAGGCCGGGGTCAGGGTGGTTTTCGCGGGCTTGCCCTGACTCATCACGTACACCTGGTCGAAGACCTGCCAGGTGGCGATCAGGCCGAGGGTCAGCACGAGGAACAGGGTGGGCTTGAGCATCGGCAGCGTCACGTAACGCAGGCGCTGGCGGAGGGTGGCGCCGTCCAGCATGCTCGCCTCCTCCAGGGTCACCGGGATGTCCTGGAGCGCGGCGAGGAACATCAGCATGAACGTTCCCGAGGTGGTCCAGACGACCAGGATGATGATCGTGCACATGGCCACGCTGGGGCCGGACAGCCAGTCCCACCACGACAGCCCGAACGGGCCGCCGCCGGTCAGCGCCTCGGGGGGCGCCTCGGGATCGACCAGGCCGACGGAGCCCAGTAGCAGGTGCAGCACGCCCCGCGCGTCCGAGAACCACGGGGGCCCGTCGACGCCGACGAGCGCGAGCAGCCTGTTGACCGCGCCGGAGTTGCTGAAGATGAACAGGAACAGGACGCTGATCGCCACCGAGCTGGTCACCGACGGGAAGAAGAACGCGGTGCGGAAGAAGGTCTTGCCCTTGAGGAGCCGACGGTTGACGATCAGCGCCAGGCCGAGCGCCAGGATCGTCTGGGCGGGCACCACGATCAGCACATAGTAGAAGTTGTTGCGCAGGCTCGTCATGAAGTTCAGGCGGCCCAGGTCGTCCTGGGTGAACAGGGCGGTGTAGTTGTCCACGCCGACGAACGGCACCTGCGCGCGGAACGGGCTGCCCTGGCCGTTCCAGTCGGTGAAACTCACCCACAGTGCCATCAGGATCGGCAGCAGCATGAACAGGGTGAGGATCACCACTACCGGCGCCACGAAGAGCCAGCCCGCGATGTTCTCCCTGGTCCTGTCGCCAAGGCGGCGCGCGGGCCGCCGCGTGGTGGTCGTTGTCTCGGCCACGTCAGTCTCCCTTACATCCGGTGCGCGGTCCTGGCCCGGGGCGGGCCGGGACCGCGCACCGGTCTGACTCAGTTGCCGAGCGCGGCCTTGGTGTTCTTCTGCAGATTCGCCAGGATCTTCTCGGGGTCGCCCGCGGGCAGCTGCTGGATGGAGGTGTCGAAGTCGGCCAGCACGCTGTCCATCTTGGGGGCGTTGACCGGCCCCTGGGCGTACTCGGCGCCGTCGACGAACGGGGCGTCCTCGGGGAAGGCCTGGACGAAGGCGTCCTTGGCCGACTGGCGCGAGGGCATCACGCCGAACGCCTTGGCGAAGGCCATCTGCTGGTCGGCCTTGGTCATCGCCTCGACGAAGGCGATCGCCTGCTCCTTGTGCTTGCTCTTGGCCGCGATGCCCCAGCAGGTGGTGAAGGACAGGGTGCCCTTGCCCTTGGGGCCGGCCGGCAGCTCGTGGGCGCTGTACTTGACGTCCGGGTAGTCGGCCTTCATCGCGCCCTTGATCCAGTTGCCCTCGATGGTCATCACGGCCTTGGCCTTGCCGAACGCCTCACCGCCCCAGCCCGCGTCCACCTGCTTGGGGAACCGGGCGAGCCCGTCCTTCAGCAGGCCCTGCACGTAGCTCAGGCCCGCGGCGTTCTCCGGGCTGTCGGCGATCGCCTGCTTGCCGTCGGGGCTGACGATCCAGCCGCCGGCCTCCACCATGAACGCGCCGACCCGGTCGCGGGTGTCGCCGATGACCAGCGGGGTGACGTCCGGCTGCTTGTCCTTGAGCTTCCTGGAGACCGCGGTGAGCTGCTCCCAGCTGGTCGGCACGTCGGCGTCGGTGAGCCCGGCCTTCTTCCACAGGTCGTCGTTGACGATCAGCGCCAGCGTGGAGAAGTCCTTGGGCGCGCAGTACAAGGTGCCGTTGTAGGTGAACGTCTCGCGCAGGCCGGGGTAGAAGTCGGCGGAGTCGGAGATCTTGTCCGCGTACGGCTCCAGCGCCCCGACGCTCGCGTAGTCGGCGAAGCGCGCGGCGTCGACGTAGAACACGTCCGGCGGGTTGCTCCCGGCGAAGGCCTGGCCGAGCTGCTGGGTCAGGTCCTGGGCGGGGGTGATCGTCGCGGTGCTGCCCGAGGACGCCGACCACGTCTGGGCGGCCGCGCGCAGCGCGTTCGTCTCCGCGTCGCCGGAGGAGCCGATGAGCACCTGCAGGCTGGCGGGCCCGCTGCTCTGCGGGGCGCTGCTCTGGTCGGCGGAGTCGTCGAAACCGCTGCCGCAGGCGGCCGAGGTCGCCAGGGTGCCCACGGCGAGCGCGGCGAGTGCCGCGGTACGGAGGTTGTGCTGCTTGATCGGCTGTTTCATCGTGCCTTTCCAATCTTCCTGGGGGGTGATCTGAAGGAGAGCCGGGTGGTCACGCGGTCATGACGACTGCCGGAGGACCAGAGACGGCTGGAGCAGTACGTGCGTGCGGGGCCCACCGGCCTCGGGGTCGTCGGGGGAGGGCGGGTCGAACAACCGGGTGAGCAGGCCGACGCAGCCGGCCGCGGCCTCGGCCAGCGGCTGGCTGACGCTGCTGAGCCCCACCGCCTTCGCCACCGGCGTGTCGTCGAAACCGATCACGCGGACCGGGAGGCCCTCCTCGCCACCGGCCTGTCCCGCGACCGTGAGACGTCCCTCGGCCGTCAGCCGTCCCGAGGCGGTCAGCTGTCCCGAGGCGGTGAGGGAGCGGACGGCGTGCAGCGCGCCCAGGGCGAGCGAGTCGCTGGCGCAGACCAGCGCGGTGATCGGCTGCTCGGCGCGCAGCAGGTCGCGGGCCGCCTTCTCGCCGTCGGCCACCCCGTCGTCCGTGGCCTGGTCCAGGCCGGCCGGGTCGATCCCGGCGCCGGCGAGGGCCCTGGTCCAGCCGGACCTGCGGTCGTCGCCCACGCCGGAGCCGGGCGGCCAGCCGAGGAACCCGATCCGCCGGTGACCCGCGTCGAGCAGGTGACGGGTGGCCGCCGCGGTGCCGGCCGCCCCGTCCACGTCGACCCAGGGGTGCTCCGGATCGCCGGCCGCCTCCCCGCCGGAAGCACCACCCGCGTTTCCCGCGTTTCCCCATGGCCGCCCGAACGTGACGAACGGCAGCCGCCGCTCGCGCAGCCACGCGGGGCGGCCGTCGCCGTGGTAGGTGCTGGTGAGCACGAAGGCGTCCGGCTCGTGACTTCCGACCAGGTCGTCGAAGGTGTCGATCTCCGATCGCTCGTCGCCCGCCGCGTAGAGCAGGATCCGGTATCCGGCTCGGGCCGCCGAGGCGGTCAGCCCGTGCAGGAACCGGTCCAGGACCGAGCCGTTGATCCCGTCCCGGTCCGGCTCGATGCGCGTGGCGATCAGCCGCGAGCGGCCGGTCCGCATCTGCCGTGCGGCCTGGCTGGCCCGGTAGCCGAGCGCCTCGATGGCCTCCCGCACCCGGTCGCGGGTCTCCTCGCGGACCAGTTCGGGGCTGTTGAGCACGTTCGACACCGTCTGGCGCGATACCCCGGCACGGCGTGCGACATCGGTAATCGTCACCTTTGTAGCCATATGCACCTTTCTGAGGGTTTGAACGTTCAAGAGGGGATGAGGCATGATTGGATCGTTCAAGTAAACGGAGTGTAATGGTTGGATCGTTCAAGTAAAGAGAGTGTTTCGCAATGTGCACCCACCGGCCGTCGTCTGTCAAGACGTCACCGGCTCGACACGATCTCAGGGAGTCAGTCGTGTTCGACGACGCCTCATCCCCTACCCCCCAGGCGGTCACGGTGGCCGATTCCACCGCGGCCTACCGCCTCCAGCCCCTGCTGCACGACCTCGTCAGCACCGTGCTGGCGCCGACCGTCGCGCTGAGCGGCGGCGACGGGCAGATCCGCCCGGCCGGTGTCCAGGGCGTGTTCCACGCGGACTCCCGCGCCCTGTCGCAGGCCACCCTGACGATCGACGGCCGGGAGCCCGAGGCCGTCGGCCATGCCCCCCAGGGGGTGGGCGCCACCAGGTTCGTCACGCTGGCCCGATGGCTGGGTGATCCCGTTCCCGATCCCACTGTACGGATCGAGCGATTCCGGCAGGTCGTACCGGGGGGCATGGAGGAACGTGTCGAGATCGTCTCCAGTGCCACCGTCCCCGTCGCCGCCGTCGTGAGCCTGGAGCTGGGCTGCGACTTCGCCCCCATCGAGGTGGTGAAGTCCGGCGGTGACACCGCGGAGGCCGCGGCCGAGTGCACCGCGCCCGGTGAGATCTCCTGGAACTCCGGCGGCGTCCGGGTCGTGGTGACCGGTACGGGCGCGCGGGCCGAGTCCGCCGGGTACGCGCGCACGGGTTTCCTGCGCTGGCCGGTCGAGCTGGCGCCCCGCGGCCGGATCACCCTGTCCTGGAGGGTCGAGGTGCGCGACCCCCAGGCCGTGGTGACCGCGCCCGATCGCCCCGCCGAGTGGGCGGTGGGGGAGGGGGCGCCCCGGGTCGTCGCCGCCGACCACCGGCTGAGCAGGCTCTTCGAGCAGTCCATGGACGACCTGCGCTCGCTGCGGCTGGCCGAGACCGCCGCCCCCGGCGACGCCTTCCTCGGCGCGGGAGTGCCCTGGTTCCTCACCCTCTTCGGGCGTGACGGCATCTGGGCCGCCCGGATGCTGCTGCCACTCGGTACGGAGCTGGCCATGGGCACCCTCCGGGTGCTGGCCCGCAGGCAGGGAACCAAGATCGACCCCGGTTCCGGCGAAGCCCCCGGGAAGATCATGCACGAGCTGCGCCGGCACGAGTTCGCGGTCGAGGGCAACGGACTGCACCTGCCCGCCGCCTACTACGGCACGATCGACGCCACGCCGCTGTGGATCAGCCTGCTGCACGACGCCTGGCGCTGGGGTGCCCCCGCCGCGGAGATCGCCGCGCTGCTGCCCCACCTGGAGGCCGCCCTCGGCTGGCTCGGCGGGCACGCCGACCCCGACGGGGACGGTTTCATCGAGTACGTCGACACCAGCGGCCGGGGTCTGGCCAACCAGGGCTGGAAGGACTCCGGCGACGCGCTGCGCTTCCATGACGGACGCCAGGCCCAGCCACCGATCGCCCTGGTCGAGGTGCAGGGCTACGCCCACCAGGCGGCCCGGCAGGGCGCCGACCTGCTGGAGGCGTTCGGCCGCCCGGGAGCCGCCCGCTGGCGCGAGCACGCCGCGGCGCTGGCCGAGCGCTTCCGGGCCCGGTTCTGGGTGGAGGGGCCACGGGGCAGCTTCCCCGCACTGGCACTGGACCGGGACAAGCGCCCGGTCGACGCGCTGACCAGCAACATCGGCCACCTGCTCGGCACCGGCCTGCTCACCGGGGCCGAGGAGGCCGGGATCGCCGACCTCCTCGTCTCCCCGGAGATGGCCGGTGGCTTCGGCCTGCGGACGATGTCGGCGGACGCCGGCGGCTTCAGCCCGCTGTCCTACCACTGCGGGTCGATCTGGGCGCACGACACGGCGATCGTGGTCGCCGGACTGGCCCGCGCCGGGTTCGCCGAACACGCGGCGACCCTCGCGGAGGGGCTGCTCGCGGCCGGAGAGACGTTCGGCTACCGGCTGCCGGAGCTGTTCGGCGGCGACGATCGGGCGGCGCTCGGGCGTCCGGTGGCCTATCCGGCCGCCTGCCGCCCGCAGGCGTGGTCGGCCGCCGCCGCGGTGACCCTCGTGCACGCGGCGCTCGGCCTCTATCCCGACGTGCCCGCCGGCCGGGTACTGCTGCGGCCGCTCGCGGGCGCTCCGCTGGGACCGGTCTCGGTACGAGGGCTGCGGATCGCCGGGGCCGAGGTGGGCGCGGCCGTCGACCCGCAGGGTGAGGTCGTCGTGACCGGCCTGCCCGCAGGGATCTCCACCGAGCGGGCAGGCCGGGACGTGAGCTGAGCCCGGCCGTCGCCCCGGCGGGACGTCCCGCCGGG
>NZ_JBEOWJ010000061.1:0-37596 GCF_040295965.1 Streptosporangium sp. NPDC002544 | reverse complement strand
CCGGCGGCGTGGTGTGCGGGGCCTGCCGTCCCGCGGGCGCGGCGGTGCCCGAGGGGGAGACCCTGGCCCTGATGGTCGCGCTCCTCAAGCGCGGAAAATCCGTTGGATTTTCCGCGATTACTACCGGGACCCCTGGATGGGCTGCTGGTGACCGACTCTGAGATCCGCACGACCCGGCTGCGGTGGCTGTCCACCGGCCCGGTCGAGGCGTCCCCAGCCGCGGTGAAGGCCGAGGTCGCCAAGCTGGAATTCCTGCGCTCGATGGACGCGGACAGCCTGGATCTGTCGGTGCTGCCCGCTGAGCGGTGACGGTTCCTGGCCACGGTCGGGCGCCGGTTGACCGCGCAGGCGCTGGAGCGGCGCGATCCGCGGCGCCGCTATCCGATCCTGCTCACGCTGCTGGCGCAGTCGGCGACCGACGTGCTCGACGAGGTCGTGCAGCTGTTCGATCAAGCGGTCTCGGCGCGGGAGAGCAAGGCTGAACGCAAGATGCGGGACGCGCCGGCCGAGCGAGGCAAGGCCGGGGAGGACCGGCAGGCACTGCTGGACGACCTGCTGGACATCATCTTCGATCTGGGACTCGACGACGAGCAGATCGGTGGCCTGATCCGGGGCGAGCGGATCGGCTGGTCGCGCCTGCGGTCGGCACGGGAGCAGGGAAAGCCCCGGCTGCCGCGTGATCACGGGCACCTCGCGGCTGCAGCCCGGGCGGCAGCAGTTACCGGTCACGTCCCGACGACCGGGGTCGGCGAACCCCGGAACGGCCGATCAAAGCGACGGGCTTTTCACGGCGGAAATCCCGGCGCAAGTCCGATTTCGAGGTCGCCCCCAACATCGCCCCGGCCACCATCCCCCCTGGCCGACGCGAAGGTCGCCATGACTTGAGTCAGGAACGCCGGGGCCCGCGCGGTGCTCGCGGCGGGGAACCCCGCTGCGGCGCGCTGGGCACCGAACGTCATCTTCTCGCCCTCGATCTCGAACCGCTCGACGGCCGCAGGGGAGCGGTTTCCCCCGCCGGGTTGCCACGGATGGCGACCCGTAAGCACGGCCCGTCGGCTGTTCAGCCGGCAGCGGTGCCGGACCTCTGCTGGAACCAGGCCAGCACCTTGGGCAGCGAGAGCCTGAGCGAGGTGAAGTGGTTCACGTCGCCCACCTCCGTGAGGGTCGCGTCGACGTGCCGCGCCCGCAGGTCCTTCAGGCAGCTCGCGGAGTTGGCGAGAACCACGTCGCGGTCACCGGCGGCGGCGAAGAGCCGCACCGGCGCCCCGGCGCGCAGGTCGCGGCACGTCGTGTCGTTCTCCCTGATCGCCTTCAGCAACTGGCCCGTGGGCTTGCCGAGCTTGCCGAGATAGGCCGGGGTGAGGAGTTCGTCCGGCGTGGACGGCAGGGCGGCCGCGATGGTCTCCAGGTCGCGGCTCCCGTCGAGCAGGCCCGTCACCTTCGCGTCGTACGGCGGGCGGAACGCCTCGGACGTTTTCTGGTAGATGTCGTAGACCCGGTCCATCGAGGTCAGCCAGTAGGCGAGATAGAACGCCGCCGAACGTCCATCAAGCCTGCCGTCGACCGCGGCGGGGAATTCGGCGTGCTCGACGTCGAACGGGCCGCTGATGGGCGCGATCGCGGACACGTCCAGGTCGGTGTCCTTCTGCAGGGCAGCGCCCAGGGCCATGGCGGCGTGGCCCCCCTGGGAGAAACCGGTCACCATGATCCGCTTGTCGAGCGTGACCTGCTGCTGCCGGGCGAGCCTTCGGGCGGCCTTGAGGAGGTCGACGGAGGCTCCGGCCTCGGTGGCGGTGTGCATGTACGGGTGCGCACCAGGCCCTTCGCCCAGGCCGAGATAGTCGGCTGCGGCCGCGGCGAAGCCGTGCGTGGCGAAGTAGACCGGCAGGTAACGGCCCTCCCCCGTGGACGTCACCGAGGGTGCCTCTCGTCTGTCTGCCATTGTGCCGTGGCTGTAGCTGACGACGGGAAGCTCGTGGGCGGAGGTCTGGGGCAGGACGAGCGAACCTGTCGCCGTGGTGGGCCTGCCTTTCACGTCAACGGTGCGGTAGGTGACACTGTAGACGTCGACGCCCTTGGCGTTCTCGATCGAGGGAAAGCCCGCCTTGCCGAGGAATGCGTTGACCTCGCCGCCTGTCATGCGGACCACTCGCTCGGCCTTCATCAGGGCACCTCTGACGGGAACTGCGGCAGCGGCGGCCGCCGTCACAGGCGCGGTGGCCACGAGAGCGGCACAGGTGAGAGCCGCGATGCGCGGGAAGTTCTTGATCACGGCAGCACGCTATTCTCCCGCACGTACCCGCCCCAAGCAGGACATCCCCCGAACGATGGTAGGGACGGCCCTACCGGGCCGCACCGCCGGCGCCTTCGTTCCCGCCCTGGCCGGTCCACCCCCGCTACCGAAAGGAGGTCCCCGAATGGTTACGCGTCGGACCCCACCGTGCTCGGCATGCTGGGGTCTACTTGCCTGACGTGCCTTAACGACCTTCATGCGACTGACCAGCAGGTTCGCTTGACAACCCCAGATAACGATCGTTCCGACCGCGTACTCCGCGGTGGACATGCCACGGTCACGGCGCGCGCCGGTGGTCAGCAGCGCTCACCGGGCACGCAGCCACCGCAACCGATCACGCCGCACACGAAGCGCGCTCGTTCGAGCCATCTGCTCCTCCTGGAGATCCCCGCCGGACCCACCGCCCGGCATCGGTCACGCCAGGGTTCTCCATGCGCCTGCGGTCCCGTCGGCCCGAACGCCATTCTGTGGATAACGCCGTAGGCCAACCCCTCGATTGGGGATACCGCGCTCAGGCGCCGGGCAGTGCGCGCGGGTCGGCATGACCCCGTACGAACGCGAAGATGATCCGTCCCCCTTCGCCGGTGATGGCCCGCCGCCCTTCCGCGAGGAACGTCGGACTCTGCACAGCCAGGGAAAACGTGGCACAACGCCAAAGCGCGAACCACCCTCTAACCGAAGGAGGCCACTTCAGGCCCTAGATGGTGAGATTTCAGGATGTCTGTCCACAGGCCCCATCAATCTTCTGTGGATAACCCGGAGATTTGACGAAAAACCTGTGGATAACCCGCAGTCGACGTGACCGCTCGACCTGGCGGCATTCACAAACGGGCGAAGAATCGCAGGCCATGTCATCCAGGCGAACGCTCGGGACGTCTCTTACACATCCCCAGCCCCAGGAGCCACGATGGCAACCCGTACGGCCCACAGGATCCTTGGTCCGCTTCCCAGGCGAGTGCCGTCGCGCTACGTGATGCACGACAGCGAACTGGCCTACCCTCCGAAGTGTGGTCATGACTGTGGTGTTCGACATAGGCGAGACGCTGGTCCGCGATGATCGCTACTGGGGATCTCTTGCGGATTGGCTGAACGTCCCCCGCCACACCCTGTCCGCCTTGGTCGGTGCGGTGACAGCGCTGGGCATGGACAACGCGGAAGCGGTCCGCCTTCTCCGACCGGGCATCGACCTGCATGCGGTGCGCCGGGCTCGCGAAGAGGCAGGCCGGGGCGAATACCTCGACGAGAGCGACCTGTACCCCGACGTACGGCCCGGGTTGCAGGTCCTGCGTGACATGGGGCTGCGCGTCTGCGTCGCCGGAAACCAGACAGCCAGGGCCGGTGATCTTCTGCGAGGGCTGTCGATCCCCGCCGACGTGATCGCCACATCAGAGGAATGGGGCGTCGCGAAACCCGATCCTGGATTCTTCGACCAGGTCGTTCGGCTTGCCAAGGCTCCTGCCCACGAAACGGTCTACGTAGGCGACCACCCCGCGAACGACATCATCCCCGCGAAAGCTCTCGGTCTGCGCACGTGCATGATCCGGCGTGGCCCCTGGGGACACCTGTGGGGCGCCGACGCGGCTGTGCTGAGCGCAGTGGATTGGCAGATCGACAGCATCACGGAACTGCCATCTGCCCTGTCTGGATGAACGGAGCCGAGATGCCCCGCAAAGCCTCTGGCGAAGGCCCCGGAGGTCGCATAGCCGCGATCCGCAGCGCACGCCGCATGACCCAAGAAGACCTCGCCCTGGCAGCCCATATCTCCCTCAGTCTGCTCCGGAAGATCGAGCAAGGTACACGCGTCGCCAGCGACCCCGTCCTGGACGCCATCGCCGCGGCGTTGGGCATTGACCCCTCCCGGCTCCTGGGGAACTCTGGTCGCCTCGACGGCCGCGTGCATGACGCGATTCCCGCACTTCGCGAGGTCATCACCACCTACGACATCCCTGACGAGGGCCCGATGCGCCCCATGCCCGCGCTTCGAGCATCCGTCACCGGCGCGGTCCAAAAACGCCTGGGCGCTCAGTATGTGCGGCTGTCGCAGACCCTGCCCGAACTGCTCGGCGAACTCATCCGCGGGGTGCACGCGCCGGGTGATCCCGCAGGCATCTCGGCGTTGCTGGTGGCCACCTACCGTGCGGCCGATGCGATTGCCTACAAATACGGGTATCTGGATTTGTCGGCCCGGCTGATCGAGTTGATGCGCCAGACCTCGGCCGTCGCCGGGGATCCTCTGCTCAGTGCGTCCACGGCGTATGTGCGGACCGAGGTCTTCTTCGCCACACACACCTACCAGGCGGGCTTACGCGCACTCGAATCCGCGATGGACCAGCTGCCGCGAAAAGCCGGGCCTCTGTGTCTCGGCGTCTTGGGATCACTGCACATGCGGGCGGCCGTCATCGCCGCGCGAGCAGCCCACGCCGATGCCGCCATGGCCCATCTGAGGCAGGCGCGACAACTCGGCGACCAGGTCCCCGAGGGCATCTACTACGGGACCGCGTTCGGCCCCTGCTCGGTGCGCGTCCACGAGGCGTCGGTCGCCATCGGCCTGGGAGACCTTCAGCTCGCCCTCAGTCTGGCCGACAGCTGGTCGCCGCCGCTGGAGATGCCCGCCGAGCGCCGCAGCGGCTTCTTCATTGATCTGGCCAGAGCGCAGTTGTGGGCCGGTCAGAAAGACGCGGCCTTCGAGTCGCTGCTGACCGCACGCCGGATCGCACCGCAGCACACGCGTGAACATCCTTGGGTCCGCGAGGATGCCGAGACCCTGCTGCGCCTGTACCGGGCCAGTAGCGAAAGCCTGGTGGGTTTCGCCGAATGGGTTGGCGCGGTCTGACTTCGGGTGACACAGGCTGTGTCACTTCCCCAAGGGCTGGCGAAGCACCATGGTGACCGTTCGAGTCGAAGCGTAGGCGGACGGTGACGATACGTCTTGCCCGCGCAAAGGGCGAGACCCGCAGGCGCTGACACGCCGTACGGGCCCCTTGATCAGGAAGGGACTCCTGACCCGTGAGCAAGATTAGGACCATTCGCATCCGCTGGAAAGCAGATGCCCCGCCGCTGCCACTGGGCTGCCGCTGGTGTGGACACGCCCCCTATGCCCATGACGCATCCACTCTGCCGCACCGCCGCGACCACCACTGGGAGCAGCCCACGCCCCGGCAGGTGTGCGCCCGCATGGCCACCCGGCGGCGCCTCGGCCTGTGCCGCCCGCTCCCGGCATCGGCACGCCCGCTGAAGGTCCACCCGCCCATCGTTCCCGCCCAGCCGCGCCCCGGCCATCACGCCCGGACGATGACGGCCCCCGCCACCCACGGCCGGGGCCGCGCGCCGGACACCTCCCCGCAGCGCCGTTACGAGCCGCACCGACGGGAGGTTCTCGCATGAGCGCGACCCCAGAGGGCGACGCCCCCACGAGCAGGCACGGCGGCAGTCCCGCCTCCCAGGCGATCGCCGCCGCGCCGTCGACCGCCGTGCAGTACGCCCAGGACCTGGCCGCCATACTGGCCGAGGTTCACCACATCCGCGCGGACGTCCACGAACTCGCCTCCGGCAACGCCATCGTCTCCGTCCACCACGGGCTGCTCGCCTACACCGATGGCGAGCGGTTCTGGTGGACCGGTCCCGAACTCAACCACGCCGGCAGCCCGCTGCTCAGCTCCGAACTGACACTGCTCGCGGCTGCCGGACAACTCGCCGAGCACCACGCCATCCTGCGCACCAAAGACGCGGCCGATGTGCTGCGCGGCGGACTGCCGCTGCTGGCCGACGTGATTCTGGCCGAGCATGTCGACCCGCGCTGACGCCGACGCGGCCCGAGCCGCCCAGCAGGTACAGAAGTACGCGCCCACCTGGCTGGTCATCTGGAGCCTGCGCCACCGGCGTTTCGAGGCCTGGCAGTGCACCGACCCGGCGCGCTGCCACATCGTCCACGCGACCAGCGCCGCTGAGCTGTGGGACCTCATGGAACAGGCAGAATTCGACCTCTGGCGGACCTCACCGCACGACGCCACGCCACCCACACCCGGTGCGGCCGATCATCCGGGTTTGCCGCTCCCGGTGATTCCCAAGCCCGTTCCCCACCCTCGCGCTCTGCCACCGGGCCACCCCGAACGAGCTCCGGAGCCATGCCCCTCGTCGCAGGACAGGAGCCGACCGTGATCCCGCCCTACGACACCCCTGCGGGCGACCGGCTGAGCGCGGCCACCTGGCACCCCGGTGCCATCGCCGCTCTCAAACACCTGCGTACCGAGCTCCACACCCACCGCATCTACCCGACCATCTCCTACGACGAAGGCCAGCCCCGCCTCATCGTCAGCGCCGGGCTGACCGTGTGGACCGACCAGGCGGGCACAGTCTTCTGCTGGGGCACCTCCTTCATGGAGGAACCCGCCGACCAAGCACCGGCTGAGGACCTTCCCCAGGCCGCACGCCGAATCGCCGGACGACTCGGGAAGCACTACGCCGAACCCGCCTCACCCTGAGCAGCGCGGCGGCACGGCGATCCACCTCCCATGCCGCCGCACCCCAACTCCCCGCAGGCAGTGGCGCACCACCAGGGGCCGCTCGCGGGGTAGACGGCCAGACGAGGCTTTGACCATGGGTTCGTCCAACCACGGCGGTGCCCCGTCAGGGGTGGCGGGGAGCATCGCCCAAGGCGGGACAGGAAAGACAGACACCGTCTGGTCTGAATCTGTACGGCTGGTCATCCTGAACGCAGACACACGGTAACCAGCGAACCCCACCCCTTTTCGGTCACTTTGAGCACTTGTTTCGTTACAAGCTCTACCAGAGGGAGAACCGTGAAACGTCTCATCGTCGACACCCACGCCAGCTCCTGCTACTTCCGGACATCGGTCGGAGGAGACGAGCGCAAAGCACTGATACAGATCACCGAACGCTGCAACCTGCACTGCGCCCACTGCTTCGTCTCCTCCGGCGACTGGGGCGAGCACATGCGCCTGGAAGACCTCGTCGAGACCGTATTCCCGCGGCTGCGCCGCGCCCGGGTCCAGCGCCTGACCCTGACCGGCGGCGAACCGTTCGTCCACCCGAACATCATGGACATCTGCCGCGCCGTCGCCGACATGGGGCTGCCGCTGGGAATCTGCACCAACGCCACGCAGACCACACCCGAGCAGATCACCGCCCTAGCCGACCTCGGCAACGTCCACATCAACGTCAGCTTCGACGGGTTCCGACCCCAGAGCCACGGCAAGTTCCGCGGCAATGTGGCCTCCTTCGAGACCACCTTGGCCACCGCCCGCGCCTTCGCCGAGGCGGGCCTGCTGCAAGGACTGCTGTCCACGCCCAACGCGCTCACCCACGTGGAGGAGTTCGCCGCACTGTGCTCCTTCGCCGTCGAGGTCGGCGCCGAGTACGTGCTGATGAACCCGCTGTCGTCGTTCGGCCGCGGAGTGAAGAGCCGAGGCCGCCTAGCCGCCGACACCGGCAAGATGCGCGCCATCCATGACGTCACCGAACAGTTCCATGAGCGGGGCATCGATATCGTCCACATCCGCTTTCCCAACGACGACGGCAAGCCACTCGCCGGCTGTGACGCCGGCAAGCTCATCTACGTCTTCGCCGACGGGCTCACCGCGGTCTGCCCCTACCTGGTGTTCGCCGCCCGCACCCCGCAGTCGCCCTACTCCGACCGTGAGTTCCTGGTCGGCAATATCCTGCACGAGGAGGTCGCACAGGCCCTCGACGCCTACGACCTGACCGGCACGCTCGGCATGGGCGCCAACCCCACCTGCGGCTCCTGCTCGATGAACACCGCCTGCGGTAAGGGGTGTCCGGCCGCGCTCATCTCCCGGGGGCAGCGGATCGGTGAGGTGGACACCGAACAGTGCCCCATCGCCGACGGTTCCCTGTTGCAGATCACCACCCGCCCGTCATGACCGGCGGCCTGTTCGTCGCGGTGGAAGGCCCCAACGGCGTCGGCAAGACCACCGCCGTCACGCACCTGGCTGACCGGCTTCGCGCGAGTGGCCGGAACGTCCACGTGACCACCGAACCGTCCGATACACCTCTGGGGCGTCTGATCCGCACCAGCGAAGGCGCACTGACCGGCCGGGCCTTGGCCCTGGCGGTGGCCGCCGACCGATACGCCCACCTCGACGCCGAGATCTTCCCAGCACTCGCCGACGGGAAGATCGTGATCAGCGACCGCTACGTGCAGTCCTCCCTGGTGCTTCAGCGCCTCGACGGCCTGCCCTTGAGAGAGATCTGGCGTTACAACGCTCATGTGTCACCCGCGTCCCTATCCTTCTACCTGCACCACACCCCCGAAGTGCTATGGCAGCGGTTGGAGCAGCGCGTTAGGCGGTCACGTCTGGAGCGTGTCGGCTCGCCCCGGCGAGAGCTCGACCTGTACGAGGACGCGTTCAGCTTTCTTGCCGCTCGCGGCTGGCGTCAGGCCCGGATCGACTGCCGTGATCTGACCCCGGACGGCGTGGTGGCGCAGCTCCTCCAACACCTGGAGCAGCTCGAAACGTGATATGAGATGAGGTGAGCCAGATGGTCACAGCGCTGACCGTCAACATTGGGGCCGCGTCCAGGGAGCGCGCCGCGCTGCTGCTGCGCTGGCTCACCTCCCGCCCCGAGGATATGTTTCTGCTGACCGAGACCAGCGCGGGCACCGGCACCGCCTACCTGCTGGAGCAGTTCCTACGCGCGGGTTATGCCGTCGTCAATACGCCTGACGTCAACGGCGAGCGAGGGGCAGCGCTGGTCAGCCGGATCCCGCTGATCCAGGATCGGCGGGATCCGTTCGACCAAGTGAGCATTCCCGGCCGGGTCGCTACCGCGGTCCTCGACACGAATCCGCGGACGTGGTTTCTCAGCGTCTACGTGCCCAGCCGGGACCGCAGCGTGGATAAGACCGCCCGCAAGGAACTGTTCATCGCCTCCTTGCTCAAAGCCCTGCACGAGCTGCCCGCCGAGCAGCGCGACCACCTGGTGATCGGTGGCGACTACAACGTGATCGCCCCCGACCACTCCCCCCTCCATCCGGGGTTCCTGCCGTTCGAATTCGGCCTGCTGAACACGTTGCGCGCTCAGGGGTTCGTCAACGCCTACGAGCACTGCTCACCCAAGACGCAGGCGTACAGCTGGATCGGCCGGACCGGAGCAGGCTACTGCTACGACTACTTCCACGTGGGCGCGGCCCTGGCCGACCGCATCGGCGGCTGCGCCTACCTGCACGAGACCCGCGAACTGGGCCTGACCGACCACGCCGCGGTCCGGCTGGACCTGGCCCTCGACGCCATCCGCCTGCCGTATGGGAACCTCGCAGAGCCGGACGAGATCGCGCTGTTCTAGGCCAGCGCCAACGCGGCGCGGACCAGCGAGTCGTAGGTGTCAGTCGTGCGTTCCAGCTCAACACCCAGCGAGCGGGCGAAGGTGTCGAGTTCCTGCTGTACGACGGTTCCGGATTCCTCACCGTTCACCGTACGTTCTATCTCGACGAAGATTCCTGCGTGCTCGACCTCGTCGACGCAGATCGTCATGTCGCCGAACGTCGCGGTCCGCCGGGTCTTCACGATGCGGACCGTGGGATGAAAGCCCATCGCGAGGATGGCGTGGTGCATCTGCTCCCGATCAGTGACTTCGGTCTCATGTTCCAGGCACGCCATCGCGTTGTCCAACGGGCGCTTGATCGTAAACAGGTGCCGCCCCTGTTGTGTACGCAGCCGGGCGAACGTGGCCCCGAGCTTGCTCTGCTCATAGGTCCACCCGTTCTCGGCATACGCCTGGTCATCCTGCCGCGCCGGGGACGAGAGGAACGCCCCGCACCGGGCCAGCGCTTCTTCCAGAGCCGACAGATCGCGCACCCGGTACTTGACCTCGATCTCCCGCACCTCGTGTGCCACGTCGGCCTCCTGTGTCTGCTGTGACGCAGGGAGCCTATCGAGAGCACTCTCAGCACGACGTGAAGTCCGCGTACACGGCGGACCCGACTGCGAATGGCCGCACATACAGACGCCCCGGCAGGCCGCTACCCCGGCACGGACGGGCGTGCCGAGCAATTGATCGGCCAAGACCGTATCGGCCGTGACCTTAGTGGCGGTCGTCAGGGAAGGAGCACCTCGCCGGCGAGGCCGGCCACGACGGGGATGATGCCCAGGAAGACGAACGCGGGCAGGAAACAGAGTCCCAGGGGAGCGACTGCCTGGACGCCGACCCGTTGGGCGGCCGCCGACGATGCGGCGCGGACGGCACGGCGGAAGTCGTCGGAGAGCCTGGTGAGGACGTCGGCCACCGGTGCGCCACTCGACGCGGCCCGGCTCATGGCACGGGCCAGCGGGGCGAGCGAGCGCTCGGAGGCCAGGGCCTGCCAGGCGCTCTCCGGTGCGGCTCCCAGTCTCAGCTGGCCGCTCACCCAGGCCAGTCTCTCGCCCAGTGGTCCCGCGATCGCCTCCGCCGTGACGTCGACGGCTCCGGTGATCGGCTGGCCCGCGCGCAGGCAGGCGACCATGAGATCGGCCGCCAGCGGCAGATCCGCCGTCAACCGTCTGCGTTCCTCGCGCAGTTCGGGTGATTCTCGCCGCCGTAGCACCGTCAGCGCGATCCCGGAACCTGTCGCCCCGACGACCGCTCCCGGCAGACCTCCCACGGCCAGGAACGCCGCCAGCCCCACGGCGAGGGCCACCGTGATCTCACCCCGGCTCGGCCGCCGCCTCCCCTCCGGATCATGAACCATCCCGGCGAACGGGCCACGGGCCGTTCCCGCAGCCGGGTCCCGAGCCGTCCCCGTGGGCAGACCCCGGCCTGTCCTCGCAAACGAGTCCCGAGCCGCTCTCACAGACAGATCCCGAGCCGTTCTCGCGAACGGGTCTCGAACCGTCCCCGTGGCCGGGAGAACCGTGGGTGCTTCGGCCTCTGGCCGTACCTTCGGAAACCCGGCCAGGTGTGCTGAGCGCCGTGCGCGGCGGAGCCGGTCGGCGGGTTCACGCCGGGCGCTCCACAGCCGGGCGGCGATTCCGGCGAGCACCACGGCAAGCAGAGCGATCACTTTCTCTCCTTCTCACGAACCGGACCGCGGGGACGTCAGCCCCGCTGGGCCCGGGCGACCAGGCAACGGGTCCACCACAGGCCACCGGCGTCGAGTGCGAGGCCGGCGACCAGACAGCCGGCGCCCGCCGGACCGCCGAACAGGAAGTGCAGCGGGCGCATGCCGAGACCGGCCGCCATCAGCAGGCCGAGAATGGGCAGACCTGCCAGCAGGCGGGCCGTGGCGCGGGGGCCCGCGAGTTGGGCCGCGACGTCCTGGCGATGGCTCTGGGCCTCTCGCAGGGAGGCGGCGACGCGATCGACAAGGACGGCCAGGCCCGCCCCCGCTGTCACACTCACCTTCCAGCAGGCGGCCAGGGCCCGGAAGGCCTCGCCTCCCCGCTCCGGCGCCACGGCCAGTAAAGCGGCGGGTACGTCACCGCCGTCCCTCGCGGCCGCGACCAGCGGGCGCAGCGCCTCGGGATCGGGAAACCCCGCTGCCCGCACGGCCCGCGCCAGCGCGTCACCGGCCGCCCGTCCCGCCGCCAGTTCGGCGGCGAGGCCCTGACAGAGCTCGATCGACGCGACCCGCCAGGCCGCCGCGCGCCGGGAGGGCCGTGAGTGAGCGGCGAACCTCTCCCGCAAAGAGGGCGAGGCGACCGGGCCGCGACGGCGCAGGCGGCCCAAGCGGGCGGTGCCGGGATCCGCACCCGTCCACAGCCATGCCGCCAGGGTGACGAGAACCAGGGCGGCTGCCGTCATGACGTCGGCCGTGACATCGTTCTTGGGACCGTTCGTGACGTCGGTTCACCGGGACCCGGGCGGCCGGCGACGTCCAGGTGCGTCTTACAGCGAGACGGGGATGCGGAGACACCGGAACACGGGCTCGAAAGGCTTGGGGAACCCGAGGCGTCGGGAGAGGCCTCTTGTGGAAGCGCGGGAACCCGGATGTCCGGACCCGAGCCGCCGAGAGCCTCGGAGGCCGCGGTGTCCCGGTAGGAGGTGACCGGTGCAGGGCTCATGCTCTGGGAGGCCTCGGACGGCCCGTACGACCGCGGCGGGCGGGGTGACAGGTAGGGCCTGCGGCGGGGAGCCGGCGAGGCGGGGATGCCGGGCGCTCGGGCGGCGAGGGCGGGCAGGCCGGGGCCGGGACTCATCTGACCGTCCGGGGCGAAGGTGAGGGCCGGTTCGGCCTCCACCAGTCCCGAGGGGCGGCGGATCATCATGCAGATCTCGGCGACCCGTCGGCGCCCGTCGGCGCGGTCGCGGGCGAGGTGGATGACGACGTCCAGGGCCGCGGCGATCTGGCTGTGGACCGCCTCCCTGCTGAGACCCGCCGCGCATGCCAGCGCCTCCAGACGGGGTGGCACATCGGTCGCGGTGTTGGCGTGCAGGGTGCCGCAGCCTCCCTCATGACCGGTGTTCAGCGCACTCAGGAGGTCCACGACCTCGGAACCTCTCACCTCACCGACGACGAGACGGTCGGGGCGCATCCGCAGGGCCTGACGGACGAGATCACGCAGGCCGACGCCACCGGCGCCCTCAAGGTTGGCCGGGCGCGCCTCCAGGCGGACGACATGGGGATGTAGTGGTCTCAGCTCGGCGGAGTCCTCAACCAGCAGCAGCCTTTCACCGGGATCCGCCAGGGAGAGCAGGGCCGACAGCATGGTCGTCTTGCCGGTCCCGGTACCACCGGTGACCAGGAAGGCGAGCCTCGACTCGATCACTGCGGTGAGAACGGCGACGCTTTCCGCCCCGATCGCGCCCGCCTCGACCAGATCGTGAAGGGTGAAGGTGCGTCGGGGCGGGAGTCGTAAGGACAGGCAGGTGCCGTTGGGCGCCACGGGCGGCAGAACGGCGTGCAGCCGGACACCTCCCGCCAGGCGGGCGTCGACATAGGGGCAGGCGTCGTCGAGGCGCCTGCCCGCGGCGGAGGCGAGCCGCTGCGCGAGCCGCCGGAGCGCGTCTTCGCCGGGGAAGACGACCGAGGTCAGGCGCAGCCCGTGCCCGTCGTCGACCCACACCTCGCGCGGGCCGTTCACCAGCACGTCGGTGACCTGGGCCTCGGCCAGCAACGGCTCCAGTGGACCCGCTCCGATGAGATCGGCGCACAGGACCCGGGCCACCGCCAGAATCTCCGCGTCGCCGAGCATCGCCCGCTCGGCCCGCAGCGCTACCGCGACGTGCGCGGCACTGGGCTCGACTCCCGTCCTGGCCAGCCGTACCCGGACCGCCTCCACCAGCTCCGGCGAGACCGTCACCGCGCTCTCGGCCCGTTTCACCTGTCCGCCCCGAGCTGCTCGTGCAGGAAAGCGGCGCAGAACCGCCCGAGAGAGGTGCGACGGCCGAGTGGGGGAACGTCCCCCCGATCAAGTGCGGCGGCGAGGCGAGGCTGGTCGGGGAGGCTACCGCCGTGCGGGACGCCGAGCGAGCCCGTCACCACGTCGTCGTTCAGGACCCCGCTGCGCACAACGGCCCGCACCTCACCGGTGTGCTCGCGCAGGGAGGCCAGCACCTGCGCCGCGGCGAGCACGCCGCGCACGTCGGCGGTGACGACCAGGAGGGTGGTGCCGGCACGGCCGAGCGCCTCCACCGCGGCCTGGTCGAGGTGGCGCGGCAGGTCGACGACCACCAGCTCGAAGCCCCTGCGCCCCGCTTCGAGGACCGAGCGCATCGCCTCGGCCGGGATCGGCTCGACCTCGCCCCGGCTGAAGGAGAGCAGCGTCAGCCCCGCGAAGGTCGGCAGGGCCGCCTGGAGCGCTGTGCAACTGACCCTGCCCTCGCGGGCGACCAGGTCCGACCAGCGCGCTCCATCGGACTCCTCCTGGCCGAGGAGGAGATCCAGACCTCCGCCAAGCGGGTCGGCGTCGATCAGCAGGGTGCGGACGCGCCGGCGGGACGCGGCCAGCGCCAACGAGCCCGCCAGCACGCTGGCCCCGGCTCCGCCGCGCCCGCCCGCGACGCAGACCACGAACCCCGGCTTGGCGGGTGGCTCGACGACGTCTGCGAACTCGTCGACCAGCCGGCGCTCCGCGGCGGGCAGCTCCAGCACGGCCTGGGCACCGACCGCGACGCACCTGCGCCATGTGTCGGGGTCGTCGCAGGTGCGGGTGACCAGGAGAACACGGTGACGAGGTGGCGGTCCGGTCGAGGCCAGCGCGCCTGCCATGTCGTCACCGACGACGACCAGCGGAGCACGGTTCCAGTAGGGCCGGGCGTGCGCGGGCGCGTGGGCGACGTCAAGCTCGGCTCCGGCCGCGGCGGCGATGCGGAGCAGGTCGTCGAGCAGATCATGGTCTTCGGTGATGACCAGCGGGCGGTCCACTGATGCCTCCTGGGATGCGGGGACCCCACCCTCCACGACGGCTCCCCAGCCCCGAGGTACCGAACGCCATACTGTGGACAGCCGGCTCCAGGGTGGCCCTGCCTGTGGAAAACCAGCGGCCAGGAGGTCGCCCCCGAAAGGAGCCGTACGAGCGCGGAAGACCTCGGACAGGCGGGCAAAGACGAACACCTCAACGGGCCTGCTCACACGTTCACGCGCCGACGCGCCACACCGAGTACCGGGCAGGAGCCCCGCACCGCGGAGAGGGCCGAAAGGACGGTGCCACCGAGGCGGGAGTGGCCGCCGGGAAAAGAGGCGACCCCCGCCGGGGGGAGGACGGGGGTCGCCGACCGGTCCGGCTCTGGGGGGGTAGAGCCGGTCCCGTTTCAGAAGAAAGCTTCAACGGCCAACCAGAGCATGGCAAAGGATTGCGGTGGCAACCTGTACGCAGTTACTCCGGTTTGGGGAGATACAAACTCATGCTGCCCGATCAACTCAAGTTTCGTCGAGGAGTAATCCTCATTTTCCAGTAGTTTTTTTAATGTAACGATCCAGTCTCCGGATACCGCCCGCCCCGGGCACACTCCCGGCACGGGCGAACCGCGACTACGTTAAGTGATCACCACCGGAGCACGACCCCGCCCGCACGGACGGCGTCGGTCGGCCTCGCGCGACGCAAGACGGCACACGGGTGGGTTTGCTGATTAATGTTCCTCGATCCGCAAAGGTTTTGCCCCTAGGGGTTCCCATCAGCGCGAATCGGACGTACAAAGGTTGCACGGACCATGTGTCCGGGCACGACCGCTGGGTACCCACGCGCCGTCAGCCGCGGGAGGCGCGTTGAAGCGGGCTTGTCCCGTTTCAACGATTATCAGGTGCACGCTTGGTAACCCGGTAGGAACGTGCCGACGACGGCGCCCCCTATCAGGGGCGCCGTCGGCTCGTGTGGAGTAGGTGTCCGTAATCGATGACCGCGGGTGATCGAGTATGCGCGGGCGGCGTCCCAAGCCGCCCGGCCGTCCCCGCCGGGATCGGGATCAGCCCCGCTGCATGGCCTCGCAGATCGCCGTGGCCTCGCGCACGCCCAGGGTGACCGCCGTCGCGCAGTGTCGCACCCAGGCCGCGACCCCCTCGGGGGTACCGCTCAGGTACGACCGCAGTCCCTCCCCGTAGGCCGGGCCGAGTTCGAGATGACCCACCTCGACGGCCACCAGCGATTTCGGGTCCAGGCCGAACTCCACCAGCGTCAGCCGCTCCGCCGCCCGCGCGACCAGCCCGTCCGCCGACCCGAACGGGCGCAGCACCGCCAGCTCCGCGTGCACGACGGCGGCGAGCACCAGCGCCGGCGCCTTCGAGGAGGCCGTCACCAGCTGGACGAGACCGTCCACCCGCGCCACCGCCTCCTGCGGTTCGGGCGCGGCACCAAGACCGAGCGGATCGGGCACCTCGGCCGTGGCCCGGGGACGGCCGAGGTCCTTGGTGAGCCCGGAGGCGGCGAGCGTGTGCAGCCTGGCCAGCACCTGGCGGGGCGCCGTGCGCCAGGTCGAGCCGAGCCGCCCCAGCTCGGCCGAGACGCGCAGCGCGCCCTGTACCACCGGGTCGGTGGCCTCGGGGATGACATCGAGCGGGATGTCCACGCCCTCCAGTGCGGCTGACGCACGAGCACCGCGCAGGGCGGACCTGGCCGACACCTCCGGGCTCTTACGCCGCAGTACGCGGTGCCCGTAAAGCCGGTCGACGGCCTTACGCGCGTCGGTGACCGCCTCGGACACTCCGGGCATTCCTGCGATGACAGCCAATGGGTCGCTCACGCTGCCCGACCCTATCGGGGCCGCTCGGCGAGACCTCGACCAGGCCGCGGGGTCACCCCCGGCGGCTCAGGAGAACAGCTGCGGAACCGTTCGCCGAGCGCATGACACCGTCCGGCGCATCACCGTGTCAATACGCATTGAATAACGCCGTCTACATTCCTACGGTGTCGAAAACACAACATTTCCAGAGTGGTCGTTTCTGCAAATCAAGGCGTTTTGAAGGCCTATGAGGCCTTGTCACCGATTGGTACAGACCTGTCTAGACCTCTTGTGGCGAGCACCGGTGGCCTGGTGAAGTGGGACACGACTAGTCGATAGCAGTACGTGAGGAGTGCGTAGTGGCCCCGGAGACCCCTGGTTCCGAGTCTCGTGAGACCCAGGAGACGCTGTCGAACCTGCTGAACGAGACCCGGCGGTTCGCACCTCCCGCAGGCCTGGCCGCGGCCGCGAACGTGACCGCCGACGCCTATGCGGAGGCCGAGCAGGACCGCCTCGCCTTCTGGGAGAAGCAGGCCGACCGCCTGACCTGGTCAAAGCGCTGGGACAGTGCCCTTGAGTGGAACCCGCCTTTCGCCAAGTGGTTCGTCGGCGGCGAGCTCAACATCGCCTACAACTGCGTCGACCGCCATGTCGAGGCCGGTCACGGCGACAAGGTCGCCTACTACTGGGAGGGTGAGCCCGAGGGCGACAGCCGCACACTCACCTACGCCGACCTGCGGCGCGAGGTCTCCAAGGCCGCCAACGCGCTCTCCGAGCTGGGCGTCGGCAAGGGCGACCGGGTCGCGATCTACATGCCGATGATCCCCGAACTGCCGATCACGATGCTGGCCTGCGCCCGGATCGGAGCGATCCACTCGGTCGTGTTCGGCGGGTTCTCCTCCAGCGCGCTCAGCGGCCGGATCAAGGACGCGGACGCCAAGATCGTGGTCACCGCCGACGGCGGCTACCGTCGCGGCGCGCCCAGCGCGCTCAAGCCGACCGTGGACGAGGCGGTCGCGGAGTGCCCCGGCATCGAGCACGTCCTGGTCGTGCGGCGGACCGGCCAGGAGGTCGCCCAGACCGACAAGGACCTCTGGTGGCACGACGTGGTGGACCGGCAGTCCGACGTCCACGAGGCGCTGCCGAACGATGCCGAGGATCCGCTCTACATCCTCTACACCAGCGGCACGACCGGTAGGCCCAAGGGCATCCTGCACACCACCGGCGGCTACCTCACCCAGGCCGCGTACACCCACGACGCGGTCTTCGACCTCAAGCCCGACACCGACGTCTACTGGTGCACCGCCGACATCGGCTGGGTGACCGGCCACTCCTACATCGTGTACGGTCCGCTGGCCAACGGCGCGACCAGCGTCATCTACGAGGGCACTCCGGACACCCCGCACCGCGGCCGGTTCTGGGAGATCGTGCAGAAGTACGGGGTCACGCTGCTCTACACCGCCCCGACCGCCATCCGCACGTTCATGAAGTGGGGCGACGACATCCCCGCCAAGTACGACATGTCGTCTCTGCGGATCCTGGGCAGCGTCGGCGAGCCGATCAACCCCGAGGCGTACGTCTGGTACCGCGAGCACATCGGCGGCAACCGTACCCCGGTCGTCGACACCTGGTGGCAGACCGAGACCGGCGCCATCATGATCAGCCCGCTGCCCGGCGTCACCGAGGGCAAGCCCGGTGCGGCCATGCGCCCGCTGCCGGGCATCACCGCCGACGTGGTCGACGACCAGGGCCGAAGCGTCGGCAACGGCGGTGGCGGCTACCTCGCGATCCGCGACCCGTGGCCGTCGATGCTCCGCACGATCTGGGGCGACGACCAGCGCTACATCGACACCTACTGGTCCCGCTTCGAGGGCATGTACTTCGCGGGCGACGGTGCCAAGAGGGACCAGGACGGCGACATCTGGCTGCTCGGCCGGGTGGACGACGTCATGCTCGTCTCCGGGCACAACATCTCCACCACCGAGGTCGAGTCGGCGCTGGTCTCCCACCCGAAGGTCGCGGAGGCGGCCGTGGTCGGGGCGACCGACCCGGTGACCGGGCAGGCCATCGTGTCGTTCGTGATCCTGCGCGGCGACGCCGAGGAAGGCGCGGACATCGCCGCCGAACTCCGCGCCCACGTGTCCAAGACACTGGGCCCGATCGCGAAGCCCCGCCAGATCCTGGTGGTGCCCGAGCTGCCCAAGACCCGCTCCGGCAAGATCATGCGGCGTCTACTGCGCGACGTGGCGGAGAACCGCAGCATCGGCGACGTCACCACCCTGGCCGACAGCACGGTGATGAACCTCATCTCGGAGAAGCTGCCCAGCGCCAAGGGCGAGGACTGAGCGAACCGGAGGCCCCGGGTGGACCAGGACCCCTGGCCCACCCGGGGCCGACTCCCCCATCGCCGCCGCGATGTTCGCCGACCCGCCGCCGGGGTAGCCCCCCCGCCGTGACAACCTCCCCACCGGTGTCGTCGTCCGGCGCCGGAACCGAACGCCCTGATCAAGGACAGCGGGCGGAAAATCAGCCGGCGATCCTGCCCGGCCTCCACGTCCGGCCGGCCCGAAGGCACACCCGGTGGTGCGGATTCCCGCCCCCGGACGGCCGTGACCTCACCGACCCGGTACAGCCGGACTAAAGTCTGAAGTCTTGACGACGCAGATATTCGATGACACATGCGCGATAACCACAGTGGTGCTCGCGACACCGGCCCCGGTGACGATCCCGCCGCGGGTGTGCGTGCACGACCGCCTCAGGGCGCAGCATGATGTTTGACAGAGGCCCTCGATAGGAGACCGTCCATGACACATATTCCGCCCGCGGAGCCACAGGAGGAGTCGCTGGGCGCACTGGTCGCCGCGGCCAGTGACCACATATCCACACTGGTCCGCGCCGAGATCGAGTTGGCCAAGGCAGAGCTCAGGTTCGATGCCAAGCGGGTCGGCGTGGCGGCGGGTCTCTTCGGTGCCGCGGCGTTCATGGCCCACCTGTGCCTGATCCTCGCCTCGTTCGCGATCGCCTACGGCCTGGTCGCCGCGGGCCTGTGGACCTGGCTCGCCTTCCTGATCGTCACCGTGTTCTATCTGATCGTGGCCGGGCTGCTGGTCTTCGTCGGCATCCGGCGGCTCAAGGGCCTGACCGGAATGCGGCGGACCCTGCACTCACTCAAGACCATCAAGAGCGGAGCCGAGGTCGACGCCGTTCCCGCCGCTCCGGTCACGGCCGGTCAGGTGGGCGGCCATCGCGATCCGGTGAGACCGGGCCAGTGAGCAGACCCGACGAGTCCATGGTCAGGCTGGAGGGTCCGTGGACCCACCACTCGGTCCATGCCGGAGGCACCCGCTTCCACGTCGTGGAGGCCGGTACGGGCCCCCTCGTGCTGCTGCTCCACGGATTCCCGCAGTTCTGGTGGAGCTGGCGCAACCAACTTGTCTCGCTTCCGGCAGCGGGCTACCGCGCCGTCGCCGTCGATCTGCGTGGCTACGGCGCCAGTGACAAGCCGCCCCGTGGCTATGACCTGTACACCCTGGCCGCCGACGCGGCCGGGCTGGTCAGGGCGCTGGGCGAGAGCTCCGCGATCGTCGTCGGCCACGACTGGGGCGGGCTGCTCGCCTGGACCATGGCCGTGAAGGACCCGAAGGCGGTCCTGCGGCTGGTCACCGTCTCCGCGCCGCATCCCCGCCGGCTCCGCACCGCGCTGTTCACCGAGCCGTTCGGCCAGTTCAGGGCGGCTCGCTACGCGCTGGGATTCCAGCTGCCGCTGCTTCCCGAGCGACGCCTGACCGCCGACTCCGGCGCCATGGTGGGGCAGTTGCTGGAGAAGTGGTCGGCTCCCGGCTGGCCGCAGGAGGAGGTGGCGAAGACCTACCGCGACGCGTTCCGTATCCCCAACGTCTCGCACTGCGCGCTGGAGTACCACCGCTGGTTCGGTCGCTCCCAGCTCCGCCCGGACGGGTGGCGCTACGCCAGGGCCATGCGCGCCCAGATCAACGTACCGACCCTGCAGGTGCACGGCGCGTTCGACCGGCACATCCTGCCCCGCACCGCCCAGGGCTCGGGCCGCTACGTGGCCGCCCCCTACCGGTGGCGGCTGATCGAGGGCGCCGGGCACTTCCCGCACGAGGAGTGCCCGGAGGAGTTCGACGCCGAGCTCGTCGCCTGGCTGTCCGATCCGGAGCCCGACCGGTGAACGGGCGGGACCGGGACGCCGACGGGAGACCGCGCAACCGGCGTCCTCGCGACGCGTTCGGGAGGCCGCTTCCGTACGGCGCGGAGGGCGTGGAACGCATCCCGGACGACTACGCGCCAAGCGCGGAGGAGGCCGTCTCCGAGGCTCACCGGCTGCTCGGCGAGGGACGCCCGTTCCACGCCCACGAGGTGCTGGAAGGCCGCTGGAAGAACTCCCCCGCCCAGGAGCGCGAGCTGTGGCAGGGGCTGGCGCAGATCTGCGTGGGCCTCACCCACCTGCAGCGGGGCAACCGCGGCGGAGCCGCGACGCTGTTCGCCCGGGGCGCCGACCGGATCAGCCGGTACGGCACGCCGTACGAGGAGATGGCCGTGGCGGTCGGAAAGCTGGACGACCTGGACGCCGAAACGGCCATCGCCGTGATCAGAGACCTGATCCGGCACCTGGTTCCCTCCAAGGGAGCGGATCCGGAGGCCTGATCAGTTCCGGGTGCACTCCTGGGTGTTCACCCGGTTGGACAGCTTGGAGCCGTCCTCGGCGTCCGGCGCCACTTCGGCGGCGGTCAGCACGAAGCCGGTCTCCGCCCTGTCGGTGGCCGCCGCGAAGACGACGCCGTAGACCCTGCCGTCGGGGGTGAGCAGCGGCCCGCCGGAGTTGCCCTGCCGGACCAGGCCGCGGATCCAGTAGACATCCCGGTTGACGGTCTTGTGCTCGTAGATGTTGGGGCCCTGAGCCCTCTGCCGGTCCCTGATCCGAGCCGACTCCATGGTGTAACCCTGGCCGTGCGGGAAGCCCGCGACGATGGCGTCGTCGTCCTTCTTGGCCGTGCCGTCGAAGCGCAGGATCGGCAGGTCCAGATCGGGGACGCGCAGGATCGCGATGTCCCTGTCGGGGTTGTAGAGCACGACCTGGGCCGAGTGGACGTTGTTGAGATGGTCGATGACCTGAAGGTCCTGGTCGACCCCGGCGACCACGTGCGCGTTCGTCATGATCTTGTCCTGGGCGTAGACGAACCCGGTGCCCTCGATGTGCTTTCGGCAGCTGGAGGCCACGCCCTGGACCTTGACGATGCCCCGGCGGGCCCGGGTGAGCGCCGCGTTCTTCGTCACGCTCCGGTCGGGTGGCGCGACCTCGACGAACTGACCACCCGCTATGCCGTCGAACACCCTGGGAAAGCCGGAGGTGTCGATGAAGTCCTTGAAGGGCTTCTGCAGGTCCCTGGCCAGCTTCGGCATCGTCTGGTCGACCGTTTTGATCAACAGGGACTTGCTGACCTGCTCCCCGAGCAGCGTGAACTGCGAGGAGGTGATCAGCGAGCCGATCAGCCACGCGATGATCAGCACCGAGAAGGCGCTCGCGAAGGTGCCGCCGACCGCGTCGACGACCTTGGCGGGCTCCCAGGTGACATGGCTGCGGACCACCGCGCCGATCGTCGACGACGCGAACTGACCGATCGTGGCGGCGAGGAAGACGATGACGATCGCCAGCAGCGCCCGCTCGGTCTCACCGTCGACCACCGCTCCGGCGATGGGCGGGGCGATGAACATGCCCAGCAGGCCACCACCGACAAAACCGACAAAGCTCAGGGCCCCGATGATGAACCCCTGGCGGTATCCCGACACCGCGAAGGCCACCATCAGGGCGATCAGGATGAGGTCGAGGAGATCACCGCTCACTCCCTTACGGTATCCAGCCCCTGCCCCGCGCGTGCACACCTTCTGCGAGGTCTCTGCGGTTATCGTGGCCGGATGGCGATGATCGAAGGAGCGGCGACCGTGGCGTCTCTCATCGAGACCGCGCTACGGGAGCGAGATCAGGAGGGCGCGGCCCGCTGGCGCGCGATCACCCGGTTGCAGGAACGGGGCGATCTGGAGACCTTCACCGCGGCACGGAGACTCTGCTCGGGAAAGACCGCGGCCGAGCGGATGCTCGGGGTCGACATCCTGGGACGGCTCGGCTTCGTCGACCGGACGCTGCCGGTGCTCCGCGCCCTGTCCGTCGGCGAGGACGACTGCCTGGTGCTCTACTCGGTGTTGATCGCCTTCGGCCATCTCAGGGACCGCCGCGCGCTGCCGTCGGTGATCGCCCTCTCCGAACACGCCGACCCCCGGATCAGGTACGGGGCCGCCTACGCGCTGCCGAACATCATGGGCAGCCCACCCGACCCGACGGGCCTGGCCGCGCTGAGACGGCTGACCCTCGATTCCGACGGGGACGTGGCCGACTGGGCTCGCCTCGGCCTGGCCCTGTCAACGGGACGCGAGGTTGAGGACGTCGGGCGGGATGTCCTCGATCCGTGAGTGATCCCAGGGAAGCTCGAAACCCGAACGGCCGAGCACGGTGTCGAGCACTCCCGCGGTGAACCCCCACACCAGCAGCCCGCGCACCCGGAACGCCGGCCCCGAGTAACCACTCGGATGGCGCAGCCTGATCCGGTTGGCCGGATCGACGAGCTCGCGGATCGGGATCCGCTCCACCGACTCCACCTCGTCCGGCGAGGCCGCGTGGACCACGCAGGGCGTGTGCCACCAGGCCAGCACCGGGGTCACCCGGTTGTCACTGCGGCTCACGTACAGCTCGGGCATGGTCCCGATCACCCGGACGCCCGTCGGATCGAGACCGGTCTCCTCAACGGCCTCGCGCAGCGCCGCGGCGATCGGGCCGTCGTCCTCCGGGTCCACCCCGCCGCCCGGGAACGCGGGCTGACCGGCGTGTGTGCGCCCGTTCGAGCTCCGCTGGATGAGCAGCACGTCCGGACCGAGTGGCCCCTCACCAAAGAGCAGCAGCACCGCGGCCGGCCGCCCGCCGGACACCGGCGGGCGCAGCATCGGGGGCACCGGCGTTCCCGCGACCCGCTCCGCCAGCGTTTCCAACCATCCGGGAACCTCTTCCACGGGCACACCTCCGGTCCTCTGCAACACGGCGTCCCGCCCCGCGCTTCCCGGCACCGGCGGGATGTCCGCGGATCCGCCAGGACCCCGAGGCGGTCTTACCACAGCGGTGCGGAAAAGATCACGAGAAGGGGCCGGGGCGCAACAGCTTGGCGGCCTGGACGGGATCCGTGGGGCCGATGCCGTACGAGGGGCAGAGCGCGGCGAGCGGGCAGACTCCACAGGCCGGCGTGCGGGCGTGGCAGACGCGGCGACCGTGCCAGATCAGGCGGTGGGACATCATCGTCCAGTCGCGCTTCGGGATGAGCTCGGCGACGACCTGCTCGATCTTCACCGGGTCGGTCTCCGAGGTCCAGTGGAAGCGGTGGACGAGCCGCTGGAAGTGGGTGTCCACGGTGATGCCGGGCACCCCGAAGGCGTTGCCGAGCACCACGTTGGCGGTCTTGCGGCCGACCCCCGGCAGGGTCACCAGGTCTTTGAGCCTCCCGGGGACCTCGCCGCCGAAGCGCTCGCACAGGACCTGGGCCATGCCGATGATGCTGTTGGCCTTGGCCCGGAAGAACCCGGTGGGCCGGATGATCCCCTCCAACTCGGCCCGGTCCGCACCGGCGTAGTCTGCTGCTGTGGGATATTTCACAAAAAGGGCAGGAGTGACCGTATTGACCCTTTTGTCCGTGCACTGCGCGGACAGGATGGTCGCGACCAACAGCTCGAGAGGGTCACGGAAGTCGAGCTCGCAATGGGCGTCGGGATAGGCCTCCGCCAGGATTCGGTCCATTCGCCGAGCTCGACGGACCAGAGCGAGCCGGGATTCACCACCGGGGCTGACTTCGCGGAGCACTCCGACAGCCTACGCTCAAGGCCCCCCGCAGAGTCGCTCGGTGGGATGGGTCACAATGACTGCGTGAGCCGTGAAACGGGAGGCACTGTGAACTCCGACGACGTGCTGGGCAAGGCCGCGCTGTTCGCCGCACTCGACCGTGAGGGCGCCGCCGCGCTGCGGACGAGCGTCTCCGAGGTACGCCTCGCCAAAGGGCAGACCCTTTTCAGCGAGAACGAGACCGGGGATCGCCTCTACGTGGTGCTCGAAGGCAAGATCAAGCTCTCCCGCACCGCACCCGACGGCCGGGAGAACCTGCTCAGCGTGCTCGGTCCAAGTGAGATGTTCGGCGAGCTCTCCCTGTTCGACCCCCGTCCCCGTACGGCGTCCGCCACAGCGCTGACCGACGTCCTGCTGGCCGGGCTCGGACACGACGACCTGCGCCCCTGGCTGACCGGTCGTCCCGAGGTCGCCCTTCACCTGCTGCGCGCCCTGGCCCAGCGCCTCCGCCGTACCAACGACGTGCTGGCCGACCTGGTCTTCACCGACGTTCCAGGACGGGTGGCCAAGGCCCTGCTGGACCTGGCCGACCGCTTCGGCCAGCGGGTCGACGACGGCGTGCGGGTCCACCACGACCTCACCCAGGAGGAACTGGCCCAGCTGGTCGGCGCCTCCCGTGAGACCGTGAACAAGGCGCTGGCCGACTTCGCCCAGCGCGGCTGGCTGCGCATCGAGGCCAAGGCCGTGGTCATCATGGATCTGGAGCGGCTGCACAACCGCTCGCGCTGACGGGCCCCGTCCCCCGCTGCCCGGCGGAACCTCGCCGCGGCCTCCTCCTCCAGCTCACGACGCCCTGTCCGGCCGGCCCTCAGCACGGTGGGGTCCGCCAGAGGCGGACCTAGCCGTCCAGATAGGCGAGCTGCGCGCGAACCGACATCTCGGCGGCGAACCAGAGGGACCTGTCCACCTCCGCGTAGACGATCTCGACGATCTCGCGGGGCGTCGTCGCCCCCCGTTCCCTGGCCTCCCGGATCTGGTCCAACCGCCGCCGCCGGTGCGCGACGTAGCCGTCGAGCGTGCCGATCGGGTCGGGGAGCACCGGACCGTGACCGGGCAGCAGCGCCTCCGCCCCGACCTGCTCGGCCCTCGCTCTGAGCAGGTCGAGGGAGCGCAGGTAGTCGGCCAGGTCACCGTCCGAGGCGATCACGGTGGTGCCGCGGCCGAGCACGGTGTCGCCGGTGAGGATCGCCCTGTCCCGCGGCAACCAGAAGCAGAGCGAGTCGAACGAGTGGCCTGGCGTGCCCACCACGTGCAGCTCCAGGTCCCCGACGGTGAGCACGTCACCGTCGCCCAGCCCCTCCTCACCCAGCCGGTGCGCGGGGTCCAGCGCCCTGACGGGCGCGCCGACCAGCCCGGCGAACCTCGCGGCACCGCCGCTGTGGTCGTGGTGCCCGTGGGTCAGCAGGATCGTGGCGACCCGGCGGCCCTCCAGATGCCCGGCGACCCGCGCCAGGTGCTCCTCGTCATCGGGACCGGGGTCGACGACCAGCACCTCCTCACCGAGGCCGATCACCCACGTGTTGGTACCGTCCAGGGTCATCTCGGAGGGGTTGGGGGCGAGCAGGTTGAGCGCGTGCTCCGTACCCGCACCGTCGGGCCCCTCCAGGGGGATCCGCAGCCCGCTCACCGCGAACCGCCGAACTCGTAGTCGTCGTCGAGCACGATGCGCATCTCACCGTCCACTTCGGCGACCTTGGGCATGAGGGTCACGATCTCACGCTCGGCCGCGAGCGCCTCGGAGACCTTGTCGTAGGCGCACAGCTCGGTGAGCGTGCGATGGGTCGGGGGCATCAGGAATATCTGGCCCGCCCTCCCCTGGCCGAGCGCGTCGGCGGGCCGGACCCAGACCACCTGGTCGGCCTCGCCGCCGACGTCGCGGGTGAGCTGGCCCGGCGGGAGCGCCGCGACGAAGAAGCGGGTGTCGAAGCGCTTGTTCTCCACCTCGGGAGTGATCCAGTGGGCCCAGGGGCGGAGCAGGTCGGAGCGGAGGACCAGGCCGCGCCTGCCGAGGAAGTCGGCGAAGGACAGGGTCCTGTCGATCAGGGCGAGCCGGTCGGCCTCCCAGTCGTCACCGGTGGTGTCGGCCACGAGGGACTCCGCGGACGGCCCGGCCAGCAGTACCCCCGACTCCTCGAACGTCTCCCGCACGGCGGCGCACACCAGGCCCCGCGCGGTCTGCTCGTCCGCGCGGAAGACCTCGCCCCAGGCGGCGGGCGAAGGACCGGCCCAGGTGATCTCCTGATCGGTGTCGCGCGGGTCGACCGACCCGCCGGGGAAGACGTAGGCCCCGGCGGCGAAGGCCATGCTCGCCTTGCGCCTCAGCAGGTAGACCTCCACCTGACCGGCGTCCTCGCGGAGGATGGCCACGGTGGCGGCATCTCGCGCGGGGACCGGCACGATCCGCCCGGCCAGAATGTCGCGTGCACGCTCACCGAACTCGCCGGGAAGCGGGATACCGTCCATTTGAGACCCTCCGCCAGAACATCACTCGGTTGCCGGGTCCATCATGTGGCACGGCACCGCCCCGGACAATCGCGGGGTCCCTCCCGGCGCCCGCCTCCCGGCGCGCCGCCCCGGCGGGTGGGGCGCCGGGAGGCCGGCTCCCGGCGGGCCCCACGGCACCTCCACGGCCCCCGGCGAGCTCTCGCCGCCCTTCGACCGTCGGTGTGCCCTCGCGGCCGTCAGAGCCTCGCTGACGCCGGGGTGTCCACCCGACCTCAGCGGACCTCGGCGATCACCTCGACCTCGACCGGCGCGTCCAGCGGGAGAACGGCGACACCGACCGCGCTCCTGGCGTGCCTGCCCGCGTCACCGAGCACCGCGGTGAGCAGCTCGCTGGCGCCGTTGACGACCTGCGGCTGGCCGGTGAAGCCCGGGGCGCTGGCCACGAACCCGACCACCTTGACGATCCGCACGATGTTCGACAGTCCTCCGGCCTCCGACGCGACCGCGGCGAGGGCGTTGAGCGCGCAGATCCTCGCGAGCTCGTAGGCGTCCTCGACGCCCACCTCGGCGCCGACCTTCCCGCTGGCCCTCAGCTTGCCGTCCACCACCGGAAGCTGCCCCGAGGTGTAGACGTGGTCACCGGAACGCACCGCCGGGACGTACGCCGCCAGCGGCGGCACCACCTCCGGCAGGGTCAGGCCCAGCTCCGCCAACCTCTCCTCGGCCGTCACTGCTTGGGCCGCTTCAGGTAGGCGACCAGCTGCTCGGGGTTGGGCCCCGGCACGACCTGGACGAGCTCCCAGCCGTCCTGGCCCCAGTTGTCGAGAATCTGCTTCGTCGCATGTACCAGCAACGGCACTGTCGAGTACTCCCATTTCGTCATGCGGGACACATTAGCGAGACGGCTCCCGGCGAGCGGCCCACTACGGGTCCGCGAGCGCCCGGCATGGCTCATGCCCACCACCCGGTACCGCCGGAGGCGGGCCGATGGTCAGGGCGGTCCGCTGTGAGAATCTACATATTTACTTTCCGCATCCGATCGATTAGCGGGAGGGCCACGCACGGCTCCCCGGGCCTCGCCTCCGGCTTCGGACGGGTTCGGCTTCGGGCCGTCCGGCCCACATCGCCTTGCTGACCAGCGTGATCGACGAAAGAGGCTCCCCGGCCACCCTCAGCGCAGGCACCCGCCCCCGGCTCGGGCCCGCCGGGCGACCATGCCGTTTGAGTGCTACCGGGGAAGGCACCGGAGAGTTGTCAAGTAACCGTTGGGTAGCCTTCGAAAGGTGAGAGCTCGCGACACCGATTGGGACGGCGTACGCCTTCACGTCGTCACCGGCAAGGGCGGCACCGGCAAGACGACGGTGGCCGCCGCACTCGCGCTCGCCCTCGCGGCGGGCGGCGACAAGGTCCTGCTGGTCGAGGTCGAGGGCCGCCAGGGGATCTCCCAGGTCTTCGACCTGCCGCCGCTGCCCTACGAGGAGCGCAAGATCGCCGTCGCACCCGACGGCGGGGACGTCTACGCGCTGGCCATCGACCCCGAAGAGGCGATGCTCGAGTACCTTGAGATGTTCTACGGCATGCGCAGGGCCGGCAGGGCACTCACCAAGATCGGCATCGTCGACTTCGCCACCACCATCGCCCCCGGCTTCCGCGACGTCCTGGTCACCGGCAAGACGAGCGAGGCCGTCCGGCGCAAGGGCAAGGACGGCAAGAGGGTCTACGACGCGGTCGTGCTGGACGCGCCGCCGACCGGCAGGATCGTGCGCTTCCTCAACGTCACCAACGAGGTCGCGGGGCTGGCCAGGGTCGGCCCGATCAAGAACCATGCCGACCTGGTGAACGGCGTCGTCGCCTCTCCGGAGACCGCCGTGCACTTCGTCACGCTCCTGGAGGAGATGCCGGTCCAGGAGACCCTGGACGGCCTGAGCGAGCTCCGCACCGCCGGGCTCCCGCCCGGGGGGATCTTCATCAACATGGTCCGCGAGTCGCTGCTGCCCGACTCCGTCCTGGAGGCCGCCGCCGAGAACCGGTTCGACCCGGCGGAGCTGGTGCTCGGCCTCAAGGCCGCGGGACTCACCGACGGCGGCTCCGCCGCGGTCACGGTGGCCGACGCCCTGGCCGAGGAGATCGCCGAGCACGCCCGCCGCACCGAGCTGGAGCGGGACGAGAGGCTGGCGCTGGAGGAGGCCGCACGCCCCCGCTACGAGCTGCCGCTGCTGGCCGACGGGGTGGATCTGTCCGGGCTGTACGAGCTGGCGGAATCAATCCGCACCCAAGGAGCAGCGTGAAGACCCCTCCGGTCCTCGACCTTGACGCGATCATCGACGACCCGCACACGCGGATCATCGTCTGCTGCGGTTCCGGCGGCGTCGGGAAGACCACCACAGCCGCGGCCCTGGGACTGCGCGCGGCCGAGCGCGGCCGTTCCGCCGTGGTGCTCACGGTCGACCCCGCGCGGCGGCTGGCGCAGTCGATGGGGCTCACCGAACTCGACAACACCCCCAGGCTCGTCGTGGGCGTCGAGGGCGAGGGCCGGCTGCACGCCATGATGCTCGACATGAAGCGGACCTTCGACGAGATCATCGAGGCGCACGCCGACCCCGAGCGAGCTCGCCAGATCCTGACGAACCCCTTCTACCAGTCCCTCTCGTCCAGCTTCGCCGGCACGCAGGAATACATGGCCATGGAGAAGCTGGGCCAGCTCCGGCGGTCGGACGACTGGGATCTGATCATCGTCGACACCCCTCCGTCCCGCTCCGCGCTCGACTTCCTGGACGCCCCCGAGCGGCTCGGCCGCTTCCTTGACGGCCGGCTCATCCGGCTGCTCATGGCCCCCGCCAAGGCCGGCGGGCGGAGCGCGTTCAAGCTGCTCAACGCGGGTTTCGGCATCGTCGCCGGAGCGCTGACCAAGCTGCTGGGCGCGCAGGTACTCAAGGACCTGCAGACGTTCGTGTCCGCGCTGGACGCCGTCTTCGGCGGTTTCAGGGCGCGGGCCGACCAGACCTACCGGCTCCTGCAGGCTCCCGGAACGGCGTTCCTCGTCGTGGCCTCGCCCGAGCGCGACGCGATACGCGAGGCGTCCTACTTCGTGGAGAGGCTGGCCGAGGAGCGCATGCCCCTGGCGGGTCTCGTGGTCAACCGGGTGCACCGCTCGCCCGCGGCCGTGCTGTCCGGGGCGCGGAGCACCGCCGCCGCCGAAGACCTGGAGGCGCGCGGCGAGCACGAGCTCACCTCCGCCGTACTGCGGCTGCACGCGGACCGGATGCAGCTGGCCGCTCGCGAGCAACGCGAGCAGGAGCACTTCATCTCCGCCCATCCCACGGTGCCCGTCGCGCGGGTCCCCGCCATGTCGCAGGACGTGCACGACCTGGAAGGGCTGCGCGAGGTGGGCGACCTGCTGGCCGCCCAGTAGCCGTCACGGCGAGCGCGCGTTCGCCGACCCGTGACATGCGTGTACGGCTGGCGCCCGGCGCCAGCCGTACGGGATCGGCGCGAACTCAGCCGGCTATCAGCTCATTCGTCCGCTCATATTCTTCTTTGGCCAACTCCAGCAGGTCCCGCCAGGAGTCGACATCCGGTCGCCGACGCAACAGTGCTCGGCGTTCGCGCTCGGTCATCCCGCCCCACACCCCGAACTCGATGCGGTTGTCCAGCGCATCGGCGAGGCACTCGGTCCGGACCGGGCATCCTCGGCAGATCAGCTTTGCTCGGTTCTGGGCAGCACCCTGAACGAACAAAGCGTCAGGATCCGCACCCTTACAGGCCGCACGGGAGGTCCAATCCGTGATCCACATTCGACCCCACTCCCCTTAGGTGGTCAGTCGTGACTTGGGCCGACGGGCGCGGGCGTCGGGCCTCGGTATTCAATTGCTGCAGAAAGAGACCGTACGCAACCAGACGTTCGGGCCGACAGACCCCGGCGGGACCAAATTCTCACATGGTCATCCACGGCCATCTGGCCGGGAATGACTAGTCACCCACCTGCGATACAGCACGAAGTCATGGCAAAACAGGGTTCCGTTACCGTTTGGGTTATCCGTCCGACGTACCCTGGGTCTCGTGCAAGCTCAAGGCAAAGATCAGGGGTCGGCGGTCGGCAATGTGCTGAAGCTGCTCGGCGCGGCGGCTGTCACAGGTGTGCTCGTCGCCGCGGTGGCGCTTCCGGCGGTGGGTGGCGCGGGGATGACCGTGAACGCGGCGACGAACGAGCTGCGTCTTCTCCCCGAAGAGCTCAAGGAACCTCCCCTCGCGGAGAAGACCACCCTGCTCGATGCGGACGGCAAGCAGTTCGCCCAGTTCTACTTCGAGAACCGCGAGTCGGTGAAGCTCGACCAGGTCGCCGACGTCATGAAGACGGCGATCGTGGCGATCGAGGACACCAGGTTCTACGAGCACGGGGCGATCGACCTGGAAGGCACCTTCCGCGCGGCGGTGCGGAACGTCTCAGGCGGCGGGGTCGTCCAGGGTGGCTCCTCCATCACGCAGCAGTACGTCAAGCTCGTGCTGCTCAACGCGGCGGAGACCAAGGAGGAGCAGGACGCCGCCATCGAGGCGACGTTCTCCCGCAAGCTCAACGAGCTGCGCTACGCGCTGGCGGTCGAGGAGAAGTACACCAAGTCGGAGATCCTTGAGCGCTACCTGAACATCTCCTACTACGGCGCGGGAGCCTACGGCATCCAGGCCGCGTCCAGGCGCTTCTTCGACAAGCCCGCCTCCAAGCTGACCCTGTGGGAGGCGGCCACCCTGGCCGGAGCCGTGCAGAACCCGAGCCGGACCGACCCGGGGGCGGGAAAGGCCGCCCGCGCGCTGCTGCTGGAGCGGCGCAACATCGTGCTGAGCCGGATGGCCGAGCTCGGCAAGATCACACCGCAGGAAGCCGAAGAGGCCAAGAAGAAGAAGCTCGGTTTCAAGAACATCTCGGCCCCCGGTGGCTGCGAGGTGAGCGACTACCCCTACTTCTGCCTCTACGTGCAGCAGGAGATCGCCTCCAACGAGGACTTCGGCAAGACCCGCAAGCAGCGGGAGAGGCTGCTCCAGCGGGGCGGCCTGACGATCAAGACGACGCTCGACCCGAAGGCGCAGAAGGCCTCGGAGAAGGCGATCCGGCAGTTCGTCCACGCCAGCGACAAGCCGGTCGCCTCGCAGGCGATGGTCGTCCCCGGCACCGGCGCCATCAAGGCGATGGCCGCCAGCCGGAAGTTCGGCGGGAACAAGAAGAAGAACGAGATCAGCTACAACCTCGTCGGCGACCGGCTGCACGGTGGCGGAGCGGGCTTCCAGGCCGGCTCCACGTTCAAGCCCTTCACCCTGCTGACGGCCCTCGACAAGGGCATGAAGCTGAACGACGGTTTCAACACCGGCACCGGCTACCAGGCCCCCAGCCACAGCGCGTTCCGCGACTGCAAGGGCAACGCGGTCGGCGAGCCCGGGCACACCGTCACCAACTCCAGTGAGGGCCCCGGCGGTTTCAACACCCTGACCACCGGCACCCTGGGCTCGGTGAACACCTTCTTCATGCGCCTGGAGCAGGAGGTCGGCCTCTGCGAGACGGTGAAGATGGCCAAGAGCCTGGGCATCCAGCGCGCCGACGGCGCCCCGCTGAAGGAGTTCGAGACCTTCACGCTCGGCATCAACGAGATGGACCCGGTGACCGTCTCCGCCGCCTACGCGACGATCGCCGCCCGTGGCACCTACTGCAGGCCGATGGTGATCACCGAGAGCACCGACCGCGAGGGCAAGAAGACGTCGTACAAGCCCAAGTGCAAGCAGGTCCTGGACGAGGAGGTCGCCGACGCGGCCACCCACATCATGTCCGGGGTCTTCACCAAGGGCACGATGAGCCAGGTCGGCGGCATCGGCCGCGACGCGGCGGGCAAGACCGGCACCACCGACGCCTACACCGCCGCCTGGTTCGCCGGGTTCACTCCCGACCTCGCCTCCGCGGTGAGCGTCGGTGACCCGCGCGGCGCCTTCGGGCACGACCTGATCGGCGTGACCATCGGCGGGCGCTACTACAACTACGTGTACGGCGCCTCGATCGCCGGCCCGATCTGGAAGAACTCGATGCTCAGCGCGCTCAGGGACGTCGAGGCGACCTCATTCACCCCGGTGAACATGGGGCGCTTCGGCGGCTGCACCGGCAACCGGTGCGCGCCCAAGCCGCCGCCGAAGTCCGACCGGGGTGACGGCGGTGACCGTGGCGACCGTGGCGGTCGCGGTGACGGTCGCGGTCGCGGCGGCGGTGACGGTCCGCCCTCGGGCGGCGGCGACCGGGAGGTCAACGGCGGCATCACGATCCCTCCGGTCACCCCCTAGAACAGTAGAGCCCTCCGCACCTGCCCCTTTGAAAGGGTCCGGCGCGGAGGGCTCTGGCCTTACCCGGAGAGGTATCGTGCGTGCCGCCACGGCCTCGGGTCAGGAGGACGCGAGGCGCGCCCGTACGGCCTGTGCGACGCGACCGCCCTCGGCGCGCCCGGCGACCTTCGGGTTCACGATCTTCATGACCTGGCCCATGGCCTGCGGCCCGGAGGCACCGCTCTCGGCGACGGCCTCGTCCACCAGGGCGGCGAGCTCCTCGTCGGAGAGCTGGGCGGGCAGGTACGCCTCCAGCACGGCCTGCTCGTCGATCTCCGCCTGCGCCTGCTCCGCCCGGCCGGCACCGCTGAACGCCTCGGCCGCCTCGCGGCGCTTCTTGGCCTCCTTGGCCAGCACCTTGACGATCTCGTCGTCGGAGAGCTCGCGCGCCGCCTTACCCGAGACCTCCTCGACGTTCACGGCCGCGAGGGCCATGCGAATCGTGCGGGTGCGGATCTCGTCCCTGCTCTTCATGGAGGCCGTGAGATCGGCCTTCAGCTTGTCCTTCAATGCGCTCATGCGGTCCATCTTGCCGCCTCACCAGCCCCGCTGTATCCAGAGTTTCCGTCCGGAGGGCCGATCTCGGGCATGATGAGAGGGTGAGGAAAGCAGCCGCGGTGCCCCTGTCCCTGTTCGGCGTCGGCCTGGCCGGCCTCGCGTACGCCTCGGTCATCGAGCGCAACGCGTTCCGGCTGCGCCGCTTCGACGTGCCCGTGCTGGAGCCGGGGCAGCGCCCGGTGCGCGTCCTGCACCTGTCCGACCTGCACCTCACCCCCGGCAGGCGGATGCTCATCGACTGGGTCCGCTCGCTCGGAGCCCTCCACCCCGACCTGGTGGTCAACACCGGCGACTCCATCGCGCACCCCGACGCGATCACGCCCCTGATGCATGCCCTGGAGCCCCTGCTGTCGCGTCCGGGGCTGTTCGTCTACGGCTCCAACGACATGTACGAGCCGAAGCCGAAGAACCCGCTGCGCTATCTCTGGCGCACCTCCAAGGCCGACTACGGGCAGAAGATCCCCACGCTTCCCTGGGAGGAGCTGGGCACCGCCATGGCCGCCGAGGGCTGGCTCGACATGAACAACACCACCGCCCGGGTCAAGGTCGGCGATCTTGACATGGCGGTGGGCGGCATCCACGACTCCCACATCAACCGCGACCGCTACGACCTGATCGCCGGCCCCGCCCCGGCCGAGGCCGACCTGCGGCTGGGGGTGATGCACTCGCCGGAGCCCCGTAACATGACCCGCTTCGCCGCCGACGGCTACCAGCTGCTGCTCGCCGGTCACACCCATGGCGGCCAGCTCTGCGTCCCCTTCTACGGCGCCCTGGTCACCAACTGCGGCATCGACCGGACCCGGGTCAAGGGCATGAGCCGCCACGACTCCGCCTACCTCCACGTCTCCGCCGGCCTCGGCACCAGCCCCTACGCTCCGGCCCGCTTCGCCTGCTACCCCGAGGCCAGCCTGCTGACCCTGGTGCCCCGTCGGCGCGGCGACGCAAGCACCCACGAAGTCCGCTAGACTTTCCCAAGCACGAGCAAGACCGGACGTGTGACCGGGGTGTGGCGCAGCTTGGTAGCGCGCTTCGTTCGGGACGAAGAGGCCGCAGGTTCAAATCCTGTCACCCCGACGTTGAATAAAGTCCCGAGGTAGAGGGCCGTTTCTGAGAAATCAGGAACGGCTTTCTGCGTTACCGAGTGACCATCTCTCTCAGAGCGCCTGGGATCGTGCGGCTTCCGGCGGTTGGCGGGGCAAGGGTGGGATTACGCATAGCGCCCGGCGCGGTTCACCCAGCCCTCCGGCGATCTGATGGTCACGCGCCTGGAGGCCGGCGCACCGGGGACCGCTCCTTGCCCTGCTTCGAGTCACTCGCCTTCGCGGCCCCGGCTGAGGCGATCGCGTTCATACCTGCTCAGCGGTCTGTCGAGCAGGACCCGGCCGAGGTGATCCCGACACCACCTACCCCACGGCTTCCCGAACAGACCCTGGCCACCGAGCCCGCGATACCGACACCGCCGCCCAGGCGGGCTCTCTGCCGCCTTCCCCCGACACCCCGCCCAGATCCGCCCCGGCTCGGCACTGGGCGTCGCCTCGCGCCCCGTCCCAGGCGAACATCGGGGTGGCCGGAGACGGGGTCGGACCCACGAGAGAAGGGTGGGCTGCGACCGCACCTGGTCTACTTATCGCAGGTGCGATGACATAAGGGCAGCCTCTTTGTTGATTGCCAGGGAACCTGCCTCTTGAAGCCCGAATATGCGAAGGTATCGTGATTGTCCGTGGCGACGTTCTGGGTCGGCACGTGAGCCAGTAAGGAGCCCTCGTTGTTCAGGCGTCTTTCCCGGTGGGCCACGATCCCCATCGCCCTCACATTGGCCGCCGGCCTGGCCGGCTGCGGTTCCAGCGATCCGGCCACCTCCGCCTCCTCCAGTGGGTCGTCCGGAGGCGGGGCCACGACGCTGACCGTGTTCGCCGCCGCGTCGCTGACCGGCACGTTCACCGAGCTGGGCAAGACCTTCGAGGCCGCGCACCCGGGCACGACCGTGCGGTTCAACTTCGGTTCCAGCGCCACCCTGGCCCAGCAGATCGTCGAGGGCGCCCCCGCCGACGTCTTCGCCGCCGCCAGCCCGGCCACGATGAAGACCGTCACCGACGCCTCCCTGGCCGGCACCCCGGCCACCTTCGTGCGCAACACCCTCCAGATCGCCGTACCCGCCGACAATCCCGCCAAGGTCGACGACCTGAGCGACCTGACCGATCCGAAGGTCAAGGTCGCCCTCTGCGCCGAGCAGGTGCCGTGCGGCGCGGCAGCGGTCAAGGCGCTGGACGCGGCCGGTCTGAAGGTCACACCGGTCACCCTGGAACAGGACGTCAAGGCCACCCTCACCAAGGTCGAGCTCGGCGAGGTCGACGCCGCCCTGGTCTACAAGACGGACGTCATCTCCTCCGGCGGCAAGGTCCAGGGCATCGACTTCCCCGAAGCGGAGAAGGCGATCAACGACTACCCGATCGCCACCCTGTCCAAGGCGCCCGCCCCCGAGGCGGCCAAGCAGTTCGTCGATCTGGTGCTGTCGCAGCAGGGCAAGGACGTGCTGACCAAGGCTGGCTTCCAAGCCCCCTGACCCGCGATGACGCGATCCGCGACCCCGGCGGGCCGGAACGGCGCACAGCGCCGCCCCGGCCCGTCAGGAGGTACGGCAGGGAGTACGGCATGAGCGGCGACCAGCCCCGTAACGCCATCTGCCTGGGCGGCCCCTGCCACGGCATGCTCACCCACATCGACCAGGACATCGGCACCCTCACCGTGCCCGTCCCGCGCCGCTCACCCGAAGAGCCCGAGGGCGTCGCCCGCTACCGCATCACCCGCGAACGGGTGCACCATCCCTGCCGCGCCGAGCCGTTCATCGCCCTGCACTGGGCCGATTCCCCCGAACCGGCCGGCCCGCCCTGCCCCTGTGGCCTCAGGCACTAGACACGCCGCTCCGCGGGCGCACCTTCGCACGTCCGGCCGACGCGCCGGCCTCGCACCGACGTAGCACCGGATACGGCCCGCGCGGCGCGGCTCTCATCGCCGGTCGCAGCGTGGAGTACTCAACGTCGGAGCGGCCGATGCCGCCACGGTTTCCAGCGCTCATAGGAGCCTTTAAGGGCATAAAGTAACCCCCCGGAGTCAACCGGCAGCAGACGGTAATGTACGTTTGTGGTCATGATCGCATCGATGCGGCGGGTCGTACGGCACGGAGGCGTCGCCTTCGCGCTAGGGCTGGCCGTGCTCGGTGCCGTCGTGTTGATGCACCTGACGCTGTGCGTGGTGGCCCCCGCTCACCGGGGCCATCATCGTGCCCCCGGCCCGTGGCCACCGGCCACGGCGACCGTCGGGGTGAGCGCCGCCGAGGATACCGGCGCCGCCACCGGGCTTTTCACCCTGATCGGCGCGGGGACGCCGGCGGAGCACCTACCGTGCCCGGTGCCGCCCGTCGATGAAGATCACCACCTCTGCGGCGCGGCAGCCGGAGCTCAGATCACCGGCACGCGCGTCCTGGTGCCGGCCGGGCCGGTCGTCGGTGACCCGGTGGTGGCCGAGGAGTCCACCACAGCTCCACCGCCGCCCGCGCGGCGGCGCGCGCAACCGGTCCGTCCGCCGCCCGGGGTCGCGCTACTTCTGCTCAAATCCGTTTCCCGGATATAGCCCGCCCCTCGGGCCGCCAACGACTCCACGCTCCCACTGAGCGGTATGAGCCGTCGTTCGCGCACGCCCAAAAGCGAGCCGATCACATCGCATTCAGGGGAAACGGATCATGATATATACACTTAGTTCACCGCAGATCACTGCGAGTTCGCCGCAGATCGCCACCACCTCGCTCAGCCAGTTGATCACCGGAGCCACCTGCCACGCCCCCGAGCACGTGGTCGGCAACACCCCGGTGCTCTGGATC
>NZ_JBEOWJ010000060.1:0-37886 GCF_040295965.1 Streptosporangium sp. NPDC002544 | reverse complement strand
CGGCCTGTGAGGAGCACCGCCGGTCGCTCGCCGACTTCCTGGACGTGCGCGGATTCCTGCGCAGGGTGGACAGGCTGTAGGCATCGGCTCCGCACCTGTGACGGGCGGCCGACGGCGCCCGGCCGTCGCGGTGGGCGCGGTCAGCGGAGGGAACCGGAGAGGGCGACCTCGTAGACGTGGACGAGTTCCTGGCTGATCCGCTCCCACGAGTAGCGGGACCGGGCGCGGTCGGCGCCGGCGAAGCCGAGCGCGGTGCGGCGGGTCGGGTCGGCGAGGAGTTCGCGGGTCAGGCGGGAGGTCTGCGCGGGACGGTCGGCGGGCACCAGCAGGCCGGTCACCCCGTCCACCACGGAGTCGAGGTGGGCGCCCACCGCCGAGGCGATGACGGGCACGCCGCAGGCCATGGCCTCCAGCACGACGACGCCGGCCGGAGCCTCCTGGGGCAGGGAGACGACCACGTCGGCGCTGCGCATCAGCTTGGCGACCGCGGAGTGCGGGATGTGCCCGAGAACGGTGATCCGATCGTCGACGCCGATCTCCTTGGCCAGCAGCATCATGCGGTGCGCGTCGGCGTCGTGCTCCAGGTCCGCGACCGCCGGGCCACCGGCGATGATCAGCTCGGCGTCGGGGATGCCCTCCAGGGCGCGGATCGCGGTGTGCACGCCCTTCTCCGCGGTGAGCGGCCCGACGTGCAGCAGGCGGGGGCGGGTACCGCGGGCGGAGGCCGGCCCCTGACGGCGGAACCGCTCGACGTCGACACCGCACGGGATGACCGAGATGCTGCGGCGCGGCACGCCCAGCCGGATCAGCGAGCTCTCCTCGTCGCCGCACCCGGCGATCACCGCGCTGGCCCGGCGCCCGATGGCCCGCTGCAGCCGCACACGCTTGGCGTCGCGGGGGTGCTCGCTGCTGAACGTCTGGGTGAACGGCACGTTCAGGCCGTTCGCACCGGCGATGGCGGCCAGCCCGCCGGTCCAGGAGTGCGCGTGGATGACGTCGGGGCGGTCCTGCCCCCAGCGGTGCATCAGCTGGTCGCCGAGGTCGGAAAGGTAGGGCAGCACGCTGTCTTCCGGAAGATCCTGCGCGGGCCCGGCGGTCAGGTGCTCAAGCGTGACGCCCTGCGACACGCGAACTTTGGGCTTGTCAAGGTCGGAGTTTCTCCGGGCGTAGATGGTGACCTTGTGTTCCCGGCCGAGTTCACGGGCAACGGCCATCAGGTGAGCGCGCTGGGAGGCGAGATCGGACTCGTCCCGGGTGGAGGAGAGAGCCTCGGAGGAGACGAATGCAATGTTCACGGCACACCTCTGGGAGGAGATAGGCATGGAAAGCCTGTTATTCCTTCAGGGGTGCCTGCGTCTTAGGCACACGTCTGCATTGCCCTAACCATACCCCGATCTCAGCCGGAGCCAAACCCGCGGAGGTCAATACCTCCTGCTCTGCCGTGACTCCTCGGCCCTGGCGCTCGGGACGTGCAGCTGGATCACACATCCATCCCGGTCGTTGTGGATGTCGAGGCGGTCGCACAGCTGCCGGGCGATCCACAGCCCGTCCCCCGGTCCCGGCGCCGGTCCCGGCGGGAGGAAACCGGCGACCGGGTCGGTGACGCGCCTGCCTCGGCGGTCGACATGGCAGGTGATCGCGCCCAGCCGCTCCCACAGCCGTACTGTCACGGGCGGCTCCAGCAGGGTGGCCACCTCGTGGGCGGCGACCGAGAGCAGGGTCGCGCGGTCGTGGCTCAGTCCCATGCAGGAGGCCTGGCCGGTGACGAACGCCCGCAGGGCATGGAGCGTCTCCACGTGCGCGCCGGCCGAGCCTTCCTGCGGTTCGAGAGGCGGGACGGAGTCGCACTCGCCGATGAAACCCACCGGATCGGTGTACTCGGGGCAGGACACCATCGAGACGCCGTCCTCGGAGAGGGTGGGATGGGTGCGCCTCGCGGCGGCGACCACCGCCTGACCCGCGGTCCTGGTGTCGTACGGGCAGATCATCCAGACGTTGGTGCCTTTCAGCAGCAGGTTCAGGCCCGACTCCATGCGCTGCCAGGCCCGCACGTCGGCGGGCGCCCGGCCGGCCCACACCGGTTCGGCGAGGATCCGCACGTGACCCCCGCGCGGGGCCTCGGGCCCGCGCCGCTGCCAGTAGCGGTGGAAGGCCGTGGCGCGCTCCACGGTCCGGCGCCCCAGGAACGCGCTCTCCGCGTAGTCGACCAGGCGGCCCTCCCTGCCCAGGGCAACCGCCAGCAGCTCCAGATTGGCCGAGGTGGTCGTGACCATCACCGGATCGCCCTTGGCCAGCCCGTCCCGGACGAACGGCAGCGCGATCTCCAGGAAACGCCGGTCGGAGCCGTAGACCGCGGCCTGGTGGATGGAGGTCATGGAAGATCGTCGTGGTCGCGGGAGCGGCGGGGGCGCCCGTCGGGCCCGCTCCAACCGGCAGGGGGCCGACGCGTCGAGGGGGAGCCGCTCGGTCTCGGAGCCGGCCCGCTCCAACCGGCAGGGGACCGACCCTGAAATGATCTCATTCTCCGCCCCACCTGGCCGGACACGGGCGCCGCCGGGTGCGGTCCCTCGTCGCTCGGTGAGACCGGCAGGCCACGCCGAGTTAGCCAAGTTATACGACACGCAGGGCGAGTATCACGATCTCATCCCAAACTCTCCCGCCGGAGAACGCGTGCCGGTCCTCCTCCACCGTCTTGACGATCTCGGCGGGGGAGCGCGTCACGCAGCGTGCCAGCACGTCGGCCAGCCTGGTCTCGCCGTAGGACTCACCGAGCTCGTTCTGCGAGGCGACCAGGCCGTCGGAGTAGAAGACCAGGGTCTGGCCGGAGGCCGGCGTGAGCTCCTCGGTGAACATCTCGGCCTCAGCGGCGATGCCCAGCGGCACGCCGCCCCCCGCGGTGAACCGCACCCCGCCGTCGGGCTGCAGCAGCGCGGCGGGGTGGTGTCCCGCGCTGGCCAGCCTGATCTTGCGCGCCCGGATGAAGCCGGTCACGGCCATCACGAACATGCCGTTGTGCTGGGCGGTCAGGGCCTGGTTCAGCTTGCGCATCACCTCACCGGGGTCGGATTCCCAGACGCTGAGCACGCGCAGCCCGTTGCGGACCATGGCGCTGACCGACGCGGCCTCCTCACCCTTGCCCACGGCGCCTCCGAGGGCGAAACCCCACCCGTCATGTGTGCGGAAGACGTCGTAGAACTCGGCGCCGACCGGGCTGGAGCCCGCGTTGTAGATGGCGGCGGCCTCGAATCCGGGGATGTCCGGCAGGCTCCGGGGCACCACGCTGGTGCGCAGCGCGTCGGCGGCCCGCGAGCGGGTCTGGAAGCTGCGCCGGGCGCGCAGCGCGAGCCCCAGATGGACGCCGATCTCCTCCATCAACCCCAGATCGGCCAGCGAGAACGGTTCACGGTCGCGCAGGCGCACCAGGGTCAGGGAGCCCAGTACGTCGTCCTCGCCGCCGATCGGCACGATCAGCACCGAGGCGGCACCCATCACCCGCAGCAGGGGCGGCCCGCCGGGGACGTCGCCGAGCAGCCCCTCGTCCTCCAGCATCTCGTGCACCACGCCCGAGCCGCCGGTCAGCACGTGCGCGATGGCCGGTGCGGCCAGCGGGTTCAGCTGTTCGGCGAGGCGGACCAGCTGGGTCACCGGCTTGTCGCTCGGGCCGAGCACGCAGGCGCGGGCGGGGACGCCGTCGCGGATCACGTCGGCGATCACCCAGTCGGCCGACTCCGAGGCCAGCAGCCGCGCGGCCCTGGTGACGGTCACCGGCTGGCGCAGGCTCTCCTCGTCGAGCAACAGGCGGGTCATCCTGGCCAGCAGTTCCTGCCGGCGTGCCGCGGCCATGACCAGGGTGGCGTCCGACCGGTCGGCGGGGCCATGGGGCGGCCCCGCCACCTGCGCCTCCAGCGGCAGGATCATGACCGCGACCATCTCCTGCGGCTCGCCCGGCATCGTCAGCCGGGTGACGGCCAGCTGCACCGTGTGCGCGCGGCCCTGGTGGGCCAGCCGCGTCTGGAACGTCGCGGTCTGACCGCCCTGCTGGACCGCCGTCAGGTGCGAGCGGAACGCCGCCCGACGGGAGACGTCGACGAACAGCGGGAACGAGCGGCCGATCAGATACCCCGCCGGGCTGCCGAGCATCCGGGAGGTCTCGGCGCTGATCCGCCGGACCACACCCGAGGCGTCCAGCACCACCAGCGGGACGGGGAAGGTGCGGAAAACCTGCCGCAGTAGCTTGAGCTCCCGCTGCGATCCGCTCTCCCGCTGGCCCGACCGCCTGGGCGCCTTGCGCAGCTCGCGCACGGAGGTCTCCAGCAGTTCGCGGGCGGTGTCGAGCTCCGCCAACGCCGCGTCAAGTGTGGACCGGGGGTCGGCGGGGTAGGCGGACTTCGCCTCGCGCAGGGAGGAGACCCTGGCGCTCAGCGCGCTCAGCGCCTGCTCCAGGCTCTGCAGGCCAATGGCGTCGGTCAATGCTCGTCCTCGTCAGGGGCCGGAGTGGGCTGGTCCCGTCGTAGACGGTACGCCACCCCGATAGGTCGAATCGATCCGTGGTCGGATAGTGGTTAAGTTAGTGACACAGGGAGGGGAGCCGCGAGATGGACATGGTCACTCCCGTTCTGGCCCGGGATCTGGCGGTCCTCGGCAGGGTCAGCGAGGAGACGTCGAGCGAGAGCGTGCTACGCGGGCTCACAGCCACCCTCGCAGGCGGTGTGCCCGGTTGCGCGGGCGGGTCCGCCGAACTCTGGCGCCAGGAACGCATGGTCGTCTCAGCCTCTCACAGCGAGCTCATCGTGCTCCTCGACGGCGAGGAGGAACTCGGTGAGGGGCCTTCGACCGAGGCCCGCGCCACCGGACGCCACGTGGTCGTCCAGGACGTCCTGCGCGAGTCCCGCTGGCCGGCGTACGTCGGTATGGCGGTCCGCTGCGGCGTCCGCTCGGTTCTGGTGATGCCGATCACCATCGAGCACGCCGTCCTGGTTCTCGGCCTGTACGGCGTGCGTCCCGGCGTCTTCGCCGCCAGGAACGTCCCACCGCTGGCCGACATGCTCGCCGAGCAGGCAGGGGTGGCGCTCGCCAACCTGTGGGACTACGACGAGGTCCGTACCGACGCCGCCCAGATGCAGGAGGCCCTGGCGGGCCGGGCGATCATCGACCAGGCCAAGGGCATCATCATGAAGTCCAGCGGCTGCTCGGCCGAGGCCGCCTTCGACGAGCTGCGCCGTATCTCCCAGCACCACCAGGTGAAGGTCGCGGACCTGGCCAGGCTGCTGGTCGACGAGCACCAGCGCAACCAGGGCGAGAAAACCGGCTGAGCGGGCGTCCACCGGCGCCGTGTCGAGGGCGGTGAGCCGTAGTGGTGATCGGGTCTGGTGCCCACGGGACAGAGGAAAGGGAAGCCGATGATCCATCGACGGAGTGGGGGAGCGGGTGGCTGACCTGCTGCGTGTCTCTGTCGCCGAACTGGCGGACGGCGCCGCCGACGGCCCGTTGCTCGACATGTCCAAAGGGGTGTGCGAGCCGATCGTGGGGGTGGAACTGGACGGCGGCGCCGACGCGGCGACGCTGGACCGGGCGCTGACGCGGGCACGCGCCTGCGACCGGCTGCTGATCGGGATCACCGGGAAGCCGTTGCCCGCACAGGCGGTGGGTCTGGCGCAGGCGCTGGATCTGACCCTTGTCGGGACGGCCGGGCCGACCGGACGCGAGTGCGTCGCCGTTCCCGACCCCGAGGAGCGGCTCACGGCCGTGCACAGCGCGGCGCTGCGCAATCCGCAGACCTCCGTTGTCTTCGGCGCCGTCCTCAGGATGACGGAGGCACTGGAGGTCAGCACCGCGCTGGACGTCGAATCCCTGGCCTACTCGACCCTGCTCGGCGGCCCCGAGTTCCGCCGCTGGCTTGATGGCCGCCGCCGCCGGCCGGTGCCCGTGGCGGTGGCACCACCGGTGCTGATCGACCGGGCCGGCGACCGCCTGCTGATCACGTTGAACAGGCCGGAGCGGCGGAACGCCTACGGACGGGAGGTCCGTGACGCCCTGGTCGAGGCCATGCGCCTCGCGGTGCTCGACGACACCGTTACCCGGGTGGTGATCGACGGTGCCGGGCCGTCCTTCTGCTCCGGGGGCGACCTCGACGAGTTCGGCACCACTCCTGATCTCACCACCGCGCATCTGGTGCGCACCCGCGGCGGCGCGGGAAGGCTCGTTCACGAGCTCGCGGACCGGGTCGAGGTACGCGTGCACGGTAGCTGCGTCGGAGCCGGGATCGAGTTGCCCGCCTTCGCCGGAACCGTGATCGCCGACCCCGGGACCACCTTCCGCCTGCCGGAAATCGGCATGGGGCTGATCCCCGGCGCGGGCGGCACGGTCAGCATCCCCCGGCGTGTCGGCCGCTGGCGCACCCTCTACCTCGCCATGACCGGTGAGCCCATCGACGCGGCGACTGCCCTGTCGTGGGGGATGGTCGACGAGGTGATGCCGTCAGGGTGATCAGACGGGTCGCCCGGCCCACCGGATGCCCCGTGAGGCGGAGGAGGGGCTCATGACGGAGTCATGGGCGACGCCGCCGCCGGGCGGCCGCGGTAGGCGTGAGGATCCATGGAAAACGCCTCAGCCGAAGGCGGTGATCGCGTCGTCGATCGTGTCGTAGAGGGGCAGCCGCTGGGCCAGACCGGTGATCCACATCACTTTGGTCTTGGCGTACTCCACTCCGATGAGCGCGAACTTGGCGCCGGCGGTGGTGCTGACCTGCCAGTGGTGGACGATCAGCCCCAACGCCCGCGAGTCCATGAAGGTCACGCCGCCCAGATCCAGTGCCATGTCCAGGCCGTGCTCGCTCGTCTGTGCCGCCAGGTAGTCGGCGAACTGGTCCCTTGTCGTCGCGTCCAGCAGGCCCGTCACCCGGATCACGTTGATCCCACTGACGAGCGCCGACGTGAGAGTCAGGGCTGCAGATCTCTCACCGTTCTCCGACACCGTCACTCAGAGCCTCCTCGCACCATTCGATTAGCAACCTTACTGTTACCTGCGGGCGAGTAATACTCCAGGATTCAGGGGAATGGTGGAACCAGAGGTCCAGCAGAGGGCCTCGCCTCGAAAATCAGTCGAGGCGATGCCGTCTGCCCGGACGTTGCTCCGTGGTCGGCTCGCCCGACAGTAATACCAGGGAGCAGCAATGTCTGTTCAGGCACTCGACATCACCGACATGACCGCTGAGGACCTCCTCGCCGAGATGTCCCTGCCCGAGGTCTCCGACCACCGAGCCGAGCGCCTGCGTGAGCGCATCGTCGAGATGCACCGCCACCTCGCCATGGAGATCGCCCGCCGCTACCGTTACCGCGGCGAGCCGATGGAGGATCTTCTGCAGGCCGCGTACGTGGGGCTGATGAAGGCCATCAACGGCTTCGACCCGACCCTCGGGCACCCCTTCCGCGGCTACGCCGTGGTCACCATGACCGGTGAGGTCAAGCGCCACTTCCGCGACCGCACCTGGGCCATTCGCGTCCCCCGCGTCTACCAGGAGCGCAGGGCCGAGCTGAACCGCCTGGTAGCCGACCTCAGCCAGGAGTTCGGCCGTGCCCCCACGGTCGCCGAGCTGGCTGTGAGGATGCACATCTCCGAAGAGGACGTGTTGCTCACCCTCGACGCCTCCGCCGCCTACAGCGCGCTCTCGCTGGATGCCCCCCTCGGCGCCGACGACGACGCGGCGGCGCTTGGCGACGTCATCCCCGAGGAGGACGACGCGCTGGGCACCCTCGTGGACCGCGAGGCGATCAAGCCGTTGATCGACAAGCTGCCGACGCGCGAGAAGAACATCCTGCTGCTGCGCTTCTTCGGAAACATGACCCAGGCCGAGATCGCCGCGGAATTCGGGATCTCCCAAATGCACGTCTCCCGTATCCTGCGAAAGGTGCTCGACCAGCTCCGTGCGGAACTTGTCGCCGAATGCTGAATACACACTCTGTTACCGGGCACCTCAGTCGGCGACAACGGACGTGGCGTAAGGTGCCTTTGAACGAATCCCGGATTCTGAGGACGACAGCGGACCGGGACAGGGGAGGCGGATCTCGGGTGAACGAGGACGGTGTTCGTCCGGCTCGCTTCACGGCGAGCGGCGCCCGTTCCAGGATTTCTCCCGCGGGGACCGCGGTGGCCGAACTCGCCTTCTGCCTTCCCGATCTTCCCGACGTGCGCGACTTCGCCGCCGCCCAGGCCGTGCGGAGCGGCATGTCACAGGACGGACTCGCCGATTTTCTGGTGGCGCTGAACGAGGTGGCCACCAACGCGGTCACCCACGGCCACACCAGCGCCAAGGCCATGCTGCGGATGTGGACCGTCGGCCGGACCCTCGTCGTGGAGATCCACGACGAGGGGCAGTGGGACCCCGGGCCCTCCCCGGGGGAGACGCCCCCGGGGCCGCACGCGACCAGCGGCATGGGCCTGTGGGTGGCCCGGATGGTCAGCTCCGACATCAAGTTCGAGACCGGGGCCGCGGGCACGTTCATCACCATGTCGTTCAAGGTCTAGCCGTTCCTCCGGCTTTTCCGGGCCGGAGGAACGGCTTTTCCGTCTGCGCCCGGACGCCGGTCCGGGCGCTTCCTGATGGCTGACTCTCCGAACCGTTTTCCGAGGTTCGAACGGGAAGGGGTCCCGCCCATATGGGCGGGACCCCTTCCCGTTCGGCGGTCGTACCTCCGGGGGTCAGCGCCTGCGGCGCCAGCCTCCGCCCCCGGTGGTGGTCCGAGGGCCGGCCGAGCCGATCCCGGCCTGATGCAGAGCGAGGAGCAGAAGTCCGAGAAGCAGGAAGGTCGTCCCGCTGATCCCACCGATCCTGGTATTGATCAGGTCGAGCAGGAGTCCGAGGCCGAACACGACGGCGGCGGCGATGGCGAGCATGGTCACCTCGTCCCAGCGGAGATGTCGAGAAGCTGTTCCAGGGTCGTGCGGTAGTCGCGCAGGGCGGTCCGCAGATCCTCGGTGTCGTTCTTCTCGGTGTTCTTCCAGCGTCCCTGGAGCTCGGTGGTCCGAACCTCCAGAGCGTTCCTGAAAGAGGTCGTGATCTCGTCGAGCAGGGAGTCGGCCCGCTGTACCGCGTCGCGCGGGTCGTCCACGAACCCGGCCTGGACCTCCTGCCAGCGCCGCAGCACATCGTCGGAGTCATGGTCGAAGAGGGTCTCGGCCGTGGCGGGTGCCCGGTCGGCCCGCTCGGTGCCGGTGAGGCTCGCGCCCTCGTCGAGCACGTCGCCCTGCCGGTCCGCGGCACTTCCGGGGAAAGCGGGGGTCATCGGGGAGTCGGTGGCGGGCACGTGGTCACGTACGGCGTCATGCGCGGTGTCGTCCACGGTGTCGTCCAGGGCGTCGTGCGAGCCGGTGCCGGTCACCGGCGTACCCGGGGTCATGGCCGGGTCCTGGGGGAGCGCGTCGCCGTCGCGGTCGGCCGGCACGTTGCGCCGGTCGCCGGGCAGGGGGGCGCGGGTATCGGTGTCAGGGGCGGATGGCTCCTGCTTGTGGACCAGTCGGTCGTTGTCCGGGTTGAAGCGATTGTTCACGTCGGGTCACCGTCCTTGGGGATCGCGTCGGTAGGCTCGCTCGTTGCCGTCCGTGGTCTCGGGGGTGGCGGCATCCGGCTGCCTGGGATCATGGTGATGGGGGTCGCGGTCGGCGAGATCGGCCTGCCGGGCACTCCGCCCACCGTTGACCTCGCTGCCGGGAGCCGCGAGCAACTCCTCGAACAGGGCGCGGTAGTGCACCATGGCCTGCCGGAGCTCCTCGGTTGAGGCCTCCTTGTGAGCGGCCCTGCTACTGATCTCGTGGGCCTGCCGGTAGTGGTCGAGAGTGCGGCCGTGCGCGACGGACAGGTCGGAGAGCCGCTGTTCGAAGTCCTCGGTCGGGTAGCCCCGTTCGGCCATCACGGAGGTCACCAGATGGTCGGCCTCCGTCACCGCGAAACCGGGAGCGTCCACGAAACGTTCCTGGACCTCCATCCACTTCCTCGTGTAGATCTCGCGCGTCTGCGCGTCCAGGGTGCGGATGTCGAGGGAGCTGAAGCGCTGCTCGCGGGCTCTGAGCTCCTGCTCGGCGTCGCGCCTGCTGTCACGCTCCTGCAGAGTACGTTCGTACTCAGGGCCGAAGCGGTCACGAAGTCGATGCCGGCGTTGCTGCTGCAGTACGAGATAGCCGACTGCGGCGATCACCACCACCGCGACGGCCACCCAGATCACGGTGGACATGTCTGCCTCCGGTTGTGTAGGCGCTTGTCCCCGTGCGCTGCCCTGGGGTCAGGCCTCGAAACCGGCCGCCGACATTTATTGCCTCCCCGCCACTTCATCTGGATTTGATGTTTTAGCAGGTCCTGTCGGGTATTGGATATTCTTTTACCGCGTTTTCGAATGCGGTTCCCGGCTTCGGCGGCCGCCTATGAATTACCCATGGCAGGAATCCCGGGCCCGATCTCCGATTTACCGGCCTGCGGGCCGGTATCCGGTCCCGGACCTTCACCCCTTGGCGCGGGGATCGGTGCGGTCCACAAGTCGGGCCTGCACTCCCGGAGGGCGAACCGGTGTCCGGTCCCCAGACCGGGCCTGCACTCCCGGAGCATGAACCGGTGTCCGGTCCCCAGAGCGGGCCGTCAGCCCCGGTCTGCGGAGTGCTCGGCTCCCAGGCCGGGGATGAAGGATCAGGCATGCATTAGCCCGTCAGGCCTGCTCCTCGGAGGGGGCGAGAGCTCTGCGGGCCTCGGCCAGCACCCTGGCGGCCAGCCAGTCGTCCGTGGAGGCGGGAACCTCGGTGAACCCCCTGCCGGACTCGTACGAGATGTCCAGGCCGGCGGCGACCAGTCGCCCGGCCCAGCGCAGCGCCGTGTTCAGCTTCTCGGCGGGGATCGCCCGCCCCTGCGCCACGGACGACAGGTTCCGCAGGTTCGTCGCGGGCCCCGACTGGCTGTGCGCGCGGTCCAGCTTCCAGGGGATGGCCCGCGAGTGATCGAGCATCGGCTTCGAGAGCCCGGCGGCCCGTTTCGCCTGCAAGATCCCGGACTCGCTCACCCCGAACCGCGCCGCCAGTTCCGCGTTCGACAGCCCCCGCCCGGCCAGCCGCCGCAGCTCCTCCTGGTCGATCAACGCCTTGCGCCCCACGCACCCTCACCTTTCGCGCGATCGCCTGTCCTGACGGACGTCGCCGTGTGCGAAGCCCACCCGATCTGCGCTAAGGTTATGACGTGCACCCGAGAGGTGCGCAGCACAACCGGGACGTAGCGCAGCTTGGTAGCGCACTTGACTGGGGGTCAAGGGGTCGCAGGTTCAAATCCTGTCGTCCCGACCAGGTTTTAGCTGGTCGGCAAGGGTGTCACCCGAAAGGGAGACACCCTTTCTGCATTCTGAGTGACTAACTGAGTGACTATCGCTCCCATCACGTGAAGATCCGGTCCATCGTCTCCGCGCCGCCGAGCAGAACCGGGCGGATCTGCTTTCGGTAGACCGCCTCTGTCACCGCCGTCCCGCTGTGGCCGACGAGTCGCGCGATGTCCTCCAGGGGTACGCCGGAGTCGGACAACAGCGAGACGAAGCTGTGCCGCATCTCCCGAGGAGTCCAGTCCTTCGCGGGCAACCCGGCGTCTTTCACGATCTTCCGGAACGCCCGCCGTACGTTGTGGGAGTCCAGGGGAGTACCGACCAGAGATACGAGATCGGCTACAGCGCCGAACTCGCCGACGACACCAGCGCGGTATTCACCCCCGAAGAACTCGCCGACAACGGCATCGCCCTAATGATCTAGAAGTCCAGCCGCAGAGCGTGATGTTGCTGGCGAAGGTGCCTGAAGGCCACAGGATTCGTCGGCCGTTACCCACGAGAACAACCTCCTGCGGCAAGCGTCTGGCTGATTATTGCCGGAGTAACCGGCCTGGTGGCGAGGCGCTGTAACTAGGGCGAGATGTCGGAGTGTAAAGATCACGCTGCAGCCCTTCACCGTGTTGGGTACGCGTGGGAGGACGTTTTCAGATGAGGCGATGGATCGCTGCGTCGGCCGTCATGCTGGTCGTCCCGATGGTGGCTGGATTCGGTACCACTGCGGACGCCCAGGGGGCTCCCGCCGACCCGATCGACGCTCTCAAGCGCCAGCTCGTCGAGAACCGGGGGGTGAAGATGTCGATGGTCCGCACCGCCACGGAGGAGAAGAAGGAGAAGGATTACGTCTGGACTAAGGCCGTCGCCGAGTTCGGCAAGGGCAAGATCGTAGCCGTCGATATGGCACATGACTCCGACCGCGTAAAACGGATCGACCCCGTACGGCAGATCATCTTTGAGGGCCGCCAGTACATCCAAAACGACTACATACCCGACGGCAAAAGCTGGCTCCTCAATGAGAACAACGAGGTCCGGCCGGAATTGGACGCTGGCTGGATCAAGCTCGCCGATCCGGTCATGCTGAAGGCGGTGCTGGCCACCACCAAGGTCAAGCGCCCCGCAGGCATCTACGACGGCACTCGTACCACGCTTTACCAAGGCACGATCACCCTCGGTCAGCTCTACAAGGCCTCTCCCGGATTCCCCTTCGGACTCGTGGTGAAGCCCACCGAAGAGGAAGCGAAGGCCAAGATATCTTGGCGGCTCTGGCTCGGTGAGGACCAGCTGGTGCGCAGGGCCTGGGGTTCGTGGAGCGAACCGTTCTCCAAAAACGGTGACGTCCACGTCTCGTATGTCGTCGATGCTCGTCTGACCGGCTGGGGCGCCGAAACCGACATCGCAGTTCCTTCCGCCGATGATGTGGTGACGCCCTCGGACTGGTCGATGCCTGAGACCTCCGTCCCCCTGAATCCGGCCGCCGGATAACGACCGCCGCTCCAAGCGGCCAAGGCGTCCCGATATCCGGTGTACACGAAGGCGCTCCAGCCAGAAGGCCACGATCCACGACTGGAGTGTTGACCTCGCGACCAACAGGACGCCGATCATGAGGTGGCTCAGAGTTTCTTTACTGGTTCAAGACGGCAGCGCTCCGCGCCGCCGCACGGCGGGACACGCCCCGCCGTCCCGGCACGGCCAGCGGGCCGGGCGTGCGGCCCTGGCGGCCGGTCCCGGCCCGCGCCAGCCGGGACGGCACGGCGTAAGCCCGCCGCCCGCCGCACCGAGCACCCGCCGAACCGAACGCACCCGCTGCTCCTGGTACGCGCTGCCGCCTGCCGCTCCGACCGCCGGCCCAACCGCTTCGCGGCCCCTTCGGGGTGCCTTCGGCATTGCGCCGGCCGTCTCCACTCGGTGTTCACCAGGGACGCCTCCATGGCGAGGAGCAAGGGCTAGGGGAGACTGGGGGAGACGGCAGGTCTCCCATCTCTCCCCCAGGGCGCGGTGATGGACGAGATTCCGGGTTGGGCGTTGAGGTTGCGCGCCGAGCGACGCGAGCGGCTGTGGTCGCAACGGCAGATGGCACGAGCACTCACCGAGGCGGCCGATGAGAGCACCCGCGCCCACCTGCCGACCCGCGAATCCCTGATCCGCATGATCAAGGACTGGGAGAAGGGCAAGCACCAGCCCAAGGACCCCTACCGGGTGCTGTACTGCCGGGCGTTCGATCTCCCCGAGGCCGAGCTGTTCGACCTGGCGAACAATGCAGCTCGCAGGTCACCGGCCCAGGTACTCGCCGCGATCATGCCCGAAGGTGATCCACTGTCCCGCCTTCCCGCCGGGACAGGGAGAAGGGTCGGCATGGGCATCGTGCGGGATCTGGCGGCACGAGTTCACGGCCTGCGGCTCGCCGATGACGTCATCGCCGGAAGCGACCTGATCCGGCCCGCCTTCCGCGAGCTTGACGCGGCGGTACGCCTCTACCGATGTGGCACCCACACCGAGGAAGCAGGCCGGGCGCTGCTGGTCAACATCGGCGAACTGGCACAGATCGTCGGATGGATCGCCAGCGACGCGGGCCAGCACGACCAAGCCGCCCAGACCTACCAACTGGGCATCAGCGCCGCCCGCGAAGCCGGAGACGGCTCCCTGGAGGCCAACCTCATCGGCTCCCTGGCCTACCAGATCGCCAACGTCGGCGACGCGCAGGAAAGCGTGGCACTGACACGCGCCGCACTGGACACGGCCGGACGGCACGCCTCACCGCGTATCCGCGCGCTGACCTGGGACCGTCTCGCCTGGGCACATGCCCGCGCCGGAGAGGCCCAGCCCGCCATCAGGGCACTGGGCGAAGCGAGCGCCGCCCTGGCGAGCACGGCAGGAGCCGAAGAACCGTCGTACCTGTACTGGGTCAGCCCCGACGAACTCCAGATCATGGAAGCCCGCGCCCACACCGAGCTGCGCCGCCCGCTGCGCGCCGTTCCTCTGCTGACCGAAGTTCTGACGCGCTACGACGCCACCCATGTCCGGGAAGTCGCGCTGTACCTGTCATGGCTCTCCGTCGCTCTCGCCGATGCCAACGAGCCCGAGGAGGCAGTGCACACGGCGTCGCGGATGCTGGACATGTCCGCCGACCTCACCAGCGACCGCACCACCCAGCGCGCCCGCGTGGTCCTGGCACGGCTCAAGCCCTACGCCGACGTTCCCGAGGTACGAGAGCTGCTGACCCGCTACCCCATGAGCGCCTGAGCCCGCTAGAAGGCCAGTCTCCGTATGGGGACCTGCCGATCAGTCCTCCAGGGGTTCTGCGCCAAGGAATCGCAGCTCCAACATCTCTGGAGAGAAGGGAAGAGCGGTGATCCTGCTCGCCAAGGCGAACGAGCGCTCTATCGGGAAGTCGATGTGCGAGTCGTCGATGTCGATGTCGTACTCGGGGTCCAGGCCGACTTCGCGCATCTCCTTGATGAAGCGGTCCGGATCGTTGCCTGACCGCGCGTCCGGAAGCATCGGGTCGAACCAGACGACCGGCTGCCCGTCGACGATGTAGGCGAAAGTGTCCGAGGCGTAGTCATGACGGCAGACCGACACGACCTCGGTTCCCCGCGAGACCCGAGCCATGATCTCGGAGTCGACGGCGATCTTCCATCCTCCTGGTTCGATGACCAGGGTCCAGTCACCGACCTTCACGGCGCCGATGTAACCGGCCGCGTCGTCCCTCATGCTCTCCACCGAGCGCTCGCCCAACTCGTCGGACGTGACCTCCTCCATGGTGCTCTCGTCTACGCCGAACCGGCGGAGGATTTCCTCCGGGGAGAGATCCCGAACGAAGGACACGCAGTAGATTTCACCCAGTGCTTCGTGTTCGGAGAGCCAGGGGAATTCTTCGGGGGTCTCTGTCATCGCCACTCCTTTGATCAAGTGAGCGGCATGATCGCAGTAGTCCCCGACAAAAAGGTTCGCCCCCGGCCAGCGAAGGAACGCCGAGTGATGTCCCTGAGTGACCAACTGAGTGACAACGACCCCGGACAAGGCTGGACGTCGGTGGATCACCGTGGACCGTATCCGCAGGTGGGGGCGGGTATCAGGCATGGTCCCGCCCCCACCTGGGTTGCCTGGGGGTCAAGGGGTCGCAGGTTCAAATCCTGTCGTCCCGACTGCGTTTTCGCAGCTCGGAGCCGTGATCACAAGAATTGTGATCACGGCTTTGTGGTTTGTTCGTTGCCCGGACGCGGCGTCAGTTGCTGACACCCTGGTGCCTGTCGTTGTCGCAGGCTGCCGCCTATTCCGGGACGTTGGGGCGGGTGTGGCTGCGGTTTGTTCAAATGGATGCGGGTCGCAGTCGTCGAGGCATGATTGTGATCTACATCGTAAAGGCGTCGGGTCTGTGCTCCAGTTGCCGGATCACGCGGGCTGGCACCACCAGGACCGGGCCGCCAGGCTCATACTCGGCGAGGCACCCATCGCCGACGCCAAGTTGTACACCTTCCCCTCGCTCACCCCGCAGGGGCCCGGCTTCTGGAACTTCGGCTTCTTCGATGTGCGCAACAGCCGTGTTCTTGCTATCAATCCAGCTCAGCGTGCTGAATGTGCCGAGCCCAGCAGTGACGCCCGCGAACCTGCTGTTCAACGTCGCGGCCGGCCCTGGTGCGCTGCTGCGCTACCGCAAGCGTGGCCACCTCGGCGGCCCACTGACCCGCCTGCTGGTGCTCGGCACCTTGCCCGGCGTCGTCATCGGCGCGCTCGTGCGGGTCTTCATCCTTCCGCCCCCAGGGTGTTCCGCCTCCTGGTCGCGTGCTTACTCTCCCCGCTGGACCTGTGGCTGTGCGTGTGCACTCTGCGCCCACCCCCCGCCACAGCGCGCCGGATGGGCCCTCTGCGCGTGCCATCAGCGCGCTCGCAGTGGCCGTGGGGATGGTAGGCGGGATATACGGCATCGGTGGCGGGTCGCTGCGGGCCGATTCTGGCCGGGCGCGGCCTTCCGGTCGCCAAGGTCGCCCGCCGCGCCGGCCTCGACGTTCCTTACCTCGATCACCGGAGCCCTCACCTATGCCGTCCTGGCGCTGACCACCCACGGCGACATTGCACCCTTCTGAGCGCTGGGCCTGCTGTGGTCTGGGCGGGCTGATCGGCGGCTACGTCGGCGCCTGCCTACAGCCCCGTCTGCCGGAAACTGGTCTGCGGCTGTTGCTGGGCACCTTGGCCATCGGCCCTGGCCGGCCTGTACGTCGTCCAGGCTCTGAACTGAACTCAGCCGCGCCCAAGCGGCGTAACTCAGCGGATGGCGATCACCGCGGTCTGAGGCCCCCATCCGGTCCGAGCCTGCCAAGCCCCAAGAAGCCATCAGGCGGCGGTGGGTGCTGTCATTCCCCATCAACGTTTATGCGCCTGTTGATCAGCGACCGCTGTTCCTGGTGACCTCCGACAAACAGGACGGAGCAGTCGGCGGCGCCTCCATCCCCGGGCCCCTCCGCATCTCGATGTAGATGGACCAGAGGCCGGGACCTGCTGTCTGGATCCGTCCGCCGTACCGGCAGTCGCCGCGGGCCAAAAATGAAGCGGCGTTCTTGATCGTGCCCTCGGTTGGCCGACCCGCTGGTCTGTGGCAATCAGCCGGTGTGATATAGGAGTATTTTGGTGGTTATGTGCACACGGCTGATGTCGCTGCTGCTCCGCCCGGTGCGCCCACCCCTCCTGCTGGGGATCGTCACCGCGGTCATATGCATCGTGGCAGAGACCCTGCTGGACTATCCGATCGCGGCCGTCACGCCCGGGAACACTCTCGGCGTAATCTACCTGCTCGGCGTCGTGGCGATCTCGATGGTGTGGGGTCTGTGGCTGGGCGTGGCGACCGCGGTGGTCAGCGGCGTCGCCTTCGACTATTTCCACGTCCGGCCCGTCAGGACCTTCACCCTCATCAGTAACTGGTCGTGGATACCGCTCTTCGTCTTCCTCGGCGTCGCGCTACTGGTCAGTTTGGCCACGGCGCTGGTGCGGTCGGCGGCCATCGAGGCCGCTGAGCGCCACCGTGAGGCCGATCTCGACGCCTGGCTGGCCCGCCTTCTGCTGCGTACGGAACATCTGCGCTCGGCGCTGCCGACGGTCTCCCGCCGCCTGGCCCAGATGCTGGGGCTGCCGTTCCTGGCGATCGAGCTCGAACCGGTCGCCGGCGACGAACGCCACAGGGCGTTGCCGCTGCGCGACGGTGCCACGTCACTCGGTACGCTCGTCGTCCCCGCGGACCTGCCGGAGGCGACCACGCGACGGCTGCACGACCGGGTGGTGCCCTCGCTTGAGGCCTTGCTGCGCGCGGCACACGATCGTGAGGCCATCAGCCGTGCCCTTGAGGAGAGCCGCGACGAACTCCGCCGGGTGGCGCAGGGACAGGCCGCGCTGCGGCGTGTCGCGACGCTGGTCGCACGCGGGGTCCCACCATCGGAGATATTCGGCGCGGTCGCTCGCGAGATGGGCCTCATCCTCGAGACGAATTGCACGGCGATAGGACGCTACGAGCCCGATGGTGCGATCGTCGTGGCAGGCTCGTGGAGCGATCGTGGCCCTGAGGACACACTGCCCCTGGGCTCGCGCTGGCCGCAGGACGAGAACAGCATCGCGACGCTGGTGCTGAAGACCGGGCGGTCAATGCGGATCAGGAGCTATGACCACAGATCTGGAGAGATCGCCGCGTGGGCACGAACGCGGGGAATCACGTCCACGATCGGCAGCCCCATCAACGTGGGGGAACGCCTGTGGGGCGTGATGATCGCTTCCTTCAGAACTTCCGAGTTCCGACTCGAAACCGTGGAGGAGCGCATGCTGGACCTTACCGAACTCGTCGTGACCGCCATCTCCAACGCCCAGGCTCGCGACGAGCTCGCCGCCTCCCGCACCCGCATCGTCGCCGCCTCCGACGAGACCCGGCATCGCATCGAACGCGATCTGCACGACGGAGCCCAGCAACGCCTTGTCTCGCTCGGGCTGCAACTGCGGGCCATGGAGGCCGCCGTGCCGTACGAGCTGACGGAACTGCGAGCAGAGGCGTCCCGCATCGTCCGCGGCCTGACAGGCGTCGTGGAAGACCTGCAGGAGCTCTCGCGGGGCATCCATCCGGCGATCCTCTCCAAGGGCGGCCTTGGGCCCGCTCTGAAGATGCTCGCCCGGCGCTCCGCCGTCCCGGTCGAGCTCGGCGTACGCGCCGACCGGCGCCTGCCGGAGAGCATCGAGGTGGCCGCCTATTACATCGTGTCCGAGGCCCTGACCAACGTGGCCAAGCACGCCCACGCCTCCGTGGCGTACGTCGACCTAACGGTGGAGGAGGAGAGCGTTCGGATCTCGGTTCGCGATGACGGGGGCGGAGGTGCCGATCCCCGCCGCGGCTCGGGGCTCATCGGTCTCCGGGACCGCGTCGAGGCGCTCGGCGGGACGATGGACGTCATGAGCCCCGTGGGAGAAGGCACGTCACTGCTGGCCACGATCCCGATCCGGATGCGGGAACCAGGAGATCAGGCAACGGCCGGGGCCCGCATCAGCTCCGAGCAGTAGCGGGCGACGGTGGTCGGGAGGCCGATCATCACGACGCCGACGAGCGCGCCGTCGTGGTGGTGGTAGCCGCCCGGCTCACCCACCGCCTGGCCGCCGCGGCGAACCGGATGACGCTGATCAGGCTGATCCGATCCCTGCCCGACCCTGATCCGAACGATGGACCCCAGGTGCTGGGCGTGGACGACTTCGCCCTGCACCGCGGCCACACCTACGGCACGATCCTGATCGACATCACCACCAGTCGGCCAGTCGACGTGCTGCCCGAGCGGTCAGCGGAGGCGCTCGCCGCCTGGCTGCGCGACCGCCCGGACGGTGAGCGTCGCTCGGAGCTGGAGCGGCTGCATACCCCGCCGAGGAAGGTCTCGGGCCGGGTGATGGTCGAGGAGCTGCGCCGGGTGAGCGAGATCGCCCGGCTCGGCGCAAACATCGCCGTCGCCGAGCCCAGCCTGATCGGCCGCATCATCGCCGCCTGGCCCTCACTGGCCTTGATCGGCAGCTACGAACTCCTGATGTCCCGGATCCGCCACTGCGCGGGAGGACAGGCAGAGGCTCAAGATCGACCGGACGCTACAGCGAGAGGCTTGGCGATGGGCGCAGCAGAACCGGGCGGCAGATGGAGATCTGCCTACCGCGCCGCCATCGCCCAGGCCTTCGCCCGCAGCGCACCGATGGGGCCGTCTCGTCAAAAAGGCCCGGCTCGCCGGCGAGATGAGGTGAAGCTGAGTGCCGGCGTGAACCCCTCTTCGGCAGGGTCAGGTGAGACATCGGGAGCCAGCTGGAGTCAAGTGCGCTTGGGATGTTTACGCGGGGCAGGCTCCTCGCTCGACTCCGTCGGATCTACCCAGACCCCCAACTTGTGGCTGGGGGTCAAGGGGGCGCAGGTTCAAATCCTGCCGTTCCGACCAGGTTTTGGCTGGTCGGATAAGGTGTCACGTGATCACGTGACACCTTTTTCATATGCTGAGTGACAACGGATCTGATCTCGGCGCGTCTCTAACGTCGGCGGCAGATGTCGCTTGGTGTGACTTGGAATGGGGACGTCCACCTGTGAGGTCGTGACTCTGGTCAAGGGGAGCGGGGCGCGTGTACGAGCGTGAGGTCATCCTGAATGAGCTGGCGCAGGGCTTGCGGCCCATGTCGTGGGGCGTCGAATGGTTCGAGGGACTGACCGCTGAGGAGCAATTCGTCGCTCTGCGCGACCTCTCCGGGTACTGCATTCAGGCTCGCGCGACTGTCGAGGACGGGCCGGAGAGTGTGCGTCTGGCGGGGATACGGCCCACCCATACACCGGCAGTACTGATCACACGTGGCCGGCTGATTGAGCAGCTGGCGAAGATCATCAATTTGCCGCAGGATGAGCGGGTCAAGGCATTTCGGCTTCTGGTCGCTCTTCTGGCTGTCGCGGACCAGCGCCGACGGGAGCGCTACTGCGCTGGCGGTTGCAGTCACGCATGGCACCAGTTGGGGACCGCCCGGAGGCCGATGGATCTGCTCACGTGAAGATCCGGTCCATGGCTGCGGCTCCGCCGAGCAGGACCGGACGGATCTGCTTGCGGTAGACGGCTTCGGTAACGGCGGTTCCGCTGTGGCCGACGAGTTGCGCGATGTCCTCCAGGGGTACGCCGGAGTCGGGCAGCAGCGAGACGAAGCTGTGCCGCGTCTCCCGAGGCGTCCAGTCCTTCGCGGGCAGCCCGGCGTCTTTCATGATCTTCCGGAACGCCCGCCGTACGTTGTGGGAGTCCAGGGGAGTGCCGACCAGGGAGGCGAAGACGAGATCGTTCTCCGTCCACCTCGCGCCCGCCGTCTCCCGCTCCTTGGCCTGTTGCGCCCGGTGCTCCCGGAGGGCTTCGACGCAGCGACGAGGCGGCGCGAGAGATCTTCGCGACTTTCCGGGTCTTGGTGTCGCCGCCTTCCCGTACGGAGCGCCACACGGCGATCCACGGGGGAGTGTCGGTGCCGGGCTTGCCATCGAGATCCACCTCTGACCAGACGAGCGCCCGCAGTTCCTCGGTCCGGGCACCGATGAGGAGGGAGAGCACCACGTAGGCGTACATCCGCGTGTCGCTCGCAGCCTTGAGGATGGCTTCCGCCTGGTCAAGGCGGTAGCGCTCCGCGCTGCCGCACGGCGCGGCACGCCCGCCCGCGCCGGACGGACATCGGGACCGGGCATGCGGCCTGGAGGCCGGTCCCGGCCCGCACCCGCCCGGCGCGAACGCGCGAACCCCGCCGCCCACCGCACCGAGCACCCGCCGAACCGAACGCACCCGCCGCCCCTGGTACGCGCTGCCGCCTGCCGCTGCGACCGCCGGCCCAACCGCTTCGCGGCCCCTTCGGGGTGCCTTCGGCATTGCGCCGGCCGTCTCCGCTCCCGCTGAAAGGTCTTCAGGGTTGCGGGCCGTGACTCCCCCGCCCCCGCTACCGGAGTGTTCGTGTCCCTCGGTCGGCGTCAACTCCGTCCGTACCTGTTGGGTGAGGGTTGCTGTGCACGTCGGGGCGGACGGACACGCGAAGACGGAGTTGACCCCTCGGTCGGGGCACACAATCTGGCAGCTGTCGGGGGCGGGGGAGGAATGGGCCAGGAGCCGTGCATGGTGGACTCCTGGCAGGCGTGGCGACGCCGTCCCTCCGAAGCACACGCCGCCACGCCCGTCTCTACCGGGCCTTCCCGGACAGCAGCGCCGTCCAGGTCGCCCGAGCCTCAGCGATCGACCAGCGGTGACTCTCGTCCACCTGGTGGCCGCCGTCGAGTTGCGTGGTGCGCCGGATGAACGCCCGCCCGCCGCCCTCGCACAGTTCATAGACCGTGGCACGGCACACGCAGGTCCATGCCACCGGCCGCACCCGCTCCAATGTGTGGTGCGGCTTGTGCCAGTCGAGCCGAACGTGATCACGTTGCGCCATGCCCAGGTGCGGGCTCACGCACGTCTCAAGCACCATCACAACGGAGCCGCCCCCACTCTGGGAGGGGGCGCGGGGTGCGTCGCGCGGAGAGCGGCGTAACGGTCAGCGATCCGGCGAGCGGCTGTCGCCGGATTGTCTGCCGGGTGAGCGGCGTACTTCCTGCGACCCGTCCGCGCGGAGTGCTCGCCGTTCTACCACATGAAGCGAAAGCCGTCGGACCAGACGAGCAGGTCCACCCACACGCTCAGCACGGCCGCACCGTGCCCATGGTGGACATCAGAGGTGATGCCGAGACTCTCAAGCTCCGTATGAAGCCGTTGCATCGAGCGCAGAGCCGGATCGTCAGCCGTCGAAACCCGTGAAGTAATCATCACGTTCAGCTAAGCCGCCGCACTCCGGCAGGGCACGATGACAATGGGAGATAGCCAGGGATACGGCCGTATCCGCGAATATCCGGAGGTGAACGATGGGCACCCCAGGAACACCCCCCGAGTGGGCCGTACGACTGCGCGACGAGCGCAAGGCCAAGGTCGGCACCGTGGCCGACATGGCACGTCGGCTCAAGGAGGTCGCAGGAGAGCAGCGCGGCAAGCTGCCCAGCATCGACGACCTCACCCGGACGATCCGGGGATGGGAACGCGGCGACCACTACCCCAGCGAGCGCTACCGCCTGCTGTACGCCCGCGCGCTGCGGAGCACCGAGACCGACCTGTTCGACCTCGCCGAGCGCCCCAGCCTCCCGGTACCCGCGCTGCCCCTGCCGACCGTCGCACCCGATGCCGATCTGTTCGAGCGGATCGCCCGCAGTGTCCAGCAACCCAGCCGAGTGGATCAGCGCACCGTGGACTGGCTGGCGACCTGTCTTGCCGAACATCGCAAGGTCGAAGACACCATCGGCTCGCGTCCGTTGCTTGACATCGTGCGGCAACAGCTCGGCGTGGTGGTCGAGCTTGCCCAGGGCGCCCGCGGATCGCTGGCCGACACGGTGGTTGACCTGGCCTCGCAGTACGCCCAGTTCGTCGCGTGGATGTCCCTGGACATCGACGACCAGGCCGCCGCACTGACCTGGTACGACCGCGCCCATGACTGGGCGTTGGAGATCGGCGACGTGAACATGGCCACCACCACGCTCAGCATGAAGGCCCACCAGGCATGGAGTGCGGGCAACGCCCGCAGGTGCGTACGGCTCGCCGACGCGGCCCGCTGGCACGACGGCAGGGTGACACCGGGCGTGCGGGGGATGGCCGCGCAGATGGCCGCCCGAGGTCACGCGCTCGCAGGCGACGCCAGGCCCGCCCGCACGCTGCTGGACGAGGCCGAGGCGCTGATCCGCCGGGCCGCCGAGCACGCCGACGACGAGCCGGTGTGGATGTACTTCTACGACGAGACCTGGTTCCGCCTACAGCGCGGCATGACCGAGCTGCACCTGGCCAACTGGCCCAAGGCGATCGACCTGCTGACGGATGGGTTGTCCGGCCTGCCGGGGAGCTACAAGCGGGATCGTGCCTGGTACGGCTCGTGTCTGGCCAAGGCCCACGCCGAGGCCGGAGATGCGGCGGCGGCCGTACAGGTGAGTCTTCCTGTCGTGGCCGATGCCGTCGAGCTGAACCGCCACGCCCGCAAGGAACTGGTCGACGTCTCAGCCCTTCTCAAGAAGCGGAAGTCATCCCACGTGACCACTTTGCAGGAGGCGCTTACGGCTACTGGCCGTACAGACTAAGAATGATCACTGCTGAATGTTTTTCATCCTCACGCAACGGACGCTCTGAGGACGGTTGGCATAGGACGGCTCGGACCGAATGACATCGGCAGGTGAGCTGGCTGATGGCGTGCAACAGTTGAATATGACAGGGTGATCATTAGGGGTTTCGCCGCCTCAACCCCAATCGCGATCACCTGTCCAGGTGGCGGGTACGGAACGAGGCGAAGGAGAAACGAAGGGTGACCGATGCCGACCGGCTGCCTCCCGCTACGCCATCAGATCAGACACTTCAGGCTCCTGCGGTATCGACCGCTGCGGCTTCGCCTCCGGTGACACATGTAGCGATGCGCTCACGACGCCGCGGTGTGCTGGCAGTGGCCTGTGTGGTGGTCATCGCCCTCGCCGTGCTGATCCGACTCATCAACGATGCTCCCGGACCGGTCAGCCACACCGATGCTGTCATATCCATCGCGGTCGGCAAGCTGCACGGTCGTCCGATCGCCGTCTCCGCCGGCAGGGACGCCACAGTGCGGATATGGGACCTGACCACGAAAAAGCAGGTCGGGGGCTTGACCATAGAAGAGAAGGCCGGGGAACCGTTGACCGGCTACGAACGCATCATCGCGGTCGCGGTCGGCGAGGTGGACGGTCGTCCGGTCGCCGTTTCGGGCGGCTGGGACGGCACGGTGCGGATATGGGATCTGGTCACGAGAGAGCAGGTCGGGGAGCCGCTGACCGGTCATGAACGCAGCGTCGTCTCGGTCGCGGTCGGCGAGGTGAAGGATCGGCCGGTCGCCGTCTCCGCTAGCAAGGACGGCACGGTTCGGGTGTGGGACTTGATCAGCAGAGAGCAGGTCGGGGAGCCGCTGACCGGTCATGCAGGCAACGTCATTGTGGTCGCGGTCGGCGAGGTGGAGGGGCGTCCGGTCGCCGTTTCGGGCGGCTGGGAGGGCACGGTGCGGATATGGGACTTGGTCACGAGAGAGCAGGTCGGGGAGCCGCTGACCGGTCATGAACGCAACATCGTCTCGGTCGCGGTCGGTCAGGTGGACGGTCGGCCGGTCGCCGTTTCGGGCGGCTTGGAGGGGACGGTGCGGATATGGGATCTGGTCACGAGAAAGCAGGTCGGGGAGCCGCTGACCGCCCATGAACGCAACATCGGCTCGGTCGCGATCGGTCAGGTGGACGGTCGGCCGATCGCTGTCTCCGGTGGTATGGACCGTATGTTGCGAGTGTGGGATCTGAGCACCGGAGAGCAGGTCGGGGAGCCGCTGACCGGCCACGAGAGAGCCGTCAATTCGATCGCGGTCGGTCAGGTGGACGGTCGGCCGATCGCTGTCTCCGGTGGGGAAGACCGTACGTTGCGGGTGTGGGATCTGACCACCGGAGAGCAGGTCGGGGAGCCGCTGGTCGGCTATGAAGACAGCGTCGTCTCAATTGACGAGCCTGCCGAGTAGTGGTCACCGGGTGACGAACTGAGTGACAACCGCCCTGGACGGTGCCGGACGGTGGTGGATCACCGTGGACCGTATGCACAGGTGGGGGCGGGTATCAGGCATGGTCCCGCCCCCTTTCGGTTTGCCTGGGGGTCAAGGGGGCGCAGGTTCAAATCCTGTCGTCCCGACCAGGTTTCAGCTGGTCGGCAGGGGTTTCGGAGTCTCTCCGGAACCCCTTTTTCGATCTTCGGGAGCTAATTAGCGTCAAGTGCGCTCAGAGAACCAGTTTGAGGCGTGTGGAGGTATGGATCCTCAGCGCTGAAAACGTTCCACGAACCGAGCTCGGGACCCCTTCCGCAGGAGTACGGCTTACCCGAGGGCGTCGCCAAGCCTGCCGAGGGCCGAGGCTCCCTGAGCCGGCCCGAGATCCCCGTATCGCCGGTGTCCATGTCGGCGCGTCTGGTTTCGCGAGCGACGGTGGCGTCCCCCTACGAGAGAAGACAGGCGCCGCGCCCGTGGATGCGGTCTCGCTGGAGCCCTAGACCAGGTAGACGGGTGCGAGGTCGACGAATATGCGGTAGTCCGTGATCAGGCCGTCGTCGCGGGTGTGCCAGATCGATACGGCTACGACGCTGACTTCCTTGCCGTCGAGCCGCCGGTAGGTCACCTCGGTCTCGGCGATGATGTCGGCATCCACCTGCCAGTTCCTGACGATCCGGTGCCGCAGGCCGCCGATGGTGGAGAAGAACGCCCGCAACCCGGCGGCGATGGCCTCACGTCCCGTCATCGGCTCGGCATTGCCGAACACCAACGTGGCGTCCTCGGCCAGCAACCGCACGAATTCTCTGACGTCGAACGAGTCGACTGACTGGAAAACGCGTCGCACCCCATCGTCGGTCATGCCGATCCTTCCTCGCGCAGTCGGGATCACTGCTGGGGACGATACGGGGCGAAGGGCGACGCGCAACTATCGCCAAGGTGGCTATCTCATCGCCACAAGGCTCGCCGAAGATCTCCGAACCCGGGGCGCGGCATCGTGGTCGGGCCCGGTGCGGCGGCCATTCGGAATCACTCAGAACGACACGAGAAGCAGCGCGAAACGATGAGAACCAGTGAACGCCAAAAGCCGGGCTCGGAATGCCTTCCAGGAGACCACCGCTGGTCGGTCACCATGGTGGATCAGACCTCGATGTTTTGACCGGTCCAGCCCTTAATGGGGGTGAATCGAGTCTGCCTGGTCAGGCCGACCCGATTCGGTAAGCCGTCGTCAGGTGAGCGCTGACTGCCTCCGGGTTGTTGAGCTCCAAGGCCAGACCGTGCCCCTGGCCGGAGGCCGGGAGGGGTGATCTCCGGTGGGATGTCGTGCCTGGCTCCTCACGGTGGTCGTGAGTGCTGATCCTTAGGGCGAGACGGTTCTCCCGGAGGGCTTACATCCTCCGGATGTAGGGCCCAACGAGGAGCCGGCCTATGGGGCGTTGCCGGTGACGGTGCACACCCCGTACGGGCCATTCGCGACGTCCTCCCACATGACTTCGTCATCGACCGTGATGCGGCACGTCACCGACCCTTTGGCGCCTGCGTTTTGCGCCCACAGGTACAGGTATGGGGTGTCGTCGACTTTGATCTCTTTGCTGTACGGCAGGGGCACGCCCTGCTCTTGCTTGATGTCGTACTTCACGCTGTAGGTGATGTTGCCCGCGCTGGTGGCCCCGTCGCTGCCGATGGCTTCGAACAGCACCGTGTGCGCACCCGACGTGTTCTCCTGCTCCTCCTGTGCGGCGGGCGGGCTGTTGTGGCTGAGCTGCGTGCGCCCCGCGTTGGGCTCGGGGTCGTTGAGGGCGCTGAACCCGGCGCTGACGATGCCGCTGACGACGAGCACCCAGTAGAGGATCCATAGGCCGGTGAGGATCCAGCCGAGGATGACGCCGGCCAACGCCATGCTGTGGCCGTCGGTACGATCCCTCCTGATTTGGCCGAGGGCCACATGTCCGAACACCACGGCCAAGATCGATGTGAATCCGCAGGTGATGAACCCTGTAAGGCCGAGCACAAGGCTGGCGACGGCGAGCCCGTTGGTTTTCGGTGGCGGGGCCGCGTACCCGTAGCCGTATCCGGGTGGGGGCTGCTGGCCATAGCCAGGCGGGTAGCTCACGGGTTCTCCACATTTCGGGGGTACGCGTGGGACGCCTGTTACCTATGAACGGTTGTCGCCGTGGCCGAATCCGGTCACCTGCTGTCCGGTGCGCTGTACGAACATCGCTGCACAGGATGGCGCCTATTTCCTCCTCGGACGCTCCACAGGATGAAAAATATGCCGTGGTGGCCGTCGTCGACACGCGGTGGCTCATTCTGCTGTGAGCGCCTCCGGCGGGGGACTCCGGCTTCGAGATGATCCACGACACGGCCAACCCGTGGCGGGCTAAGGTGGTGGATCTGCTCGTCTCGTCTGTCATCGCTCAGGCAGAGCCCGGCAGACCGACTTCTCCGGCGCAGGCCCGGTCCGTGCACGTAGGCCAACCAGCGCATGAGGAAGGTCGCCGGGAACATGGACACACGACGCCGAGCTTGTTCCTCCGTCCCCGGCCCGCCGCCCCTCCGGGGTGGGTGATGGCAGACGAGACGATCAGGGCAAAAGGCGGTGCGGAAAGTTCTTCCGACCTCGATAGGATTCACGCGCACTTCGATGTGTTTGGATATATAAAATTTGGAAGGGACTTGTGACGAGCAGTCGGGTTGCTTTAAGGGAAGCCTGTATACGATGGATTGTGATTCCGCTTACCGGGATTGTGTTGATCACATTGACGGCTTGCGGAGCGTCCGAGGAAGAGCGTTTTGCGCGATCTGCGGAGAGTATGGAGCAGGTGGCGCGTACGGTTAAACCGGATGCGAGGTCAGCGGACGATCCTCGCCAGATCGGATTGTTTGAATTCACTTCAATCTACCGATACGAGGATCTGGTGTACTTCCAATTGAGCCCTTGGGCGGACGTAGATCCGTATGGCTACGTCTGGAGCCCGAAAGGCGAACCCGTGGATTCCCCTGACGACGCGGCTGCGCAGTCTTTTGAACATGTGCAGGGTTCTTGGTACCGGTGGAGCGAGAGCTGGTAGGGGTCGGGAGAACGGCGGACCGGTCAGTGACGGTGGTCGCCGTCGAATGACATGGCGACCTGATCACGGTCATTACTGGTCGGGGACGGCAACGCGGCTACGGGGGAGACCGCGTTTTTAGGGGCGGTGCCGGTGTGTCCAGCGTGGGGATCGCCCTGGAAGCCCGCGCCTACACCGAGTTGCACCGCACCCTGCGCGCTGTACCGCTGCTGACCGAGGTTCTGACGCGCTACGACGCGACTCACGTTTTCGCAGTCCGAAGGTCGTTCATTCTGACGCGGTCCTCGTTCAGGCCGGGTGCGGCGCAGTGTGACCTCGGGGCCTCTCATCCGGGGCGCTTGGCCCGGGCCTGGCGGTAGCGGGTGGGGGAAGCGCCGAACTCGGCGACGAACGACTGTCGAAGGCTCTCGGCGGAGCCGAACCCGCAGCGGGTCGCGATGTCCGCCACGGAGAGCGATGATGAGACGAGGAGTCGCTCGGCCGCCTGCGTGCGTGCCTGCCTGATGAAGCGGCCAGGCGTCTGGCCCAAGTGCTCCAGGCTGAGCCGAGTCAGGTGACGCTCGCTCACGTTCAGCCGGGCAGCCAGCGTCGTGGGGCTCAGATCACCGTCGAGGTTGTTGACAATGTGGTCGACCACCTGCCGAATCAGCGGATGTTCCGGCGGCGGCGCGCCCACGAACATGCTGATCTGCGCCTGGTCACCCGGCCGCTGCAAGTAGGTCACCAGGGCACGCGCCACGATGCGGGCCAGGTGAGGGCCGTGGTCCTCCTCGATGAAGGCAAGTGTCAGGTCCAGGGCGCTGGTGACGCCGGCCGCGGTCGACACGTGTCCCTCGCGGATGTAGAGCGGGCCGGGATCAACCGTGACGTTGGGATGGTGGGCGGCGAGCGTTCCCGCGTACCTCCAGTGCGTGGTGGCGCGCCGCCCGTCCAGCAGTCCGGCGGCGGCCAGCAGGGTCGCACCCGTGCACACCGATGCCACCCGCCTGCTGACCGCGGCCAGTCGACGTATGTGGGCCAGGAGCACGGGATTTTCCGCGGCGACCTCGTGGCCGACCCCACCGGAGACGACCAGGGTGTCGAGCGGCCCGGTGATGCGTTCAAGGGCTTCCTGGCTTTCCAGCGTCAAACCCGAGTCGCAGGGCAACGACCTGCCACCCGAGGTGGCGAGGCGTATTCGGTAGGGAGGAGCCGCCCCCAACTGGTTGGCCATATGGAGCGGCGTGGTCACCGAGGCGATGTCCAGTAACTCTGACTGTGGATATCCGATCACGACGGTCAGCCGCTCGTCCATGAGTGCCCATTCTGCTGGGGAACCGACACGAATCCCAAGTTTACCGACAGGACCGAGGCCGGCCATGGTTCGCGCAACCGGCAGGTCGTTGGATCTGAAGCGCAAGGAAAGCCATGCGGCCACCGAGGTCGTGGTATGCGCATGGCGGGGACGCAGCCATCGGCGATGGAAACGGAGAGGCACGAATGCACGTCAACAAGCTCGTCGTCGCGACGTTGTTCCTGACCGTCAACTCGATCGTGGGAGGAGTCGCGGGCGCAAGTCCCGTACCGGCGCAGCAGTCTACGGCCACTCTCTCCGCGTCGTTCGCCGTTACCTGCGGAAGCAGCCGGCCGCCCAGTGGCTACTATTACGATTCCACCTACGCGAACCCCAACGCGTGTCTGAAATGCCAGTCGGCAGGTGCCATCTACGAGGTCACCGGAAAGTGGCGCACCTACTGCCGGAGAGTGAACAACTCGAACGGCGCGGTCGCATGGGCCGACCTCCATCTCTTCTGCGTGGCATGCAGAAGTGCCGGCACGAGTCCGCACATCAATGGGGTAAGGCCCTCGGCGGAGTCAGCGTGACCAGGACCTGAGCCTGCGGGACATCGCCTCAGGGCGTGTCATCACCAAGGGCAAGAAGGAGAGCCGGTACCGAGGCGTCAGCGGTCATGTCGATGGCGGCTTCGAGGCGTTCGGCTTGACGTGCACATGCGTATCGCGCCGAGTCGAAATCAGCTCGGCAAGCACAGGACAACGCGCACAGGAAGGGCGGGATCGAATGGTGAAAGTCTCTCGTACGGCCATCGCGGCAGCCGTGACCGCTGCGGCAACCGGATTTACCATCCTCGTCGCGTCGCCGGCGCAGGCCGACTATTCCGACTGCATCTCATACCTCGAAGGAGGGAGGTATCAGATAAGCCCCCCGAGAAGGGACGCCTGCCGGGTCGGCGCCACTTCCGCGGCCGGAAGCTGGTTCCTCTGCTGGGACGGCCTCGTGGACACGCGAATTCCATCGGGGGTGGCCGCAGCGGCCTGTGATCGGGCGAAACAGTAGTGGCGGTGCGTTTCACGAACCCCCTCGGACAGACACTCGGCGACAGGAGTTCCTACAGCGGCCGAGCGCATCCGCGGTCCGCGCCATGGACGTAAACGGCCGCGGTGCCGTGTCGATCTCGAATTCGATCAGGTATCAGGAGCGAGTCATGGGCAAGAAGCGAATACTGACCGGGCTGATCGTGGCCGGCGTCATCGGAACATTCCCCATCGCCGCCACGCCCGCCCAGGCGTCGACGTCACCTGCGGTGATGGCCGACTACTGCGACAGGAACCCGCCTGGATCCGGTTCGGTACCCGGGGACCGGTTCGCGGGCGAGCGCCCGGTCGCCTGCGGAAAATGCTACGAACAAGGACTCTATCTGCGGGCGAAGGGCCAGATCTCACAATTCTGGTGTGAATACTTTAACGTCTTTAAATATGCAAGGATGTACGTCAAGTAACGAACGAATCCGCCGGTCCGCGGCGCACCGCTCCCCGCGCACGCGAAGAAGCTCCCCCGCCTACGACGACGCGGTTACGCGGGGGAGCCGACGGCTTCAGGCCTGTTTCGACGGCGTCCGGCCGTGCCGAGGGGAGGCCACCCGTTCCTGGGTCAGTGACGTAGCAACTGGACGATGGCGACGGTACCCACCGCCACGATGAGGATGCGCAGCACCGCGGGGCTGAGGCGGCGGCCTATTTTGGCCCCGACCGGGCCGCCGAAGGCGGAACCGGCCGCGATGAGCACGACGGCCATCCAGTCGAAATCCGCGGAGAAGAGGAAGAAGAGCGCAGCGGCGGCGTTGACGACGGCCACCAGGACGTTCTTGACGGCATTGAGACGTTGCAAGGTCTCGTCGAGGAGTACCCCCATCAGGGACATGTAGATGATTCCCTGGGCGGCGGGGAAGTAGCCGCCGTAGACGCTGGCGAGTGTCAGTCCGGTGAGAAGCAGCGGGCCTTCGTCGGGGCGGGCGGAACCGCTGGTGCGTTCGCGGCGGCGCCGTACGCTTCTGCTGATCCGGGGCTGGAGGATGACCAGGACGAGGGCGAGGCCCACCAAGGCGGGCACGATCTTCTCGAACGCCGTGGTGGGCAGGGCCAGCAGAAGCGTGGCGCCCGTGAGGCCGCCGAGCAGGGCGCCGACGCTCATCTTCAGGACGCGCCGGCTCTGGCCGCTGAGCTCCGCGCGATAACCGATGGCCCCGCTGATGGAGCCGGGTATCACGCCGAGTGCATTGGAGACCGCGGCGGTGACGGCCGGCATTCCGGTGGCGAGCAGAACGGGAAAGGTGATCAGTGACCCGGAGCCGACCACGGTGTTGATGGCGCCGGCGCTGACGCCGGCCGCGAAGACGGCGAGCATCTCCCACGGCGTCACGCCGTCTCCTCCCTCGCGGGATCGGCGTCCATGCCCGGCCAGGCGGCGCGCGTGGGCCATGCTTCGCGGCGTACCGGACCGAGCGACCCCGGAACCGGCGACCCGGCGAGAAGCCGCCCCCACCCCAGGGCTCCCGATGGACGGGCCCGGCCGGCTGTGCGGACGGAGTCGCAGACCGAGGAGCACAACGCGACGGTGACGCCTGCCGCGGCCAGGGCGGGCGACAGGGTGGGCGATTCCGTCTGACGGCCGGTGTCCGGCGAGATTCTCACGCGGCCGACGCTAAACCGGAAATACTTCGGCGCTCAGCGAAGTATCCCGACCCCGGACGAGGTGACGCTCTACCTGCCGGCCGAGTGGTCGGGGCATCGAGACCACCTTCGGCCTGAACGCCGTCCTCGGCAGCCTGCAGGCACGCCTCGCAGCGCTTCGGCGCGGGACCTTTCCCTTTATAGCCGCATATGCCCCGCCTATGAATATTGACGTTTTCTTGACGCCTGGCCATGAATCGATGGGCTCTGACGTCAGTAGTGTGCATTGCGTCTTTACGGATACTTGATGTGGGGGGCCGACAGTGGCCGGCAGGACTGGGCCACTACAGACGTGGCTGCTCAAGGGCTTACAGACCGACCGTGAGCAGATAGAGCACGGTCCGCACAAGAAGCACGCGTGGTGGCAGGTCATGTGCCTCACGGGCGTCGACTACTTCTCCACCCTCGGTTACCAGCCGGGCATCGCGGCGCTCGCGGCCGGCGCGCTGTCACCGCTGGCGACGCTGCTGCTGGTCATGCTCACCCTGTTCGGGGCGCTGCCCGTCTACCGCAGGGTCGCGGAGGAGAGCCCGCACGGCCAGGGCTCGATCGCGATGCTGGAAAAGCTGGCCCCGCAGTGGTGGGGCAAGTTGTTCGTGCTCGCTCTACTCGGGTTCGCCGCCACCGACTTCGTCATCACGATGACGCTCTCGGCCGCCGACGCGACGGCCCACATCCTGGAGAACCCGTTCGTCCCCGACTTCCTGTCGGGTCAGCGGGTGCTGGTCACGCTCGTGCTGCTCGCCCTGCTCGGCGGGGTGTTCCTGATGGGCTTCAGCGAGGCGATCGGCATCGCCGTCGTCCTCGTGGGCGTCTATCTCGTGCTCAACGCGATCGTGGTGGCTGTGGCCGTCACGCACGTGCTCGATGCCCCCAACCTGGTCATCGACTGGCAACACGCGCTGACCACGACCTACACCAGCCCGATGGCCATGATCGGGCTTTCCCTGCTGGTGATGCCGAAGCTCGCGCTGGGCCTGTCGGGTTTCGAGACGGGCGTCGCGGTGATGCCGATCGTCAAGGGCGACGTCCAGGCCCGGATCAAGGGCACCAAGCGGCTGCTGACCTCGGCGGCCATCATCATGAGCGTCTTTCTGATCTTCAGCAGCCTCGTCACCACCGTGCTGATCCCGGAGCAGGAGTTCGAGGAGGGCGGCAAGGCCTCAGGACGGGCGCTGGCATTCCTGGCGCACGGTTTCCTCGGCGACTGGTTCGGCACGTTGTACGACGTCAGCACCATCGCGATCCTCTGGTTCGCCGGGGCGTCGGCGATGGCGGGTCTGATCAATCTGGTGCCGCGCTACCTGCCCAGGTACGGCATGGCGCCCGACTGGACGCGGGCCGTACGCCCGCTGGTCCTGGTGTTCAGCGCGATCGGCTTCGCCATCACGATCATCTTTGACGCCGACGTCGAAGCCCAGGGCGGTGCCTACGCCACCGGTGTGCTCGTGCTGATCCTGTCCGCCTCCGTCGCCGTGACGCTGTCCGCGTGGCGCAAGGGCCAGACCAGGCTGATGGGCGGCTTCGCCGCCGTCTCCGCCGTCTTCGCCTTCACGCTGGTGGACAACGTGTTCGAGCGCCCGGACGGGGTGAAGATAGCGTCCTTCTTCATCGTGGCGATCATCGTGACCTCGCTCATCTCCCGGACGACCCGCTCCACCGAGCTGCGCGTCACCGAGGTGACCTATGACCCGCTGGCCGGGCAGTTCGTCAACGAGGCCTGCGGCGAGGTGCACCTGATCGCCAACGAGCCGCACGAACGTGACCAGGCCGAGTACAACGACAAGCTGCGCGAGCAGTGGCTCAACCACCGCCTGCGCAGCTCGGAGCAGGTCATGTTCGTCGAGGTGACGGTCGTCGACGCCTCGGAGTTCGAGACCGAGCTGGTCGTGCACGGCGAGGAACGCTTCGGCCACCGGATCCTGCGCTTCGAGAGTCCCACGGTGCCCAACTCGCTGGCCGCGCTCCTGCTCGACCTGCGTGACCGTACGGGCCGGATACCGCACATCTACTTCCACTGGACCGAGGGCAATCCGGTGGCGGCGATGCTGCGCTACCTGCTGTTCGGCGGCGGAGACGTACCACCGATGACCCGAGAGGTCCTCCGCCAGGCGGAACCGGACATCACCCGCAGGCCGCACGTCCACGTCGGGTGAGCCGCGCTCCTCGGTGAAGCGCGGGTCCTGCCGGTCGAGGTCGTCGCAGGCGCGCCTGTCTCGACGGCACTCCTGTGCGCCGTTTCCGCCGTGCCGTCAAGAAGGTGTCAACAGTTGGCCTGCGGGCGTATGAAATGCGTTAAGGACGGCAAAATCTCCCAAATATCCCGCTTTTCTATGGGTGTTAGAAGAGCAAACATTCGGATTAGAGGAGTGGGGATGGCCGACGTCATCTTCGTCGCCCTGACGATCGCGTTGTTCGTGATCTTCGGGTTCGTCGTCAAGGCGGTGGAGCGCCTGTGAGCGCCATCAACGCCGTCGGCCTTGTGGTGGCCGTCGGTCTGGTGATCTTCATGGTCGCGGCCCTGCTGTTCCCGGAGCGGTTCTAGTGAGTACGACAGCAGCCGGGATCATTTTCGTCGCATCCCTCATCATCGCCCTCGCGCTGACGCACAGGCCGCTCGGCGACTACATGTACCGCGTGTACTCGGGCGTCAGGCACAACGTCGTCGAGCGCGGCATCTACCGCCTGCTCGGCGTCCGCCCGGACGCCGAGCAGCGGTGGGGTGTTTACGCCCGCAGTGTGCTGGCGTTCTCCGTCGTGTCGATCCTGTTCGTGTACGGCATGCAGCGCTTGCAGGACAAGTTGTGGTTGTCACTCGGCTTCGACCCGGTGCCCGACCACATCGCATGGAACACCGCGATCAGCTTCGTCACCAACACCAACTGGCAGGCCTACTCGGGTGAGTCCACCATGGGCCACCTGGTGCAGATGGCCGCGCTGGCCGTACAGAACTTCGTGTCCGCCTCCGTCGGCATGGCGGTGGCGATCGCGCTGGTGCGCGGCTTCGCCCGCAACCGGGCTGACACCATCGGCAACTTCTGGGTCGACCTGGTGCGCGGCACGGTCCGTATCCTGCTGCCCATCGCCTTCGTCGGCGCATTGGTGCTGGTGGCCGGTGGTCTGGTGCAGAACCTCTCCTCCCCGCATGAGCTGAGCACCCTGGCCGGCGGCACCCAGTCGATCACCGGCGGTCCGGTGGCCAGCCAGGAGGTCATCAAGGAACTCGGCACCAACGGCGGCGGCTTCTACAACACCAACTCGGCGCACCCGTTCGAGAACGCCACCAGCTGGACCAACTGGTTCGAGATCTTCCTGATCCTGCTCATCCCGTTCGCCATGCCGCGCACCTTCGGCAAGCTGGTCGGCCAGGTCAGGCAGGGTTACGCGATCCTCGCCGTGATGGCGACCATCGCCATCACCAGTGTCGCGCTGACCAACGTCTTCGAGCTGGGCGCCAACGCCACCGTGCCGCAGGCCGTCGGCTCGGCGATGGAGGGCAAGGACGTCAGGTTCGGCGTCTCCAACTCCGCGACGTTCGCCGCGGCGACGACTCTCACGAGCACCGGCGCGGTCAACTCCTTCCACGACTCCTACACCCCGCTCGGCGGCATGATGACGCTGTTCAACATGATGCTGGGCGAGGTCGCGCCCGGCGGCGTGGGAGCGGGCCTGTACGGCATGCTCGTGCTGGCCGTGATCACGGTCTTCGTGGCCGGGCTCATGGTCGGCCGTACCCCCGAATACCTGGGCAAGAAGATCGGCGCCCGCGAGATCAAGCTGGCCTCGATGTACTTCCTGGTCACCCCGATCCTCGTGCTCGTCGGTACGGCTGTCGCCATGGGCAACGAAGCGGGTCTGGCGGCCATGCTGAACAGCGGCCCACACGGGTTCTCCGAGATCCTCTACGCCTTCACCAGCGCCTCGAACAACAACGGCTCCGCGTTCGGCGGCGTCACCGTCAACACGCCGTGGTACGACGTGGCGCTCGGCCTGTGCATGGTGCTCGGCCGCTTCCTGCCGATCATCTTCGTGCTGGCCCTGGCCGGATCGCTGGCCAGGCAGGCCCCGGTTCCCGAGTCCGCAGGCACACTGCCCACCCACCGGCCGCAGTTCGTCGGCATGGTGGTCGGCGTCACGATCATCCTGGTCGCCCTGACCTTCCTCCCGGCCCTGGCGCTGGGCCCGCTCGCAGAAGGAATCAGCTGATGTCCACCCCAGTGCTCGAGGCGCCGGGACAGGCGCCGACGCCGCAGAAGAACGGCAGGGTCGGCGGTGGTCTGCTCGACCCCAAGCAGTTGATCAGGTCACTGCCCGACGCGTTGAAGAAGCTGAACCCGGTCTCGCTGTGGCGCAACCCGGTGATGCTGATCGTGGAGATCGGCGCGCTGGCCACCACGGTCCTCGCCGCCACCAGCGAGTCGTCGTTCTTCGCCTGGGCCATCGCCGTCTGGCTGTGGCTGACGGTGGTCTTCGCCAACCTCGCCGAGGCCGTCGCGGAGGGCCGCGGAAAGGCACAGGCCGCCACGCTCCGTGCCGCCAAGCGCGACACCACCGCCCGCCGCCTCTCCGGCTGGGCGCCGGGCGCGAACGTGTCCTCGTGGGACACCGTCGGCGCGCCGGAGCTCAAGCAGGGCGATCACGTGATCGTCGAAGCCGGGGAGATCATCCCCGGCGACGGTGACGTGATCGAGGGCATCGCCTCGGTCGACGAGTCGGCCATCACCGGCGAGTCCGCACCCGTGATCCGCGAATCGGGTGGTGACCGCTCGGCGGTGACCGGCGGCACCAGGGTGTTGTCCGACCGGATCATCGTCCGCATCACCCAGAAGCCGGGCGAGAGCTTCATCGACCGGATGATCGCCCTGGTCGAGGGTGCCGACCGGCAGAAGACGCCCAACGAGATCGCGCTGAACATCCTGCTGGCCGCTTTGACGATCATCTTCCTGGTCGCCACCGTCACCATGCAGCCGATGGCGATCTACGCCAAGAACGTCAACCCCGGCATCGCCGACTCTCTCGCCCTGACGGGCGACGGTGTCACCGGCATCGTGCTGGTCTCGCTGCTGGTCTGCCTCATCCCGACCACGATCGGCGCGCTGCTGTCGGCCATCGGTATCGCGGGCATGGACCGGCTGGTCCAGCGCAACGTCCTGGCCATGTCCGGCCGTGCGGTCGAGGCGGCAGGAGACGTCAGCACCCTGCTACTCGACAAGACCGGCACGATCACGCTGGGCAACAGGCAGGCATCGGAGTTCCAGCCCGCCTCGGGGATCTCCGCCGACGACCTGGCCGCCGCCGCGCAGCTGGCGAGTCTCGCCGACGAGACGCCTGAGGGCCGCTCGATCGTGGTCTACGCCAAGCAGGCGTACGGCCTGCGCGAACGTCAGCCAGGCGAGCTCGCCCACGCCGAGTGGGTGGAATTCACCGCCCAGACCCGCATGTCGGGGGTCAACGTCGACGGCCGGCAGGTGCGTAAGGGCGCGGCGACGGCCGTCATGAAGTGGATACGCGAGAACGGCGGCCGCGCGACCGAGGAGGTCGGCCACCTGGTCGACGGCATCTCGGCCTCGGGCGGCACCCCGCTGGTCGTCGGCGAGATCGCCGACGGTAAGGCGCGGGTGCTGGGGGTCATTCATCTCAAGGACGTCGTCAAGCAGGGCATGCGCGAGCGGTTCGACGAGATGCGCCGGATGGGTATCCGCACCGTCATGATCACCGGTGACAACCCGCTCACCGCCAAGGCGATCGCCGACGAGGCCGGGGTGGACGACTTCCTGGCCGAGGCGACTCCCGAGGACAAGCTCGCGCTGATCAGGTCGGAGCAGGAGGGCGGCCGGCTGGTCGCGATGACCGGTGA
>NZ_JBEOWJ010000059.1:0-39522 GCF_040295965.1 Streptosporangium sp. NPDC002544 | reverse complement strand
CTTCAGGGACAACACCCCGGCCACATGCGCCGCGGTGATCTCCCCGATCGAATGACCGGCCAGCACATTCGGCCGCACTCCCCACGAGGACACCAGCCGAAACAGCGCCGTCTCCACCGCGAACAGGGCCGGCTGCGCCCACCCGGTCTGATCCAGCGACCCCGCCTCGGCCGACCCCGGCTCGGCGAACAGCACCTCCCGCAGCGACCCGCCCAGCAACGGGTCCAGCTCCGCGATCACTGCGTCCAACGCATCAGCGAACACCGGGAACCGGTCATACAACTCCCGGCCCATCCCCACCCGCTGGCTGCCCTGACCGGTGAACAGGAACGCGACCTTGGCCGCACCCCGCGCCGAACCGGTCACCACACCGGCGGCCGGCGCACCCTCGGCCACCGCGGCCAGGCCCCGCACCAACTCCGCACGCTCAGCACCCACCACCACCGCACGACGCTCGAACGCCGACCGCGTCGTGGCCAGCGACACCCCCACCTCGGCCAACCCCAGACCAGGCGAACCCTCCACATGCGACAGCAACCGGGCCGCCTGCGCCCGCAACGCCACCTCACTCCGCCCCGACACCACCCACGAAATCGCGCTACCACCAGACTCGCCATCAGCCTCGCCGACCCCGGCCTCCACCGGCGCCGGAGGCTGCTCCAAGATCACGTGGGCGTTGGTGCCGCTGATCCCGAACGACGACACCGCAGCCCGACGCGGACGGCTCGTCTCCGGCCACTCCATCGGCTCGGTCAGCAGCTCCACCGCCCCCGAGGCCCAGTCCACATGCGAGGACGGCTCGTCCACATGCAACGACTGCGGCACCACGCCCTCGCGCATCGCCATGACCATCTTGATCACACCCGCCACACCCGCGGCCGCCTGCGTGTGACCGATGTTCGACTTGATCGACCCCAGCAGCACCGGCCGATCCTCCGGCCGCTCCTGCCCATACGTCGCCAGCAGCGCTTGGGCCTCGATCGGGTCACCCAGCGTCGTCCCGGTCCCGTGACCCTCCACCACATCGACATCCGACGCCGACAGACCCGCCCCGGCCAGCGCCTGGCGGATCACCCGCTGCTGCGACGGACCGTTCGGCGCGGTCAACCCATTGGACGCCCCGTCCTGGTTGACCGCAGACCCGCGCACCACCGCCAGCACCTGGTGGCCGTTGCGGCGCGCGTCCGACAGCCGCTCCAGCACCAGCACACCCACACCCTCCGACCAGCCGACCCCGTCGGCGGACTCGGAGAACGCCTTGCACCGCCCGTCAGAGCTCAGGCCGCCCTGGCGGGAGAAGTCGATGAAGGTGTTCGGGGTGGACATCACCGTCACCCCACCGGCCAGCGCCAGCGAGCACTCGCCCGAGCGCAGCGCCTGCGCCGCCAGATGCAGCGCCACCAGTGACGACGAGCACGCGGTGTCCACCGTCACCGCCGGCCCCTCCAAGCCGAGGGTGTACGACACCCGGCCGGAGGTCACGCTGCCCGTGGTCCCGTTGACCACGATCCCCCGCAACTCCTCCGCCGCCCCGTCTCCCGTCGACGGGTAGTCGTGGTACATCATCCCGGCGAAGACGCCGGTCGGGCTGCCCTTGAGGGTGAGCGGGTCGATGCCCGCCCGTTCGACGGCCTCCCAGGAGGTCTCCAGCAGCAGCCGCTGCTGGACGTCGGTCGCCAGCGCCTCGCGCGGCGAGATCCCGAAGAAGCGCGGGTCGAACTCGGCCGCGTCGTACAGAAAGCCGCCCGCACGGGCGAAGGACGCCTCCGAAAGCTCCCAGCCTCGGTCGGCCGGGAAGTCCGAGATGGCGTCCCTGCCCTCGGTGACCAGCTCCCACAGCTGTTGCGGAGAGGTGACGCCGCCCGGATACCGGCAGGCCATGCCGACGATGACGATCGGGTCCCCGCCGAGCGGGGCCGCGACGGGCACGGGCAGGGGCGGCGCGGAGGTCGTCTCGGCGCCGTCGAGTTGCCCGCGGATGAAACCGGTCACCGCCACCGGGGTGGGCTGATCGAACACCAGCGTGGCGGGCAGCCGGATACCGGTCGCCTCGATCAGCCGGTTACGCAGTTCCACGGAGGTGAGGGAGTCGAGGCCGAGGTCCTGGAAGGTCATGTCCGGTGAGATCGCGTTCGCCGAGGCATGCCCCAGCACGGCGGCCACCTGCCCGAGCACCAGCGTGGACACCGCCTCGCCGAGTGCCTCTCCCGACAAGGCACCCAGTGCGCCGGAGGTGGCGGAGGTGGCGGCCGCCTGTCGCATGGGGGCGGGCACCAGAGCGCGGAAGAGCGCCGGGATGCGGCTTTGTGCCCGTAGTGCGGCCCGGTCCAGCCGCGCCGCCACCACCACCGGCTCCCGGCTCGTCATGGCGGCGTCGAGGAAGGCGAGTCCCTGCTCGGCGGCCAGTGGTCGCAGCCCGGCCCGGGCCATGCGCCGCATGTCGGTCTCGGTGAGGGCGCTGGTCATCCCGGCGTCCTGCTGCCACGGCCCCCACCCGATCGACAGGCCCGCCCGCCCCTGAGCGGCGCGCTGCCGTACCAGGGCGTCGAGGAAGGCGTTGGCCGCGGTGTAGCTCGCCTGGCCGCCGTTGCCGAGCGTCGCGAACACCGAGGAGAACACCACGAACGCGGTCAGGTCGAGGTCGCGGGTGAGCTCGTGCAGGTGCCAGGCGCCGTCCGCCTTCGGCCGCAGCACGGCGTCGATCCGCTCGGGTGTCAGCGCGCCGACCGGCCCGTCGTCGAGCACGCCGGCGGCGTGCACCACCCCGGTGAGCGGGTGCCGCGGGGCGATTGCGGCGATCAGCTCGGCCAGGGCATCGCGGTCGGACACGTCACAGGCGACGGCCGTGACCTCGGCGCCCTGGGCGGTCAGCTCCGCCACCAGTTCCGCGGCGCCCTCGGTGTCCGGGCCGCGACGGCCGACCAGCATCAGGTGACGTACGCCGTGCTCGGTCACCAGGTGGCGGGCGACGAGCGCGCCGATCCCGCCCAGACCGCCGGTGACGAGCACGGTGCCATCGGTATCCCGGAAGGTGGTCGGCGCCGGCGAGGCAGCACGGTCATCGTCGACTCCATCGTCGACTCCGATGAGCCGCGGCACCCGGGGCAGGCCATCGCGTATCGCGATCTGCGGCTCCGCGGAATCGAGCGCCGCGACCAGCGTCTCACCGCTCACCCGCTCGACATCAACATCAAGCAGGACGAACCGTCCCGGGTTCTCCGCCTGTGCCGAGCGCACCAGGCCCCAGACCGCCGCCGCGACGGGGTCGGGCACGGTCTCGGCATCGGTGGCCACCGCCCCGCGGGTCACGAAGATCACCGGGCCGTCGGCGTGCTCGTCGCGCCCGCTCTCCCGCAGCCGGGCCAGGACCGCCGAGGTCACCGACCGCACGGCGGCCGGAACGTCGTCCCCGGCCGGCACCGAGACCGGCATGAGCGTCACGTCCGCGGCCGGGTCCGGCTCACCCGTCAGGTCCGCCACCTGCCCGGCCGCGCGCAGGGCGGCGACCAGACCACATTCGTCGGAGCCGCGCACCGACCAGCGCCTGGCCGGACGATCCCCGCTCCCGGATTCCGGTGCGAGCGGCCAGTCCAGTCGCAGCAGCGGCCCACCGCCGGTGCGCGCCGTACGCTGCGGATCATTCGGCCGGAGCGCGAGGGAGCGCACCGAGGCGACCAGGCCGCCCTGGGCATCGGCCACGACCAGCGTGATCGCGTCCGTACCGGCCCCGTTCACCCGGACCCGGAGCCTTGAGGCGCCGGAGGCGTGCAGGGACACTCCGCTCCAGGCGAACGGCAGCAGTCCACCGCCCGCCTCGTCGAGCCCGGCGAGGGACGCCACGTGCAGCGCGGCGTCGAGCAGGGCCGGGTGCAGCCCGTACGAGCCCGCGTCGGCCGCGAGGTCCTCGGGCAGGGCGACCTCGGCGAACACCTCCCTGCCGGTACGCCAGGCGGCGCGCACCCCCTGGAACGCGGGGCCGTAGGAGAAGCCCACCCGCGCCCGCCGCTCGTAGAAGCCGTCGAGGTCCACCGCGACGGCGTCCGCGCGCGGCCACTCGTCCATGCCGGGGTCGGGGACGCCCGGCACGCCGGGGGTGAGCACACCGGTGGCGTGCCGAACCCACGGTGCGTCCGGCTCGTCCGCCGGCCGGGAGTACACGCCGATCGTCCGGCCACCGCCGTCGGTGGCGGCGCCGAGCGCCACCTGCAACTGGACACCACCCCGCTCGGGCAGCACGAGCGGCGCGGTGAGCGTGAGCTCCTCCACCAGGCCGCAACCGACCTCGGCGCCCGCCCGCACGGCCAGCTCGACGAAGGCCGTGCCGGGAAACAGCACCTGTCCGGCCACCACGTGGTCGCACAACCATGGATGCGCCGCCGTCGAGACCAGAGCGGTGAACAGGAATCCACCGGTGTCGGGCAGCTCCACGGCCGCGCCGAGCAGCGGGTGCCGCGGCCGGTCCAGCCCGGCGGAGGTGACATCGCCTACGGTCGCCGCAGGTTCGGACCAGTACCGCTCCCGCTGGAAGGCATACGTCGGCAGGTCCACCCGGCGAGCCGCCGTGGCGGAGAACAGCTCCGGCCACCGCACCGCCATCCCGTGCACGTACAGCCGGGCGGCCGCCGCCAGCGCCGCGGCCTCCTCGCCGCGGTCCTTACGCAGAACGGGGAAGGCGACCACCGGCTCGTCCGAGTCCTGGCGAGTCGAGAGGTTCTGGTGAACGAGCGCCGACAACCCGCCATCCGGACCGAGTTCCAGGAACACCTTGGCCCCCGCCGCCCCGGCGGCACGGATCGCCTCCGCGAAACGCACCGGACGCACGACGTGATCCACCCAGTACTGCGCCGAGCACAGGTAGGCGGCGTCGACCCTCTCGCCGGTCACGGTGGAGACGATCGCCGTCCTCGGCTCGTGGAAGGTCAGCCCCTCGGCGATCTGCCGGAACTCCGCCAGCATCGGCTCCATCAGCGGCGAGTGGAACGCGTGACTCACCCGCAGCCGGATGGTCCTGTCGAAGCGCGCGGCGACACGCAGGACGGCGTCCTCGGTTCCGGCGATCACGACGGACGACGGGCCGTTCACCGCGGCGATGACGACCCCGTCCTCCAGCACCGGCTCGACCTGCGCCCGGCCGGCCTGGACCGACACCATCGCCCCGCCCTCGGGCAGGCGCTGCATCAGCCGGCCCCGGGCCGCGACCAGCGCGCAGGCATCGTCCAGCGACAGCACACCGGCCACATGCGCGGCGGCGATCTCGCCGATCGAGTGCCCCACCAGAACATCCGGTGTCACGCCCCAGGACTCGACCAGGCGGAAGAGCGCCACCTCGATCGCGAAAAGCGCCGGCTGGGCGAACTCGGTGCGGTCCAGCGGCCCGGCGTCCGTGCCGAACATCACCTCACCCGGCGACCTCTCCAGCCTGTCGGCCAGCCGCGCGAACACCTCGTCCAGCGCGCGGGCGAAGACCGGGAACCGGGCGGCGAGCTCGCGGCCCATCCCGATCCGCTGCGCGCCCTGTCCCGCGAACAGCACCGCCAGCGAACCGGGCGCGCCGGCGACGCCACGTGCCACCTCGGCCGCGCCGTCACCGCCTGCCAGCAGCACCGCCCGGTGGGCGAACTCCGAGCGGGCTCTGACCAGCGAGTAGCCGACATCGGCCGGATCCGCCCCGGTCTCGGCCACGAAGGACGTCAGCCGATCGATCTGAGCATCGAGCGCGGCCTCGGTCTTACCGGAGACCACCCAGGGCACCACGACGGGCGCCGCACCCGGCGTCGTAGCGGGCTCGGAGGGCTCGGCCTGTTCGGACGGCTGCTCGACGATCACGTGCGCGTTGGTGCCGCTGATCCCGAACGACGACACACCGGCCCGGCGGGGCCGTCCGGTCTCCGGCCATCCGGCGCGCTCGGTCACCAGCCCGACCGCGCCGGCCGACCAGTCCACATGCGACGTGGGGGCGTTGACGTGCAACGTCCGCGGCACGATCCCCTGCCGCATGGCCATCACCATCTTGATCACGCCCGCGACACCCGCGGCCGCCTGGGTGTGACCGATGTTCGACTTGATCGACCCGAGCAGCAGCGGCCGGTCCCGATCCTGCCCGTACGTCGCCAGCAGGGCCTGGATCTCGATCGGGTCACCCAGCCTGGTGCCCGTACCGTGCGCCTCCACCACGTCCACGTCCGAGGGGGAGAGCCCGGCGCCGGCCAGGGCCTGCCGGATCACCCGCTGCTGGGAGACGCCGCTGGGAGCGGTCAGGCCGTTGGAGGCGCCGTCGGAGTTGACGGCCGATCCGCGGAGCACGGCGAGCACCCGGTGGCCGTTGCGCCGGGCGTCGGAAAGCCGTTCCAGCACCAGCACGCCCACGCCCTCGGCCCATCCCGTGCCGTCGGCCGCGTCGGCGAACGCCTTGCACCGCCCGTCCGGGGAGAGACCGCCCTGCTTGGCGAACTCCAGGAAGATGCCCGGCGTCGACATGACGGTGACCCCGCCCGCCAGCGCCAGCGAGCACTCCCCCGACCGCAGCCCCTGCGCGGCCAGATGCAGGCCGACCAGCGACGACGAGCACGCGGTGTCCACCGTGATCGCGGGACCCTCCAGCCCCAGGGTGTACGCCACCCGGCCGGACAGGACACTGGGCGAGGTGCCCGTCAGCGTGTACCCCTCGGCGTCACCGGACGCCTCGTGCATCCGGGCACCGTAGTCCTGCGCCATCGCGCCGAGATACACGCCGGTCCGGGTGCCGCCCAGCGACGACGGCGGGATCCCGGCCCGCTCCACCGCCTCCCAGGTCACCTCCAGCGCCAGCCGCTGCTGCGGATCCATCGCCAGCGCCTCACGCGGCGAGATCCCGAAGAACGCGGCGTCGAAGTCTCCCGCGCCGTGGAGGAAGCCTCCGGGATGGTCCGCGGCGAGGGCACCCATCCGCCAGCCACGGTCGGCGGGCAGCGCCGACACGGCGTCCACACCGGCGTCGACCAGCCGCCACAGGCTTTCCGGGGAGTCGATCCCGCCCGGGTAGCGACAGGCCATCCCGATGATCGCGATGGGCTCGTCGGCCGTCGGAGGAGAGACCACCGGTTCCGGGGGCAGGGGTCCGGAACCGGCGGCGGCTGTGGACCCCAGGAAGGCGGCGAGTCTCGCCGGCGTGGGGTGATCGAAGAGAGCGGTGGCGGTCAGCGCCGGCCCGGCGGCCGAATCAAGCCGGGTGGTGAGCTCGACGAGCATCGCGGAGTCGAAACCGAGCTCCTTGAAGGGCAGGCCGAGATCGATCCCATCGGGATCGTACGTCCCGAGAACCGCCGCGCACGCGTCGCGGACCAGGTCCAGCGGGCTGCCGGAGCCGGGCCGCCGAACGGCGTCCGGCCCGTCCGGCCCGTCCGGCCTGTCCGGTCTCCCATCGGCCGCCGGTGCCGATCCTGCCCGCGCCCGCGATCCCGCTTCCTCCCGCTCTCGTTCCGGGCCGGCCCCCTCCAGCCAGTGGCGGACACGCTGGAATGCGTACGTCGGCAACTCGACTCGGGACGCGGCGGGAAGGAACCTCTCCCAGCCGACCTCCACCCCGTTCGTGTAGAGCTCGGCGATCGAGGTCATCACGCGGGAGATCCCGGCGTTGTGCCTCTGGAGGGTGCAGACGGCCACCGCCGGGCGGCCGGCGATCCGCGCGCTCTCCTGGATACTGCCGACCAGTACCGGGTTCGGGCTCACCTCGATGAAGAGCCCGAACCCGTCGGCCAGCAGCCGCTCGACCGCGCCCTGGAAGTCGACCGGCCGGCGCAGGTTGCGGTACCAGTAGTCACCGTCGAGCTCCGCCGTGTCCAGCGGGGCGCCGGTCACCGTCGAGTAGAAGGGGATCTCCGAGCTGCGCGGCCGGATCGACGCCAGCAGCGGTGCCAGGCGCTCCTCGATCTGCTCGACGACGGAGGAGTGCGAGGCGTAGTCGATGTTGACCCGGCCCATCTGCACCGTGTCCGCCCACTCGGCCATCATCTCGGCCAGCGCCTCGTTGTCCCCGGACACCACCACGGAGGACGGGCTGTTCACGGCGCCGATGGACAGGCGGCCCGCCCAGCGTGCCAGCCGGTCCGCCACGACCTCCGGAGGGAGTCCCACCGAGACCATGCCGCTTCTGCCGGAGAGGACCTCGGTGATCAGCTTCGATCTGGCGGTCACCAGCCAGGCGCCGTCCTCCAGCGACAGCGCGCCCGCGACACACGCGGCGGCGACCTCCCCCTGCGAGTGGCCCACCACCGCGGCCGGTTCCACGCCATACGACCGCCACAGCGCCGCCAGGGAGACCATGATCGCCCACAGCACCGGCTGGATCACGTCGGCGCGTTCCCTGGGCGGGCTGCCGGGTTCCCCCCGCACGACGCCCGTCAGCGACCAGTCGACGAACGGCGCCAGCGCCGCCTCGCATTCCGCCATGGCTGCGGCGAAGGCCGGCGACGAGTCGAGCAGCTCCGCCCCCATCCCGGCCCACTGCGATCCCTGGCCGGGAAAGACGAAGACCTGCTGGCCGGGGCGTTGCCATACGCGGGCCAGCGGCGTGGTGTGCTGACCGAGCCCGAAGACCAGCCGCATCTGATCGAGGCGCTCCACCCGGTCGGAGAGCACGCCGCCGGAGCTGGGATCGACGTCGGTCCTGCCGCGCACCAGCCCTGACGCGAAGCGCCCTTCCGACAGCGCGTCCAGCCCGTGGAGCAGTTGCTCGCGTCCGTCCCCGATGACGACCGCTCGATGGCGCAGGCCGGCCCGCGTCGTCGCCAGCGAGAAGGCCACGTCGCCGGTCGAGAGGTCCTCCCGTTCCCTGACGTGGCGGGCGAGCCGGGCCGCCTGTGCCCGCAGCGCGCTCTCGGTGTGGCCGGACAGCGGCCAGGACACCGGTGACGACGTCTCCGGCTCGGGCCGTTCCTCGATGCCCTCGGGTACGGCGACCCCACCCCCGGTCACCGGGACAGGGCGGGTGCGCTCCGGGGCGGAGGTCAGCACGACATGGCAGTTGGTGCCGCCGATGCCGAACGACGAGACACCCGCGACGATCCGGTCGTCACCGTCGCCATCACCGTGGCTCACCGGCCACGGCGTCGGAGCCCCCACCACACGCAGGTTCCACTCGTCGAAGCGGATCGCGGGGTTCGGCCGCTCGAAGTTCAGGCTCGGCGGCAGCAGCCGGTGCTCGATGGCCAGCACGGTCTTGAGCAGCCCGACGATGCCGGCGGCGCCCTCCAGATGGCCGACGTTGGTCTTGGCCGATCCCACCCACAGCGGCGCGTCCGAGCGGCCCGCGCCGTGCACCGCGCCGAGCGCGGTGGCCTCGATGGGATCGCCCACCCTGGTGCCGGTGCCGTGCAGCTCGACGTAGCCGACGCTCGCCGGGTCCACGCCTGCGCGCCGATATGCCGACCGCAGCACCCGTTCCTGTGCCCGGGAGCTCGGGGTGGTGAGCGCCTCACCGGAACCGTCGTTGTTGACCGCGCTGCCTGCGATGACGCAGTACACGTGGTCGCCGTCCGCGAGGGCACGCGACAGCGGCTTGAGAAGGACGACGGCGCCGCCCTCGCCGCGGACGTAACCGTTCGCCCGCGCGTCGAAGGTGAAGCACCTGCCGTCCGGGGAGAGCGCGCCGAGCTCCGCGGCCGCCAGGGCGCTCTCCGCGGCGAGGTTGAGCTGGACCCCACCCGCGAGGGCCATGCTGGACTCGCCACTGCGGATGCTCTCACAGGCGAGGTGCACCGCCACCAGCGATGACGACTGGCCCGTGTCCACGGCCATGCTCGGGCCGGTCAGAGCGAGGAAGTGCGACACCCGGTTGGCGAGGATGCTGCGGTTGACGCCCGTGAGCGAGTGATGGCCGATTCCCGCCGCGCCGCTCTGGCGGCTCAGCAACGCGTAATCGTCGGCCATCGCACCGATGAACACGCCGACATCGGTGCCGCGGAGGGGAGCGGGCGCGATACGCGCGTTCTCCAGAGCCTCCCAGCCGAGCTCCAGCATCAGCCGTTGCTGGGGATCCATCGCGCGGGCCTCACGGGGTGAGATCGCGAAGAACCCGGCGTCGAACCGGTCGATCCCGTCCAGGAACGCGCCGTGCGCGCCGGAACCGAACTCCGTATCCGCGCTCCAGCGGCCGGGCGGCACCGTGGACACGGCGCTCACGCCGTCGCGCAGTAGCCGCCAGAACTCCGCCGGACCTGGCGCGGAGGGCAACCGGCAGGACACTCCGACGATCGCGATGCGATCGTCATCCGTGCCGGAGTCATGGCCAGGCATGAACTCGGATCGATTCACGCGCCGCTCCCCATACACGTCGTAATGCCGACATGCGGAAACTCGATCCACCGCCCGGCAAGGGCGGGCGCTCGAATCGCCACATCCGGCTCGTGGCCTCACGGCCAGCACGAACTATGCCGAGCGCACGCTGCGCGTTTCACTAGTTGTGCGGCGCCGCAGGTCAGGCAGCGCGAAAAAGACGGTGTGAAAAGACGGCGCGCGCGTGATTGTGACCCGGCGACGCGGAAGGAGTCGCCTCCGGTGCCTCACCAGGCCAGGCGTCCCACCGGCCACGCCCCCGGCCCTGTTCGCCACGATGACCTGAGCCGACCCGGTCTCGTGCCCCGTGGCGCGCGGATCCTAGTGTTTTCACGAGTGCCGCCCGGGTTCTTCTGTAGTTGACCCGGCGCGTGTCCGGAGGGTCCCGCGTCGCGGCGCGGCGGGGAAGGCGGGACTTTCCGAGCGCCTCTTGTCACCCCGTGCCGACGAGCCGGCTGGCTGATGAGTGAGGAACTCCATGACGTTCGAATATCAGGTGTCAAAGCCGTACCTCGCAGGACGGGAACTGGAGTACCTCACCGAGGCCGTCCGCTCCGGCTGGATATCCTCGCAGGGCCCCTTCGTCAGGCGCTTCGAGGAGGAGTTCGCCCAGTACAACGGCGTCGCGTACGGCGTCGCGTGCTCCTCGGGCACGACCGCTCTCACCCTCGCGCTGCGGGCGCTCGGAGTCGGCCCCGGCGACGAGGTCCTGGTGCCCGAGTTCACCATGGTCGCCACCGCGTGGGCGGTCACCTACACCGGCGCGGTGCCGGTGTTCGTGGACTGCGCCGACGACCTCAACATCGACGTCTCGCTGATCGAGTCTCGGATCACCCCTCGTACCAAGGTCATCATGCCGGTGCACGTCTACGGCCGGCGGTGTGACATGGACGCGATCATGAAGCTCGCGCACGAGTACAACCTGAGAGTGGTGGAGGATTCGGCGGAGGCGCACGGTGTGCGCCCGGTGGGTGACATCGCGTGCTTCTCGCTGTTCGCCAACAAGATCATCACTGCCGGTGAGGGGGGTGTCTGCGTCACGAACAGCGAGCAGCTCGCCCAGCAGATGGCCCACCTGCGCAGCATGGCCTTCAGTAAGGAACACGACTTCATCCACAAGAAGCTGGCCTACAACTTCCGCATGACCAACATGCAGGCCGCGGTCGCCCTGGCCCAGCTGGAGCAGATCGACGAGATACTCGCCATCCGCAAGCGGATCGAGAACCACTACGACAGCGGGCTCGACGGCATCGACGGGATCACCGTCATGCCGCCCCGCGACGTCCTGTGGATGTACGACATCCGGGCGGAGCGGCGGGAGGAGCTGCGGGAGTTCCTGACCGACGCGGGGATCGAGACCCGGCCGTTCTTCCAGCCCATGAGCCGCCAGCCGATGTACTTCAACCCCGACTGGCCGGCGCTGAACGCCGCCCGCTTCGCGGCCGACGGTCTCTATCTGCCCACCGACCCCGGGCTGACCGAGTCCGACCAGGACCGGGTGATCGGGAAGGTACGCGAGTTCTACCTGACGGGTCAGGCCACGCGGCGCATGTGACCCTTCGGCGGCCTGACCGGTCGGACCCTCTCGCGTCCCCGGTCAGTACGCCTCCGCTCTACCCGCCAGTCGCTTCAGATGGCCGTCCGCCGGAACTCCGGCCACAGCTCCGGCCACGAGGCCCGCGGATCACGGCACCGCCAGATGGGCGTGCCGGCTTCCAGGCCAAGGCCGGTGTCCACGGTGGCCACCTGCTGTACGTCGCCGAAGTACGTTCGCAGCCGCTCGCCCTCATCGCCGACGTACAGCACCGTGCCGGCCCCCTGGGGGGGCATGCCGAAGTACCAGTAGCCACGGCTGCCGCTGTACGGCTTCGGCAGCCCCCGCTCGCCGCCGTAGAACTCGATGGCGGCGGCCTGCCAGTAGACGCTGGTGATCACTACGGCGTTCCGCCGTTCGTCCGGCGGCAGTGTCCGGTACGCCCGGCCGACCGTGTCGGTGAACTCCGGCCAGCCGAACTGGCCGATCGTGATGATATTGACCCCGAGGTTCTCGCCGGCCCTGGGCTGTTGCACCCAGGCCCCGGGCAGGACCGGTAGCCAGTAGAGGGCCGGCAGCACCGACAGCGCGAAGACCGGCCAGGTGGGCACCCAACGCCACCAGCGCGCCGGCCGGCGCCGCTGCAGTTCGACCGCGGCCACGGACCACAGCACCGGGAACAGCCCGGTCACGTAGTACCACCGGCCACCGGCCAGCCAGAAGATCAGGATCACCGCGACGGCGGCCACGCCGTAGAACCGGTAGGGCCCAAGCAGTGTGGACCGCAGGAGCCGCCACAGGCCGTACCAGGCCAGCACGGCCCCGATCAGCAGACCGGGCTGGACGAGCACGAGCGGGAGGAACGACGCGCGGCCGCCGTTCAGGCTCCCCTCCGCGGACACCGTCTGGACCATCTCGAACTGCGGCCATCCGTTGCCGGCCTGCCAGGCCAGCCCGGGGAGCATCGTCAGCAGGGTGATCGCGGCACCGGCCCACAGCAGCGGCCTGCGCAGCAGGTCCCGTGGTCCCACCGCGAGCGCGGCGGCTCCCAGCGCCAGCCACAGCACCGGGATCAGGAACTTGACCTGCAGGGCGACGGCCGTGGCGACGCCCGCCCACAGCAGCGGGCGGTCGTCCTGCCGCCCCTCCTCCCGCAACCGAACCCAGCGGACCACCAGCCATGAGACCACCGCCCACAGGAACGCGTCGAAGGCGTTCGTGGCCAGGAGGTGACCGTTGACGACCATGCCGATGGCGGACACCGCGGCGGTCATCACCTGCGCCCGGCGCCGGCCGCCCAGTTCCCTGGCGATCTGGGTGGCGACGACGACCCCCAACGCCGTGAGCACCGTCGCCGGAAGTCGCAGCGCGACAAGGGATCCGGGAAAGAGCGTGTCCATCACGTGTGCGATCAGCGGCAGCAACGGCGGCTGATCGGCGTAACCCCAGTTCAGATGCCCGCCGGCCGCAACGAAGTACAGCTCATCGGCGAAGTAGCCGTATCGGCCGCTCGTCACCAGCAGCAGCACCGCGACCGCTCCGGCGATGACCGACACGGGACCCCATGCCAGAGGTGCGATGGTGCCCTCCGGTGCGGCGGCCGCCACAGTCGCCTCCGGCGCCTTCACGACAGGCTCGTTCATCCGTCATCCACCCTCACGTAGGCTGTGGCCGCCGATCACGGCGCCGTCGGTCCCCGCACGGGAACGTTCACGTCGAGGACGGTTCCCTCGATCCAGGGGCCGGCCGCGTCAGGAGCACCGGGTCGCCGCCGGCGCCCTCCCGCATCCGCGACCGGTGCCGGTGCCGCAGCACGTTCACCGGCGTGGCGATCGCCTCCTGAGCCAGGCTCTCCCGGGTCGAGACGGAGAAGGCTCCGTTGAAGATCCGGCCGGTCTGCTCAAGCCGCGACGTCGGCGGCTTGAGGTCGGCCGTGTCGCATGTCTCGCGCTACGCCCCGAGTTCCAGGGCGATCTCCTCGTTCACCGCCCGCTGATGCCGGGTGAGGAAGAAATGACCCCCGGAAAACACCCTCATACGGAAACGCCCCGAGGTGTGCCGGCTCCAGACCTCCGCCTCCTCGACCGTCGTCCTCGGATCGGCATCCCCGGTCAGCACGGTGATCGAACCACCCATGCTCTGCTCCGGATCCCCACGGTAGGTCTCGATCGCACGATAATCACCCCGCAGCGCGGGCAACGCCATCCGCAGGATCTCCTCATCACCGAGCAACCCGGCATCCGTACCGTTCAGCAGCTTGAGCTCGGCGATGATGCCATCGTCATCACGCCGATGCACCGACTCATCCCGCACAGTGGACGGCCCGCGACGCCCCGAGGCGATCAACGTGTGCGGCGCGCCGACACCCTTGCGCTCAAGCCGGCAGGCCACCTCAAAACCGATCACCGACCCCATACTGTGCCCGAAGAAGACCGTCGGCTTCTCCGACAACGTGATCAGCTCATCGACGATCCGATCCGCCAGGACGCCGATGTCGGTGATACACGGCTCCCGCAACCGATCCTGCCGCCCGGGATACTGGATCGCCACCACATCGGCACCCGGCGAGAACCTGGCCGAGACCGGACGAAAGAAACTCGCCGACCCACCCGCGTGCGGAAAGCACACCAGGCGCTTACCCGCCCCCACTACCGGATGATAACGACGGACCCATACGGTGCTGACGTCGTCCGCGGTACTCACGATCTGTTGACCCCCTCATCGCGCCGAATGCCACTCCGACCAGTGAACCCCGGCAACGACTCGCAAAATCACTAGAAGCCGGTACTCCGGCCGCACATCGGGATCTCCATTGAAGTCGCCGTCCCGCCATACGTCCGGTTCGACGCCGTCGACCAGATCGACCCGCCACGGGTCGGCCGGCGTACCGGACCCCGGCGCCGGGGTGACCGGCGCGCCCGTGACCAGTGCGCGCAACCGGCCGCGGGCGTTCAGGGGAGGGGCGGACGGGCCAGGTCAGGATCGCCTTGATGTTCATGGTGCCCGAGTCGGCGTTGCCCGGACCGCCACCTTGAAGGTTCATTCTCCAGAGTGGCGGACGACCCACGGCAGAGTGGTCAGGACAGGGCGAACTCGGGCGAGTAGATGTCAAGCCAATAGTACATGTCAATTATTTTGTCCAGGAGGAGCTTCTCCCCGTGCGATATCTTCGACGAGTCCATCTCGACCGCATACTTCAGCCATTCTCGGTTGAACAGCGTGAACAGCGGGCTATGGACGTCCGCCAGCACCTCTTTGCCCTGAATTTGCAGGGCGCTCGAGTAGCGAATGTCATGCATCATTGTCGGGTAACCGCTCTTCACCCGATTGGCCACCGATGGCGGAAGCAGGTCCTTTACCGCGTGCCTCAGCAGGCTCTTCTCCCTGCCGTCAAACGACTTGAGCTTCCACGGCGTGTTGTAGACATACTCGACGAGACGGTGATCACAGTACGGAACCCGCACCTCAAGGCCGACCGCCATAGAGAGGCGGTCCTTACGATCGAGCAGCATCCGCAGGAACCGGGTCAGGTGCATGTGGAATATGACGCGCATCTGACGCTCGACACGCGACGCGCTGTCGAGGTGCTCGACAGCCGCCACCGCCGCCGAATACTGGTCCCCCAGGTAGCTTTCCAATCCCATGGCCGCCAGCGCTTCCGCCGTGAAAGGCATGACGGTGTGGGTGCTGGGCTGCGCGCCGAGTACCGCCGCCATCCAGGGAAAGATGGGAAGTTCGCGAAGGTCGTTGTGGAACCATTGGTAGCCGCCGAAGTTCTCGTCCGCCGCCTCGCCGGACAGGGCCACCGTCGACTCATTGCGTATTTCTCGAAACAGCCGGTACATTGAGATATCTGATTCACCGAACGCATTCGGTGTGTCCCGTGCCGTGATCACGGCACGGCGAATGGCCGGATCGGACAGATCTTCCGCGTTCAGCACCACCTGCCGGTGTACCGGCCTGATCAGGTCGACCATATCCTTGACGAACGGCGCATCCGGGGTGGTCCGAAACACATCTGCTCTGAAGCGATCGACGTGATCGACGAAGTCGACCGAGAATGTACGTAGCCGTTCACCGTCCGCGGCCAGCTTGGGCGACGCGAGACTGGCGATCGCGCTGGAATCCAGCCCACCGGAGAGCAGAACGCACTGGGGCACGTCGGAGATCAACTGTCGGCCGACGGTGTCGCTGAGCAACTGCCGCACTCGTTCGATCGTGCTCTTCTGGTTATCGGTGTGCGGCGCCGTCTGGAGCCTCCAGTACGTCCTGTTGCGGATTCCGCTCGCGTTGACAGTGACGACCGTACCCGGCTCGACCTCGTACATCCCTTTCCAAATCGCCTGCCCCTGCCCGATGCCGGTCACCGCCGTGCGTATCCCGTCGATGTCGACTGCCTTGCGAGCGAGAGGGTTGGCCAGAATCGCCTTTGGTTCCGATCCGAACAGCACACCGTCGCGGGTCGGGTAGTAGTAGAGCGGCTTCACCCCCAGCCGGTCGCGGATCATGACAAGCTTCTGATCACGGGTATCCCAGATGGCGAATGCGAACATCCCGTTGAGGTGGTCGGCGACGCTTTCACCCCATTCGAGATAACCGTGCAACACGACCTCGGTGTCGCTCGCGGTACGGAACCGGTGCCCTCGGGCCTGCAGTTCCCTGCGCAGTTCGATGAAGTTGTAGGTCTCGCCGCTGTACACCAGGACCACCGGACCGTTCGGCGTGGCGAACTCCATCGGTTGCACGCCACCGTCCAGGTCGATGACCGCCAGCCTTCGGTGACCGAGCGCGGCATGCCGTTGCAGCCACGTTCCGGAGGCGTCGGGCCCGCGCAGCGCCATGGTGACGGTCATCGCGTCAATCGTGGCCTGCTGTTCGGTCAGGTCCGCGTCATAGGACACCCAGCCCGTGATCCCACACATAACCGGTCCTCTCCTTGTCTGTCACAGAAATCGACCACGGCTCTCGTGAGTGCTCTGCTCGGTTAGATCCCAACAGAGCACTCATGAAGGTTGAGGGATCTGCCGCAGACCTGGCCTTCCGCCGGGAGGCGGCCGGCACCCGGCACTCACCTATCGATTGGGGCTTGGACGACATCCGGGGAGATGTCATCGCCCACCTCCGCCCTGGTAACTGCAGGCGCCGGCCCTGACGCCCTGCTGAAACCTGATGTTATGGACACTTTTCTAGGAAAACGCCTAGTCGGGTTTGGTCAGGGCGGGGATGAGTTGGGCGTGTTTGGGTAACGCTCGGCGGCAGGTGGGGCGAATCCCGGCCCGGCAGGCCGGCGGCAACTGAAACCCGGTAGGTGCTCAAGCCCCGGCCGGTGCTTATGGAGGTCACGGACGCGCGACCGAGAAGCCAAGGCTGTCAGGGCCGCCTTCCCGATGCCCGGAGCCAAGGTGGATCCGGGCTTCCGATGAGGAACGCCGCACCGGACTCCCTTGTGCGGCGGCGAAGACCCGCACGTCACCCGCATCGGCGCCGTGATTCTAATGATTTCCGGGAATCGGTCGCACCAGGATGTGCCGGACAGGCAAGCAAGATCGCTGCTCGGATCCGTCACACATGTCACTTCGGCAGCCGATCCAGGGAGGCAATCAAGAGTGAGCCCAACTCCGACCGCCGCTGATCCGACCCTCGACTGTCCGGCTTTGATGCGATGCGTGTCCTCATAGTAACCGTCGGCTCGGAGGGGGACCTCCAGCCTTTTCTTGCCCTCGGAAAGCGTCTGCTCGCGGAGGGCCACGACGTCAAGCTCTCGGCCTCCGACGGTTACGCAGCGCGCGCCGACGCTGTCGGTGTTCCCTTCGTCGGCAGGCCGACTTGGAACGAGACGGAATTCCAGGCGAACTACACCCGTATTCTCAACGAGAAGAACAAGCTGCGACAACTGACGGTTGTGATCGAATTCCTGTCGCAGGAGCAGCGTGCCGCGGTACCGCAGCTGATGGCGCTGGCCCGTGAGGCCGACGTCGTCATCAACTCACCGCTGGCCATCGGCGCGGTCGCCGCGGCGCGCGCGGTCGGCACGCCCCAGGTGAGCGTGCACCACACCTGGCCACTGCACCGGGCGCGCGGGCATGGCCCGAACAATATCGATTTCGGGCCCGTCGGCAACGCCCTCGCATGGTCGGTCGTTGGCGGGGGGGTCAGGCTCGCGACCGACAAACTGTTCAACCCTGTCGTCGCCGCAGCCGGCCTTCCGCCCTGGCGCGACGTTCTCTTCGACGCGAGCCATTCGCGCCTGCTCAACCTCATCGCCATCAGCCCGAGCATCCTCAAGCACGATCCGCTCTTCGAGTCCACCTACCGCACCACGGGATACTGGTTTCTCGAGGAACCGGAGTACGTACCCCCGGACGACCTCGCGGCGTTCATCGCCGACGAGCCGCCGGTGGTGATCGGCTTTGGCTCGAACAACGGGTTCGACGCCCGTGCGGTCACAGAGCAGCTGCTTAAGGCGGTTCGCGGCCTGGACCGGCGTGTCGTCCTGCAATCCGGCTGGGCGGGGCTCGGAGACCAGGAGCTGCCGCCCAACATCTTTCTGGCGGACTTCGTCCCGCACGGGTGGCTCTATGCCCGCGCCGCGTGCGTCGTCCATCACGGGGGGGCCGGGACGACCGCGGCGGCGTTCCGGGCCGGTATCCCACAGGCGGTCGTGTGGCTTCAAGGTGATCAGCTCCACTGGGGAAGGAGAATCGCGCAGCTCGGCGTCGGGCCCCCGCCTCGTCACCACCACGCCCTCAAGGCCGGCTGGTTGCGAGGCACGCTCAATCGCCTGCTCACCGACAGCGGTATGGCCACCCGCGCTCGGGCACTCGGTGCCGCGATCCGTAAGGAGGACGGGACGGGGATGGCGGTTCGCGCGATCGAGGAGGTGTTCGTGGCCAGGTAGAAGTGGCTCCGGTCACAGCGCGGTGGGCCCGCCGGTATGGCCGCCCGGTCCGCTATGACCGGATCCCGATGAAGATCCTGCGGGCGGTCTTCGCCGACAGCGCGCCAGGAGCACCGGTATCGCAGCAGGTGTGGGTCCGGCGGTACCGAACCGACACGGACGGCGACCTGGCGCGGCGGGCTCCCGACTTCAGCCGGGACCGGCGGACCCGTCATGGTCACCCCCGCCGATCCACCACCACTGCCCCGGAGAGGGGCCAGGACGTCGATGCCGTCCACGCCGAACACGAAAACCGTACGGCGAGGCGCATGACCTCGCGCGATCGCGTTGTCGACCCGCGGTCACGGGTCGCGGTGCAGAGGTACTGACCGAAATCACCGAGAGTACCCGCATGTCCCCGTACGGCGGGCCGTCAGAAATCGCATCACCGCGCGGGATGGCTCCGCACGCCAACCCGCGAACCGTCACCGGGACTTCCGGCCGCGACCACTACGCGTCAAGAGCCACCCACCAGGATCGGTTCTCCCGGTACCAGGTGATGGTGCCCGCGAGGCCTTCCCTGAAATCAATCATGGGTTCGAACCCGATCTCCTCGGTGATCTTCCTGTGGTCGATCGAGTACCGGTGGTCCTGAGCCCGCCGGTCTGCCACATAGCGGACCCGGTCCCAATCGGCCCCGGCCAGTTCGAGCAGAAGGCCGGTCAGCTCACGGTTGGTGAGTTCTATCCCGCCGCCGATGTTGTAGATCTCGCCGGCGCGACCCTTGTCAAGGACCATGGAAATGCCGCGGCAGTGGTCGTCGACGTGCAGCCATTCGCGGATGGCGCCGCCGTCGCCGTGCAGCGTGAGGTCGCGCCCCTGGAGCAGACGGGTGACGAAACGGGGAATGATCTTCTCCGGATGCTGCCGGGGTCCATAGTTGTTGGAGCATCGGGTGATCGACAAGTCCAGGCCGTAAGTGCGCCAGTGCGATCGGGCGAGGCAATCGCTGGCCGCCTTCGACGCCGAGTACGGGTTGTTGGGCTCGAGCCGAAACCGTTCCGTCCATGATCCCTGCTCGATCGACCCGTACACCTCGTCGGTGGACACGTGCACGACGCGCTGGATTCCACTCGTCCCGCATTGTTCGAGAAGGCGGTGGGTGCCCATCACATTGGCCCACACGAACGGGTCCGCGTCGTCCACCGCCCTGTCGACATGCGACTCGGCAGCGAAATGCACGACTCCGTCGTGTCCGGGCAGAAGATCGGCCAGCAGCTCCCGATCGCAGATGTCACCACGCACGAAGGTCAACTTCGGATGTGCCTCGGGCAGGTTCTCCCTCCTGCCGGCGTAGGTCAACTTGTCCAGAACGGTGACTCGGGTGTCCTCATGGCCGGGATATCGGCCGTCCAACATTGACCGTACGAAATGGGATCCGATGAACCCAGCTCCGCCAGTGACCAGGATTCGCATCTGATACTCCTTCATCCGCGTTACCTGCCTCGCCTCTGGCGGACAACTCGGACGGAAACACGGTGTCGGCGATCATGTGATTCCCCCAGATCAAGGGGTTTCGTTCAGGTGATTGTGCCTCAGCCGATCAGGTAATTCCCCTAGTGTTGGCGGACGTAAGCTCCGACCGCCAGCTGATCGAGGACTTGTCGTGAGCTGTCGAAAGGACTTCCGCCAGATCGAGCGCGGTGGCCACGACGGCTGGGCAACACGATGGGTGGAAGGAGAGAACGCTGATGGACACCACCGGCCGCTGCCTGGTGTGCGGGACCAACCGTCTGGAACAGGTGGTCTCGCTCACCCCGACTCCGCCCGCCAACGACATCGCACCCACGGCCGAGGCGGCCCGATCTCAGCACCGGTACCCATTGGACCTCGTGCGCTGCGCCGGATGCGGCCTGGTCCAGCTTGTGGACGTCGTTCCCCGATCGGTGCTGTTCGCCGACTACCGGTACGCCACGGGTGCCGCTCCTGCCCTCGTCGACCACTGCCGTGCGCTGGCCACCCGGGTCACGGATCGACTGGAGCTGGCCGCCGGGGCGAAGGTGCTCGAAATCGGCTCGAACGACGGCACGCAACTGAGCTTCTTCGCCGAGCGCGGCATGCGGGTGCTCGGCGTCGACCCGGCGGTCGAGCTCGGGGTCCACGCGCAGGAGCAGGGAATTCCAACGCTGACCGCGCATTTCGGTGTGGAGTCGGCCGAGAAGATACTGAGTGACATCGGGCCCGTTGACGCGGTGTTGGGCAGCAATGTGCTCGCCCACGTCAACGACGTGAACGGAGTTCTCCGCGCGATCCGCCTGCTCCTCAAACCGGGTGGCTGCGCCGTCATCGAGGTCGCGCACGTCCTGCCGATGGTCCAGCACGGTATCTTTGAGTTCGTCTACCACGAGCACCTTTCGTACTTCTCCCTGCACGTGCTGGCACAGGCGGCCGAGGCGAACGGGCTCACGGTGTCCGACGCCGAGCTCATCCCGACCCAGGGAGGCTCGTTGCGCTGCTGGATACGCCGCGATGACGAGGCCCGCCCCTCGACGGCCGGATTCGACCGGATCCTGCAGGCCGAGGTCGACGCGGGGGTGCCCGACGGCAGTTTTCTCGACGGCTTCGCGGACCGCATCGACCGGGTCTGCACGACCCTCAACGACGTGCTGGGCGGCCTGTCGAGAGTCGGCCGGCGGATCTGCGGGTACGGCGCGTCGGCGCGGGCCGTCACCCTGCTCTCCCAGGCCGGAGTGGGCGGTGAGATCGCCTGGATCGTCGACGACAACCCGCGCAAGGTGGGCAAGTACACGCCGGGCGACGGTATCCCCATTGTGAGCTCCGAGCGGTTGGCCGCGAACGCGGCCGACTACTGCGTGCTGTTCGCCTGGAACTTCGAGGCCAGCATCCGCGCCCGGTCGGCGGCGTTCTCGGCAGCCGGCGGCGCGTTCGTCGTGCCGTTCCCGGAGCTGTCCATCAAGTGAAGTGGTTAGCCGGATGATCCTATTGGCCTGGAATGTCACATGACGATCGTCTGGAGGAACTGACGTGCACGTCCTGGTCACTGGAGGTCTGGGCTATCTCGGCCATGCGGTCACCCTCGACCTTCTTGCCGCCGACCACCAAGTCACCGTCCTGACCCGGGGCCGCACGGACGCGGGGCGGCACGCCGGCGTCGGCCTGGTGGAAGGCGATGTCCGGGACCGCGGCCGAATCCGGGAAATAGTCGCCGCCGGACGCTTCGACGCGGTATGCCACCTCGCCGCAGTGTCCCGAGGTCGGGACTCGTTCGCCGACCCGCTGACGTATTACGACGTAAACGTGGTTGGCACCCTCAACCTCCTTATGGCGCTCGACGACATCCGTGAATCGGTGCCGCCGGTTCGATTCGTGTTCGCATCGACCGACAAGGTTTACGGCTCGCAGCACGTCGGTGCCATGGGCGAGGATCTGGAACCCCACCCGGAGAGTCCCTACGCGGCGTCGAAGGTCGGGGCGGAGCAGCTCGTCGCGGCGTACGCCGCCACTGGAGCGATTGGCGCGATCACGCTTCGGTGCTTCAACATCGCCGGAGCGGCCAATGGGCGCACCGACACCGACACCGCGCGTATCATCCCGAACGTATTCCGCGCGCTCACCGGCGAGTTGCCGTACATCACACTCAACGGCGACGGATCCGCGGTCCGTGACTTCGTCCACATCCTCGACGTGGCGACAGCGATGCGGCTGTCGCTCGCCGCCGTGAAGGTAGGCGAGCACCGCGTCTACAACATAGGGAGCGGCACCGCGTCCAGCATGGCGCAGGTCGTGGCGACGGTGGAAGCTGTGACCGGCCTTCCGGTACCGGTCCGAAAGGCGCCGCCCAAGCGGGAACCGCAGATCCTCACGGCCGACAACAGCCGCGCGGTGAAAGAACTCGGCTGGCTTCCCGAGCGATCGGGCCTTACCGAGATGATCGCCGACGCATGGAGCACCTGGCACGCCTGACGATCAGCACCGCATCGGCGCCCGGCGAGAACCTGGCCGAGACCGGACGAAAAAGCTCGCCGACCCACCCGCGTGCGGAAAGCACACCAGGCGCTTACCCGCCCCCACCACCGGATGATAACGACGGACCCAAGCGGTACTGACGTCGTCCGCGGTACTCACGATCCGTTTACCCCTTCATCGCGCCGAATGCCACTCCGACCAGTGAAACCCAGCAGCGACTCGCAAAAAACACTAGAAGCTGGGCCGGTGAGCCCCAGCCCGAGGCTGTCAACCGGTCCCATACGCCACGAACTCCGGTGATTTCCTGGTCTTTCGACATCTAGTGTCGCTACTGGCCGTGGGCGGCGAGAGGGATTTCCATGATCACAACCCGTGGACCGATACGCGGTTTTCACGTGGACGGTCAGCGGATCGACGCGGTCAATGGTGTCGACATCGATGTGAACGACCCCTTGGGTGGTCAACGTACGTTGACCTTACGAATGGGGAAATCGTGGCTCTGGTGACCGAAGCAGAAGGGGACGACCCTTTGCGTGCGCTGCGTGCCGCCGCCGAGTTGCGCCGCCAGGTCGATCGGCTGGCCGCCGTCCAGGTGCGCCGGGTACGCGTACAGGGGAGTCATGGGTGCACATAGCGCAGGCCGTCGGGGTCGGAAAGCAGGCGGCGCACAAGCGCTTCGGCGGGGGGAGATTCTTCGCGGGCGGGTGGCACCGAGCGGCCTGAGCAAGCGGAAGCTGAGCAAGCGGAACTCGTGGCGGCTGCTGTTCGACCTAGTCCGCCCGCACAAGCGCGTGCTGCTGCTGGGTGGCATGCTCACTTTGGTGGGCAGCTCCGCCGGGCTGGCGATGCCGATCCTCGCCAAGAGCGTGATCGACACCTTCGGGAAGGGTGGCGACCTCATCGGCCCGGTGCTCTGGCTGTCGGCGTCGGTCCTGGTGGCGGCCCTGGTCTTGACGGCGGGGCGCTTCCTGCTCGAGCGGATGGGCGAGGGAATCGTGCTGGCCTCGCGCATGAGCCTCGTTGATCGCATCCTGCGGCTCAGGGTGGCCGACGTGGACCGGCTCAAGCCGGGGGACCTGCTCTCCCGGGTCAACTCCGACACCACGCTGCTGCGCGCCGTCTGCACGGAGGCGCTGGCCAGCTCAGTGGACGCGACCTTCGTGTTCCTGGGTGCGGTGGTGCTGATGGCCATCATCGACGGCCTGCTCCTCATGATCACGCTCGCGGTGATCGCCCTGATCGGCCTCATAGCGGCGTCGATCACGCCGCGCATCCGCCGGGCGTCGCTCCAGGCCCAGGTGGCCCTGGGCGAGATGAACTCCGCGCTCGACCGTACTCTCCAGGCGTTCCGCACGGTCAAGGCCAGCGGGGCCGAGTCACGCGAGATCGCGCTGGTGGGCGCCGCGGCCACCGAGGCGCGTGACCGCGGCGTGACCGCCGCCGCGTGGAGCTCGGTCACGGGCATCGCCGCCTGGATGTCAACCCAGCTGGCGTTCCTCGCCGTGCTTGGAGTGGGCGGCGCGCGTGTCGCCAGCGGGTCGATGGAGATCTCGTCGCTGATCGCGTTCCTTCTCTACCTGTTCTACCTGGTGTCCCCAATCGGGACGCTGATCCAGAACCTCACCCAGATACAGAACGGCCTGGCCGCGATAGCTCGCATCCAGGAGATCTCCGAGCTTCCGTCCGAGCCGCCCACCCCCGAGACGTGGAAGCCGGAGACCGGTGCCCCCGTCGGCCTCACCTTCAGCGGCGTGGTCTTCCGGTACGGCGAAGACCGGCCGATCATCCACAACCAGGTGAACTTCAAGGTGCCCGCTGGTGGCATGACAGCCCTGGTCGGCCCTTCGGGAGCCGGCAAGTCCACGGTCTTCGGGCTCATCGAACGGTTCTACGAGCCACAGGCCGGGACGATCCTCATCGGTGGCCGAGACATCCGCGAGTGGCCACTGAGCGAGCTGCGCGCTTCGCTCAGCTACGTGGAGCAGGACGCCCCCGTCCTCGCTGGCACATTCCGGGAGAACCTCGTCTTCGGAGCGCCTGGCGCTACCGAGGAGGAGATCGCCCACACCCTGGCCCGCACCCGCCTGGACGATCTGATCGCCCGCCTGCCCGAAGGCCTCGATACGCCTGTCGGCCACCGCGGCGTCCTGCTCTCGGGCGGGGAGCGCCAGCGGGTGGCCATCGCCAGGGCACTGCTCCGCAAACCCCGTTTGCTGCTGCTCGACGAGGCCACCTCGCAGCTCGACGCCATGAACGAGCTGCGCCTGCGCGAGGTGGTGGCCGAGGTGGCGCGAGAGACCACGGTCCTGGTCATAGCCCATCGGCTGTCCACCGTCACCGGCGCCAACCGGATCATCCTCATGGAGGCAGGCCGGGTCCGCGCCTACGGCACTCATGACGAGTTGGTCGACGCCGACGACCTCTACCGCGAGCTTGCCGCGACCCAGTTCCTCGTCACGTCCTGATGCTCCAGGGAGCCGACGTGGTGCATATGATCCGTGCTTTCCCCGCCGCGGCGGGGAAAGCACGGATCATGGCGGCGTCGGTCCGTGCACAGGAACGTTCATGTCGAGCACGGTGCCCTCGGTCCAGGGTTCGGGCTGGGTCAGGAACACCGAGTCGCCGTTGGTGCCCTCCTGCATCTGCAACCACCGCCGCATAGCGGCCTGGGTGGTCGGTGATGACATGCTCATCAATGTGGCGGTGGCCTCTTGGGTAAGACTGGCCCGGGCCGAGGTGGAATGGGCGTCGTTGAAGATCCGCTTCTGCAGGGCCACAACCTTCCGCGGCCGCCTGGCGTAGCGCTCCGCCATCCGCTGGACCGTGTCCAGCAGTTCCTCGGCCGGCACCACCCGGTTCACCAAACCCAGTTCCAGAGCCTCCTGCGGTGCGTAGAAACGCGCTTCGAGCATCATCTCCAAAGCTCGGGACGGCCCGACGAGCTGGACGAGTCGCTGCCCGCCCAGGGCGGTGTTCAACCCCACCGACAGTTCGGGCAGGCCGAAGCCGGCATCACGGTCAGCCGATACGCGCATGTCAAAGAAGACCGACATCTCCAGGCCACCGCCGCCGCACGGCCCGTTCACCGCGGCGATCCACACCGCCGGGGAATACATCAGCCGCAGCGCCATGTCATGGAACTGGGTTACCGCGAGCAGCCCTTTGACCGGGGAACGGGCGACCAGACGTTCACCCGCCCAGCCCGTCATGGCCCGCACACTCCGGTACAGGTTCCGAGCGACCGCATGGGAGATCTCTGGCGTGCCATCCGCCTGCGAGGACAGGTGGGCGATGTCGAAGTGCGTGATGAACCGGCCGGGCCGCGCGCCGGTGACGACGACCGCGCCGACCGAGACGTCGTGCTCCACCGCCTCGACGAGCCGGATGAAGTCCCGTTGCATCGGCAAGGTCATGTAGTTGAACGGCGGGGCGTCCACCCACGCCGTCAGCACCCGACCCGACTGCTCAAGCCGCAACGTGGACAGTTCGAGACCCGCTGCGCCGCCATCCTCCGGCCGGCGGTCCGTCTGTTCCTCACCGGACTCTTCATCGGGCTCTTCACTGGGCAGAGCTGCACGATCCATTGGTCTGACAAACCCTCCTGCCGCACGTATCGCGCCATCCGGCGAGTTCCCGAGCGATCTCTTCGTTCACTGCCTGCCGATGCCCGGTTCCGCGATACTCATGGGCCCTCGGTCCCTTCGCTGTGCCGATGACGCTGGACACAGTGAACCGCAGAAGCGACTCGCACAATTACTAGTGGCTACCAGTGTCATACGCCGGAAATGCGTCGCCGAGCATCCACTGACTGCTGCGCGCAGACCTGAACACGCCCGCAGGCAACGCCACATGCTGGGAAATCAACGACAAAGTCGCTGCGCCGACCTGGTGAACCGACCGCTGACCGCGATGACGGCCGATCTGGCGTTTCAGGCAACTCACGCTTGTGATCGTTTCAGGTCCGGCTGATCTTCCCGGTAGGTTTCGCGACGGTCAGTGTGCCAGTCGGAACCAGCCGTCGATCAGGCGGGCCGTGTCCGCTGCCTTCTCGGCGAGCATCGAAAAGTGGTTCGCCTCGATCGTCCGTACGGTATGCGACGGGTCGAACGGCGTCGCCCGCCAGTAGTCCGATTCAGGCTCGACGTCAGAGAACGGCTCCGCGCACTGCACGAACAGCACGGGCGCATTCACGTCTGCCAGTTTGATGTCGGACATAATTGCCGACCAGTACCCCATAGCGGACAATCGCGCGCTGTTGAACTCGCCGAAAACCGTCTCCATCTGCAGGATGTACTGCAGCACCTGCTCGGACAGCATCTGCGAATCGCCACCTGCGCCGGGATGGAAGGAGTCCATCATCACCACCGCCTCAGGGGAGATTCCCGACTTCTCCAGTACACCGGCTGCGCCGTAAGCGAGAATGCCGCCGGCCGAATGACCGACGAGCACGAACGGCTCCCCCTCACTGGCCTGCACGATGCCTTCCGCGATGCTTTCGAGGGCGATGTCGATCGTGGCGGGCAGGCCCTCACCGAGAGCGTAGCCGAGCAAGGGAAGCGCCAAGACGTGTCTTTCCTCGCGGAAGTGCGCGGCGAACCGCGCATATTGATGAACGCCACCGGTCACCGTGGACGAACTCACGCAGATCAAGCGAGACCGAGCCGCGCCACTGGCCAGCGTCACCGGTCGAGGGATTTCTCGCGGATCGACAGGTGCGTCGTACATGGGCCGGGTCCTCGCCACGGCATACAGCAATCCGAACGCCTCCTGCGCCTTCCCGGAACGGAAAGCGCCGCGGAACAACCCTGCCAGGGTGTCGTCCACCTGGTCCGCCGAGGCCGCAGTCGCCTGGCCGGCATTCATCCGGGTGACGAGCTCATGCCGCAGCCAACGGGCGAGACCGGTGGAGTTCTTGTTCTCGAACACCGCCATCAGCGGGAATTCCCAACCAACCGCCCTGGCAAGGGAGTTACGCAATTCGGTCGCGGTGAACGAGTCGAAGCCCAGCTCGAAGAAATCACGTTCGAAATCGACGGCCGAGAAGTCGCCGTGGCCGAGAACGGCAGCCGCATGGCGCTGCACCAGTTCCTGTAGCACCTCGTACTGCTGTGCTTCTCCAAGCCCGCGCAACCGCTCCCGCGCCGTGTCGGCCTCGGGTATCGACACGGCCAGATCCGCCGCGGCCAATCCCACCGCCGCGTCCCCCGTACGGGAACCGGTCGCCTCGGGCCAGAAGCGCCGGTGCTCGAAAGCGTACGTCGGCAACTTGACCTGGCGCCCGGCTGGAAGCACCGCTCGCCAATCCACCGGCACCCCGCGCACGTGCAGTTCGGCCAGCGCCGTCATCGCCGCAGTCTGTTCATCACGGTCCTTGCGCAGTACCGGCACCAGCACCACGTCCGACTCTGCCACGAGGGTGTCTCCCGCCATGGCGGTGAGCACGCCGTCGGGGCCCAGCTCCAGGTAGGCCCGTACGCCCTGACGATGCAGCGTGCGCACCCCGTCGGCGAAACGGACCACACCGCGGACCTGGTCCACCCAGTAGTCCGGCGAGCACAACTGCTCCGCCGAGGCCGCCTCCCCGGTCACCGTCGACACCAGCGGAATCCGTGGCGGGCTGTAGGTGAGCGTCCGGGCCAGGGCACGGAAGTCCGCCAGCATCGGATCCATCAACGGCGAATGGAACGCATGCGACACCCGTAACCGCTTGGTCCGCACCCCGCGCCCTTCGAGGACCGCGGCGAGCGCGAGCACCGCCTCCCCCACCCCGGAGATCACCACCGAGGCCGGGCCGTTCACCGCCGCGACCGACACCTCACCCTCGCGTCCCACCAGCAGCTCGGCGACCTCCTTCTCGGCAGCCTGCACCGCCACCATCGCCCCACCCGGCGGCAGCGCCTGCATCAACCGCGCCCGCGCCGCCACCAGCGCACACGCGTCGGCCAGCGACAGCACCCCGGCCACATGCGCCGCCGCGATCTCCCCGATCGAATGCCCCACCAAAACAGCCGGCCGCACCCCCCACGAGGACACCAGCCGGAACAGCGCCGTCTCCACCGCGAACAACGCCGGCTGCGCCCACCCGGTCCGATCCAGCAACCCCGCCGTCTCACTGCCCTGCTCGGCGAACAGCACCTCCCGCAACGAACAACCCCGGTAACGTCCCGCCCCTCCGACCGGCTCCCGGTCGAACCTCCTCAGCAGCGGCTCGAGCTCCGCGATCACCTCGTCCAACGCCGTCGCGAACACCGGGAACCGCCCATACAGCTCCCGGCCCACCCCCGCCCGCTGACTCCCCTGACCGGTGAACAACACCGCAAGCTTCGGCTCCGCCCGTGCCACACCACGCACCACACCCGCACCCGGCAGGTCCTCGGCAACGGCCCGCAGGCCGGCCAGCACACCATCACGATCGCCGGCCAGCACCGTCGCCCGATGCTCGAACGCCGACCGAGTCGTGACCAGCGAGAAACCCACATCCACCTGCTCCAGCTCACGGTGCGCACTGACATGCGCCGCCAGCCGTCGCGCCTGCTCACGCAGCGCCCCGCCACTTCTGGCGGACACCACCCACGGCACCAAACCCGCCGCCGACGCCGGGTCCTGCGTACCTGGCTCGGCCTGTGGCACCTCCGGTCCCTGTTCGATGATCACGTGCGCGTTGGTGCCACTGATTCCGAACGACGACACACCCGCCCGGCGCGGACGGCCGGTCTGCGGCCACTCGGTCGGCTCGGTCAGCAGTTCCACCGCGCCCGAGGCCCAGTCCACGTGCGACGACGGGGCGTCGATGTGCAGTGTCCTGGGCAGCACTCCGTGCCGCATCGCCATGACCATCTTGATCACACCGGCAACGCCCGCCGCCGCCTGGGTATGCCCGAGGTTCGACTTGATCGAGCCCAGCAGCAGCGGCCGGTCGGCTTCACGGTTCTGGCCGTAGGCGGCCAGCAGTGCCTGAGCCTCGATCGGGTCACCCAGCCTGGTACCGGTGCCGTGCGCCTCGACCGCGTCCACCTCGGTGGGAGTCAGCCCGGCACTGGCCAGCGCCTGGCGGATCACCCGCTGCTGCGACGGGCCGTTCGGCGCGGTCAGACCGTTGGACGCACCATCCTGGTTGATCGCCGATCCGCGCACGATCGCCAGCACCTCATGGCCGTTGCGGCGGGCATCCGACAGCCGTTCCAGTACCAGCATGCCCATGCCCTCGGACCAACTGGTGCCGTCCGCGGTGTCGGAGAACGCCTTGCACCGACCATCGGGCGCCATTCCGCTCTCCACGCCGAAGCCGAGGAAGCTGAGCGGGGTGGCCATCACCGTGACACCGCCTGCCAGCGCCAGGCCGCACTCGCCCGAGCGCAGCGCCTGCGCCGCCAGGTGCATGGCGACCAAGGACGACGAGCAGGCGGTGTCGACTGTCATCGTCGGGCCCTCCAGGCCCAGGGTGTAGGACAGGCGGCCCGACAGCACGCTGGCCGCTGCACCGGTGAGGAAATAGTTCGTTACATCTGTCCCGGTTTCCAGGCACAGATTCATGTAGTCCTGGCCGTTGGTGCCCATGAACACCCCGGTGTGGCTACCTCTCAGCGAGACCGGGTCGATCCCGGCCCGCTCGATCGCCTCCCACACCCCCTCCAGCAGCAACCGCTGCTGCGGATCCATCGCCAGCGCCTCACGCGGCGAGATCCCGAAGAACCCTGGATCGAACCCCGCCACCTCGGACAAGAACCCGCCCTGACACTCCATGCCTATCGCCGACATCGTCTCCGCGTCCCAGCCCCGATCGACCGGGAACGAAGAGATCACGTCCTGTCCCTCGGACAGCAACCGCCACAGATCCTCAGGAGAGTCGACCCCGCCCGGAAAGCGGCATGACATCGACACGATGGCGATCGGCTCGTGCCTGCCCGACTCCACCTCTTCGAGTCGTCGGCGGGTCTCGTGCAGATCGGCGGTGACCCACTTCAGATACTCGACGAGCTTCCGGTCTTCGGACATGAGAGTGGCCCTTCACATTGTTCAGACGCGGGCTCGAATCACAGATCTTTCGAGCGGCCCAGTTCGTTGTCGATGAAGCTGAGGATCTCCTCGGTACTCGCCGATTCGAGCATGCCGGCGACAGCGACTTCACTGGTTTCCGTGCCGCTCTCGCTCACCCTCGCCAGCAGGTGCCGCAGCCGGGTCGCGATGCCGTTCCGGGTGAGATCGTCGAGCGTGTTGCCGGAAAGCACGGTCTCGAACCGGTCGAGATCGGCCAGCAATGACAGCTCCACCACGGTGTTCGCTCCGGGCGCGATTTCCTCCAGAAGGTGTTCGGCGAGGCTGGCGGGGGTGGGGTAGTCGAAGATGATGGTCGCCGACAGCGGCAGCCCGGTGACGGCGTTGAGCCGGTTGCGCAGCTCCACGGTGGTCAGGGAGTCGAAGCCCAGCTCACGGAACTCCCGTCCCGGCTGGATCGCGTCCACCGAGTCGTGTCCCAGCACCACCGCCGCCTGAGCGCGCACCAGCTCCAGCATCAGCCGCACCTGCTCGGCCTGCTCCAGCCCCGCCAGCCGCCGCACCAGCTCCCCATCCCCGCCCACGGGGACGGAGACCGCCGACCGGCGCCCCACACGCACCAGGCCCCGCATCAAAGGCGGCACCTCGCCCATGGCCCGCAGCACCGACAGCTCCAGCCGCACCGGCACCACCATCGCCCGACCCGACACCTCGGCCGCCTCGAACGCCGCGAGCCCCTGCTCGGCCGACAGCGCCGGCATACCCGTCCGACTGATCCGCCGCATCTCGGCCCCACTCAGCGTGCCGGTCATCCCCGCGTCCTGTGCCCAGGCACTCCACGCCAGCGACAACCCCGCCAGCCCCCGCGCCCGGCGCGCCTGAGCCAGCGCGTCCAGGAACACGTTCGCCGCCGCGTAGTTACCCTGCCCAGGCGCTCCCACGACACCCGCGAGCGAGGAGAACAGCACGAACGCCGCGAGATTCGCGTCCTGAGTGAGCTCGTGCAGATACCAGGCCGCGTCGACCTTCGGCCGCAACACCGCACCCAGCCCCTCCGCCGACAGCGACGGAATCGTGCCGTCGGCCAGCACACCCGCGGTGTGGATCACCGCGGTCAGCGGATGCTCGGCGTCGATCCCGGCCAGCAGCGCCACCACCTGATCCCGATCCGCCACATCACAGGCGGCGACCGTGACCTCGACCCCGTGCGCGATCAACTCGGCCCGCAACTCCACCGCACCCGGAGCCTCCAAACCCCGGCGGCTGGTCAGCAACAGATGCCGCACACCCCGCTCGGCCACCACATGCCGCGCGAACAGCGCGCCCAGACCACCGGTCCCACCAGTGATCAACACCGTCCCCTCCGGGTCCCAGACCCGACTCGCCTCCCCGTCCAGGTCAGCGCCGGGCGCCACCCGCGCCAGGCGCGGCGCCCGTACCTCACCATCGCGCACCACGGTTTGCGGCTCACCTGAGGAAAACACCTCGGCCAGCACCCCTGGCAGTCCTGACAGCGGGAATTCCCGGTCCACATCGATCAGCAGGAACCGGCCCGGGTTCTCCGACTGGGCACTGCGGACCAACCCCCACACCCCGGAAGCCGGCAGATCGGTGACCACCTCGCCGCCTGCCGTGACCGCGCCCCGGGTGAGGAACACCAGCCGCGAATCGGCGAACCGGTCATCGGCCAGCCAGCCCTGCAGCAGGTCCAGAACGCGAGCGGTCAGCGCATGCGCCGACTCCACCACCCCGCCCACCGGATCCGAGACCGCCTCCACCATCACGACGGCCGGCACCGTACCCGCCTCAGCCAGCGATGACAGCTCCGCATGCACCGGCACCGGAAGGCCGCCCGGCTCCCCGGCCGCCCGCAACGCGGGAGCAACACCCAACGCGTCCAGACCAAGCACCGCCACCGGTATCGGCGGCACCTGACCGGCCTCCGGCACACCGCTCACGGACGTCCACTCCACCCCGAACAACGACTCCCAGCCCGCGCCGACACCATCGGAGACCGCCAACTGCTCGGCCGAGACCGGCCGCAACACCACCGACCGCGCCGACACCACCGGCGCACCCGTCACATCCACCGCGCTCAGCGACACCGCATCGCCGCCCGTCCTGGCCAGCCGCACCCGCAGCACCGACGCCCCGCCCGCGTGCAGGCACACCCCACCCCAGGAGAACGGCAACAAACCGCCCTCGGAATCGTCCAGCCCGGCGAATGGCACCCCGTGCAGCGCCGCGTCCAGCAACGCCGGATGCACCCCGAACGTACCCGCCTCCGACACCACCTGCTCAGGCAGCGCGACCTCGGCGAACACCTCACCATCGGCACCCCGCCAAGCCCCCCGCAACCCCTGGAACACCGGACCATAGACGAAGCCGTCCTCGGCCAGTTCCTCGTACAACCCCTCCAGCTCGATCGCGGTCGCCCCGGCCGGCGGCCACATCGCCACATCGAACGGCATGACCTCCGGAACACCGGCCGCGAGCGTTCCGGTCGCGTACCGCACCCACGGCACCTCATCGGCCGCCTCCGCCGAACGGGCATACACGCTCACGCTCCGACGGCCCGACTCCTCCTTGGCCCCCACCCACACCTGCACCACGACCGCATCGTCCTCGCCCAGCACCAGCGGAGCGGCCAGCGTCAACTCCTCTACCAGGTCACAGTCGACCTGGTCACCGGCCCGCACCGCCAGCTCCACGAACACCGAACCCGGCACCACCACCGAACCCGCCACCACATGATCGGCCAGCCACGGCTGCGCACTCACCGACAACCGCCCGGTCAGCACCACCCCGTCGGAGTCGGCCCGCGGCATCGCGGCACCCAGCAGCGGATGATCCGTCGCGGCCAGGCCCACCGCCGCCACGTTCCCTATATCGGAGCCGGTGCTCTCGGGCCAGAACCGCTGGTGCTCGAAAGCATAGGTGGGCAGGTCGACCCGGCGCCCGCGCGGCAACACCGCCCGCCAGTCGACCGGCACCCCGTGCACATGCAGCTGGGCCAGCGCCGTCATCACCGCCACATGCTCGTCCCGATCCTTACGCAGCACCGGCACCAGCACCGTGTGCGACTCGTGCACATGTGCCTCCGGCTCGGTCGCGATGGTGTCCTGGGCCATGGCGGTCAGCACACCGTCGGGGCCGAGCTCCAGATACGCTCGCACGCCCTGCGCGCGCAGGGTGCGGATGCCGTCGGCGAAGCGGACCGCGCCGCGGACCTGGTCCACCCAGTAGTCCGGCGAGCACAGCTGCTCGGCCGTGGCCGCCTCGCCGGTCAGGGTGGACACGATCGGAATCCTCGGCGCACCGTAGGTGAGCCTGCTCGCCAGTGTGCGGAAGTCCTCCAGCATCGGCTCCATCAACGGCGAGTGGAACGCATGCGACACCCGCAACCGCTTCGTCCGCACCCCGCGATCCTCCAACGCGGCGGCGATATCGAGGACCCCCTTTTCCACGCCCGCGATCACCACCGAACCTGGACCGTTGATCGCGGCGACCGACACCTCGCCCTCGCGCTCGGCGAGCAACGGCTCGATCTCCTCCTCGTAGGCCTGCACCGCCACCATCGCCCCACCCGGCGGCAGCGCCTGCATCAACCGCGCCCGACCCGCCACCAGCGCACACGCGTCGGCCAGCGACAGCACCCCGGCCACATGCGCAGCGGTGATCTCCCCGATCGAATGCCCGGCCAGCACATCCGGCCGCACTCCCCACGAGGAGACCAGCCGGAACAGGGCGGTCTCCACCGCGAACAGGGCCGGCTGCGCCCACCCGGTCTGATCCAGCAACCCGGCCTGCTCGCTGCCCGGTTCGGCGAACAGCACCTCGCGCAGCGACCCGTCCAGCAGCGGGTCCAGCTCCGCGATCACCTCGTCCAACGCCTGCGCGAACACCGGGAACCGGTTATACAGCTCCCGGCCCATTCCCGCCCGCTGGCTGCCCTGACCGGTGAACAACACCGCCAGCTGCGGCGGCGTCGCGGCCACCCCGAGCACCACACCCGCGACAGACCGGTCGTCCGCCAGCGCACCCAGGCCGGCCAGCACCCCATCACGATCGCCGGCCAGCACCACCGCCCGATGCTCGAACACCGACCGCGTCGTGGCCAGTGAGAACGCGGCGTCGGCCAGACCCAGATCAGACTCACCGTCCAGGAACGACACCAGCCGCCCGGCCTGCGCCCGCAACGCCTGACCCGTCTTAGCCGACACCAGCACCGGCACCACACCCGCAGCCGGCACCCGGTCCCGCGGAGCCTCTTCTCCTACCGGCGCTTCCGGTCCTTGTTCGAGAATGATGTGCGCGTTGGTGCCACTGATCCCGAACGACGACACACCAGCCCGGCGCGGGCGACCGGTCTCCGGCCATTCCGCTGACTCGGTCAGCAGCTTCACCGCACCGGCTGACCAGTCCACGTGTGAGGACGGAGTATCGACATGTAGCGTCTTGGGCAGCATGCCGTGCCGCATCGCCAGCACCATCTTGATCACACCGGCCACGCCCGCGGCGGCCTGGGTGTGACCGATGTTCGACTTGATCGCCCCCAGCAGCAGCGGCCGATCCTCCGGCCGGTCCTGCCCATAGGTCGACAGCAGCGCCTGCGCCTCGATCGGGTCACCCAGGATCGTGCCGGTCCCGTGCGCCTCGACCGCGTCCACCTCGGACGGCGACAACCCGGCACTGACCAGCGCCTGGCGGATCACCCGCTGCTGCGACGGACCGTTCGGCGCGGTCAACCCGTTGGACGCACCGTCCTGGTTCACCGCCGAACCCCGCAGCACCGCCAGCACCTGATGGCCGTTGCGGCGGGCGTCCGACAGCCGCTCCAGCACCAGCACGCCCACCCCCTCTCCCCAGCTGGTACCGTCCGCGGCGTCGGAGAACGCCTTGCACCGCCCGTCGAGTGCCATCCCGCCCTGCGCGCCGAACCCGGCGAACACCAACGGCAACGTCATCACCGTGATACCGCCGGCCAGCGCCAGCGAGCACTCCCCAGACCGCAGCGCCTGCGCCGCAAGGTGCAACGTCACCAGCGACGATGAACACGCGGTGTCCACCGTCACCGCCGGACCCTCCAGACCCAGCGTGTAGGACAGGCGGCCCGACAACACGCTGGCCGCCGTACTGGTGACACCATGACCCTGCGTATCCATATGATTACTCAAGATCAGATTCATGTAGTCCTGGCCGTTGGTGCCCATGAACACCCCGGTGTGGCTACCTTTCAGCAAGGCCGGGTCGATCCCGGCCCGCTCGACCGCCTCCCAGGACGTCTCCAGCAGCAACCGCTGCTGCGGATCCATCGCCAACGCCTCACGCGGCGAGATCCCGAAGAACCCAGGGTCGAACCCCGCCACATCCGCCAGAAACCCGCCCTGACACTCAACACCCATCGCCGACATCGTCTCCGCGTCCCAGCCCCGATCGACCGGGAACGAAGAGATCGCGTCCTGTCCCTCGGACAGCAACCGCCACAGATCCTCAGGAGAGCCGACCCCGCCCGGAAAGCGGCATGACATCGACACGATGGCGATCGGCTCGTGCCTGCCCGACTCCACCTCTTCGAGCCGCCGGCGGGTCTCGTGCAGATCGGCGGTGACCCACTTCAGATACTCGACGAGCTTCCGGTCTTCGGACATGAGAGTGGCCCTTCACATTGTTCAGACGCGGGCTCGAATCACAGATCTTTCGAGCGGCCCAGTTCGTTGTCGATGAAGCTGAGGATTTCCTCGGTACTCGCCGATTCGAGCATGCCGGCGACAGCGATTTCACTAGTTTCCGTGCCGCTCTCGCTCACCCTCGCCAGCAGGTGCCGCAGCCGGGTCGCGATGCCGTTCCGGGCGAGCTCGTCGAGCGCGGTATCGGAAAGCACGGTCTCGAACCGGTCGAGATCGGCCAGCAATGACAGCTCCACCACGGTGTTCGCTCCGGGCGCGATTTCCTCCAGAAGGTGTTCGGCGAGGCTGGCGGGGGTGGGGTAGTCGAAGATGATGGTCGCCGACAGCCGCAGCCCGGTGACGGCGTTGAGCCGGTTGCGCAGCTCCACGGTGGTCAGGGAGTCGAAGCCCAGCTCACGGAACTCCCGTCCCGGCCGGATCGCGTCCACCGACTCGTGTCCCAGCACCACCGCCGCCTGAGCGCGCACCAGCTCCACCGCCAGCCGCACCTGCTCGGCCTGCTCCAGCCCCGCCAGCCGCCGCACCAGCTCCCCATCCCCGCCCACGGAGACGGAGACCGCCGACCGGCGCCCCACACGCACCAGGCCCCGCATCAAAGGCGGCACCTCAGGCAACGTGCGCAGCACCGACAGATCCAGCCGCACCCCCACCACCGCCGCCCGACCCGACACCTCGGCCGCCTCGAACACCGCCAGCCCCTGCTCCACCGACAGCGCCGGCATCCCCGCCCGTGCCATCCTGCGCAGGTCGACTGCGCCCAGCGTGCCGGTCATCCCGGTCTCCTGCACCCACAAGCCCCAGGCCAGCGACAACCCCGGCAGTCCCGCAGCCCGACGCGCCTGGACCAATGCGTCCACGAACGCGTTCGCCGCCGCGTAGTTGCCCTGCCCGGCGTTGCCCATCACCCCGGCCAGCGAAGAGAACACTACGAACCCGGCCAGGTCCAGGCCCTGGGTCAGCTCGTGCAGATGCCAGGCCGCGTCCGCTTTCGGCCGCAGCACGGTGTCCAGCCGTTCGGGGGTCAGTGACGGGATCGTCCCGTCGGCCAGCACACCGGCAGTGTGGATCACCGCGGTCAGCGGATGCTCGGCGTCGATCCCGGCCAGCAGCGCCGCCACCTGATCCCGGTCGGCCATGTCGCACGCCGCGATCGTGACCTCGACGCCGTGCGCGATCAGCTCGGCCTGCAACTCCACCGCACCCGGAGCCTCCAGACCCCGGCGACTGGTCAGCAGCAGATGCCGCACACCCCGCTCGGCCACCACATGCCGCGCGAATTGGGCACCCAGACCACCGGTCCCACCAGTGATCAACACCGTGCCCTCCGGGTCCCAGACCCGGCCCGCCGCGTCTCCGACGTCAGACCCTGGCGCCACCCGCGCCATCCGCGGAACCCGCAGCTCACCCTCGCGTACCGCCACCTGCGGCTCACCCGAGGCCGGCACCCCGAGCAGGGCCGGCAGCGAGGACTCCTGATCATCCACGTCGACCAGCACGAACCGGCCCGGGTTCTCCGACTGGGCACTGCGGACAAGGCCCCACGCCCCAGCGGCTGGAAGATCAGCCACCACCTCACCATCATCGGTCGCGACCGCGCCCCGGGTGACGAACACCAAGCGCGAATCGGCGTACCGCTCATCCGCCAGCCACCGCTGCAGCAGATCCAGCACGTGGGCAGTCAGCGCATGCGCCGACTCCACCACCTCGGCCGCCGGATCGGAGACCACCTCCGTCACCACCACTGCCGGGACCGGACCTGCCTCGACCAATGACGGCAAATCCACATGCACCGGCACCAAGTGCCCGCCAGGCTCCGCGGCCAGATCGCCGGCTACCCGCAACGCGGGGGCAAGACCCAGCGCGTCCAAGCCGAGCACCGCCACCGGCACCTGGTCGGCCTGCGGCAGGCCGCCCGCGGCAGGCCACTCCACCCGGAACAGCGCGTCCCACCCGGCCCCACGAGGGCCGGAGCCGGCCAAGTGCTCGGCGGCCATCGGCCGCAGCACCACCGACCGGGCCGACACCACCGGCTCCCCGGCCGCATCCACCGCGCTCAGCGACACCGCATCGCCGCCCGTCCTGGCCAGCCGCACCCGCAGCACCGACGCCCCACCCGCGTGCAGGCACACCCCACCCCAGGACAGTGGCAACCGGCCGCCCTCGGAATCGTCCAGCCCGGCGAATGGCACCACGTGCAGCGCCGCGTCCAGCAGCGCCGGGTGCAACCCGAACAAAGCCGCATCACCGGCCTGCTCCGGCAAACTCAGCTCGGCGAACACCTCGTCATCACGCCGCCAGGCCGCCCGCAACCCCTGGAACGCCGGGCCGTACCCCAAGCCCTCCTCCGCCAGCTCTTCATACAGCCCGTCCAGCTCGATCGCAGCCGCGCCGGTCGGCGGCCACACCGCCACATCGAACGGCTCGGCAGGCGAAGCACCCGTGGTGAGAGCGCCGGTCGCGTGCCGCACCCACGGCGCGTCATCGGCCGCATCCGCCGAACGCGAGTACACATTCACCGTCCGGCGGTCCGACCCCTGAGAGGCGCCCACCCACACCTGCACAGCGGCCGCCTCGCCCTCACTCAGCAGCAGCGGCACATCCAGTGTCAGATCCTCCACCAGCTCACAGCCGACCTGGTCACCGGCCCGCACGGCCAGCTCCACGAACGCGGTGCCCGGCACCACCACAGAGCCCGCCACCACGTGATCGGCCAGCCACGGCTGCGCACTCACCGACAAGCGACCCGTCAGCACCACCCCGTCAGAGTCGGCCCGCGGCATCGCCGCGCCCAGCAGCGGATGCCCCGTCGCGGCCAGGCCCAGAACGCGGGCATCACCGCTCTGCCTGGCGTTCGGCCAGAACCACTGGTGCTGGAAAGCGTAGGTCGGCAGATCCACCCGGCGCCCACCCGGCAGCACCGCCTGCCAGTCCACCGGCACTCCGTGCACATGCAGCTCGGCCAGCGCCGTCATGGACGCGACCTGCTCGTCGCGGCCCTTACGCAATACCGGCACCAGCACCGCGTCCGACTCGTGCACATCCACGTCGGCGGCCAGGGTGTCGGCGGCCATGGCGGTCAGCACACCATCGGGGCCCAGCTCAAGGTACGCCCGTACGCCCTGGCGGTG
>NZ_JBEOWJ010000058.1:0-41014 GCF_040295965.1 Streptosporangium sp. NPDC002544 | reverse complement strand
TGTTCCGCACCGTCTTCCATGAAAGACGGTGCGGAACACGACCAGTCGGGGCCGGGCACAGTTCCGGGCTCGGCAGGGCCGCGATTGTCCGCCACATCGTGCTGCCGTCGGCGGCACCGCAGATATCTCCACAGGGCTGCGGATCGCGGTGGGCATGGCCGTGCTCGCGCCGGCCGGTGCCGGATTCGTCGCGGCGAAGGCCGGGCCGGGCTGTCCGGATGCGCCCGGGAGAGGAAGACGCGGTGGGCAACTGGATGGTCGAGTCGTCTTCATCACGGGAGCAGCACACGGGCAGGGTCCTACGACAGCGTTAAAAATCCTGACAGGAGAGTGAGACATGTCCGCCGTAGCCGCTACGCCGCTACCGGCCTTCCTTTCTGGGCCCGCCAAACAACTGTTCATCGACGGTGCGTGGCGCCCTGCGGCCTCAGGCGCCACATTCACGTCGATCAACCCCTCGACCGGGCGGCCGATCGTCGAGGTGGCGGCGGGCGACGCGGCCGACATCGACGCCGCCGTCGCGGCCGCACGACGCGCGTTCACCGGCCCCTGGAGCCGCTTCACGCCAGTGCAACGGCAGAACGTGCTGCTCAAGCTGGCCGACCTGCTGGAGCGCCACCAGCACGAGATCGGGCTGATCAACGTCGTTGACATGGGTGTGCCGGTTTCGAAGCAGCGGGGCGGCGCCGCCGTCGAGACGCTGCGCTACTTCGCGGGCTGGGCCACCAAGCTGCACGGCGAGACGATTCCGAACTCGTTCCCCGGCCGGTACTTCAGCTACACGGTGCGCGAGCCTATCGGTGTCGCGGGCGCGATCACCCCCTGGAACAGTCCGCTTCCCGCGACGATCTGGAAGATCGCACCCGCCCTCGCGACCGGCTGCACGATTGTGCTCAAGCCCGCCGAGGAGGCGTCACTGACGCCACTGCGGATCGGCGAGCTGATCGCCGAGCTCGACCTCCCGCCAGGGGTGGTCAACATCGTGACCGGATACGGCGAGACGGCCGGCGCCGCGTTGGCGGCGCACCCCGACGTTGACAAGATCGGGTTCACCGGCTCATCCGAGACCGGGCGCGCGATCCTTCGATCGTCGGCCGACAGCAACCTGAAGCGCATCTCGCTCGAGCTGGGCGGCAAGTCGCCCGACATCATCTTCGCCGACGCCGACCTGGGTGCCGCGATCCCGGCCGCGGCCGAGGCCGTGTTCGGCAACTCCGGGCAGATCTGCGTCGCGGGTACGCGGATCTTCGTCGAGCGCCCCGTGTACGACGAGGTTCTGGCGGGCGTCGCCCGCTATGCCGACGCGCTGGCCGTCGGCGACAGCCTCGACCCGACGACCGAGATCGGTCCACTGGTCTCCCAGGCCCAACTGGACAGGGTGTCGGGATATCTGGAGCTCGGTCGCGCCGAGGGCGCCGCCACTGTCGCAGGTGGCGCGCGGCTGACCGACGGCGCACTCGCCGATGGTTACTTCGTCGCGCCGACGGTGCTCGCCGACGTCCGCGACGACATGCGGGTTGTGCGCGAGGAGATCTTCGGGCCGGTCGCGTCGGTGCTGCCGTTCGACGACGTCGACGAGGTGGTCCAGCGGGCCAACAACACTTCCTACGGGCTGGCGGGCGGGCTGTGGACGCGCGACCTGGCCCGCGCACACACGGTCGCGCAGGCGCTGCAGACGGGGATGGTGTGGGTCAACGGCTACGGCGCGGTCGACCCCGCCGTGCCCTTCGGTGGTGCGAAGACCAGCGGCTGGGGCAACGAACTTTCCGGTGAGATCCTCCACGAATACCTGAACGTGAAGTCGATCTGGATCAACACAGGAGCGTGAAAGATGAAGATCAATATCGGTGCGCTGCGCCTGACCAGCCCGGATTTCGAGGCCGACGGCAGACTCCCGGACTACGCGACGGCGAACGGCGAGGGGGTCTCGCCGCCGCTGAGCTGGTCGGACGCCCCTGCGGAGACGCGCTCGTTCGCGCTGGTCGCGACGGACCCCGACGCCCCGCTCATCGACGGGTTCGACCACTGGGCGGTCTACGACATCCCCGCCGACGTGAAGGAGCTGCCCAAGGGGGGCGACCCGGAAACGGGCGTGCAGGGCGTCAACGGTCTCGGCAAGAACGGGTGGTGCCCGGCCAGCCCCCCGCCCGGGCATGGGCAGCACCGCTACTACTTCCACCTGTTCGCGTTGGACACGGTCCTGGGCCTGAAGCCAGGACTGACGAGGGCCCAGGTGCTCGCCGCGATCGACCCGCACGTTTTGGTGCAGGCCCGACTCGTCGGCACGTACGAGCGCTAGTTCGTGCGATCAGGTGACGCCGACGCCGCGTACCCGTGGCGGGTGCTGAGCATCACCTCTATCGGGGTGATGCTGGCCGCCCTGAACACGTCCACGATGGACGTCGCCCTGCCCGCGATCGCGCGGCACTTCGACGCGAGCCCGGCGCAGGCGAACTGGATCCTGCTGTCCTACCTGCTCGTCAACACCTCGTTGATCCTGGTTTTCGGCCGGGTCGCCGACATCCTTGGGCGGCGGCTGGTGTACCTGTGCGGGCTTGCCCTGTTCACCGTCGCGGGGTTGGCGTGCGGCTTCGCGCCCGATCCTGAATGGCTGGCGGCGTTGCGCGGGGTGCAGGCCGTGGGCGGTGCGGCGCTGGTCACGAACGTGACGGCGTTGCTCGCCGACGTGTTCCCGGTCGGGAAGCTCGCTACCGCGGTCGGGGTGAACGTCTCCGTGGTGTCGACGGCTCAGCTGCTGGGTCCGGTGACCGGGGGTGCGCTGGTAGAGGCCTTCGGTTGGCGGTCGGCGTTCTGGTTCAACGTCCCGATCGGCATCATCGGCCTGGTCAGCGCGGCCCTGGTACTGCGCCGGGTGCCACGCTCGGGCGCGCGGGAGCCGTTCGACGTGCCCGGTGCGCTGCTCTCCGCGCTGGCGCTGGTCGGGCTGGCGGTCGCGCTCTCGGAGGGCGGCAGCCGGGGCTGGGGGAGCCCGCCGGTCGTGGCGGGGGCGGCGGGGTTCGTCGTCTTCGCCGGGCTGTTCGTGCTGGTGGAGCGGCGTCGGCGGCATCCGCTGCTGGATCTGGGCCTGTTCGGCGACCGGCCGCGCGCGATGGCGCTCGCAGCCAACTTCCTCTCGTCGGTGGGCCGCTACGCGGTGGTCCTGCTCGTCGGGCTGTACCTGCAGGCCGCGGTCGGCATGTCGCCGTTCGAGGCGGGCCTGCACGTCATGCCGGCGGCGATCGGGCTCGCCACGGCGTCGGTGCTGGTGGGTTCGCTGGCGCGGCGCTGGGAAGCAGGGATGCTCGCGACGGGCGGGCTGATGCTGCTGGTGGCCGGGCTCGTGGCGTTGGCGCTGATCGTCGAGCCGGGGGTCGACGGTACGGCGTTGGGCGCCTGCCTCGTGGTCGTCGGGGTGGGCACGGGCCTGTTCATGGCGCCCAACACCAGCACGATCGTCGGGGGCGTGGCGACGACGCGGCGCGGCGTCGTGAACGGGCTGCGTGCGACCTTGCAGCAGAGCGGTTTCATGATCGGCGCCGCGCTGGGACCCGCGCTCGCGACAAGCCTGCTGACCGAACCGGAGCAGCGCGCCGCGTACGCGGGTACGTTCTCGTCGTTGCCGGGCGCGCGCCTCGACGCGCTCACGCACGGCTATCGGGTGGCCTTCTGGGTGCTGGCGGCGCTGTGCCTGCTGGCCGCTGCCGCGTCAGTGCTCGCAGCGGCTTATCGCCAAAGTTCAACATAACCGTTGACTGGGCGCACCGCCGCGGATAATCTCGCCTGTAATCCGGGTCTCACCTCGGCATTCCCCTTCCCGTGAGGCGGATACATCGTGATTACGCAGTCAGACGTCGCGATCCTCGACGCCACCCCCAAACGCCTGCTCATCGACGGCGAATGGGTTCCGGCGCTCGTGGAGAAGACCTTCGACACGGTGAACCCCTCCACTGGCGCGACGATCGCCTCGATCATCCCGTGGAACTCGCCGCTCGCGGCATCGGTGTGGAAGATCGCGCCCGCCGAGGAGGCGTCACTGGCGCCGCTGCGCCTCGGCGAGCTCCTTCGGGAGCTGGACCTGCCGCCAGGCGTGGTCAACATCGTCACCGGCTACGGGGAGACCGCAGGCGCGGCGCCGGCCACGCACCCGGACGTCGACAAGATCGGCTTCACCGGGTCGACCGCCACCGGCCAGGAGATCATCCGGGCGTCGGCGGTCAACATGAAGCGTGTCCACCTTGAGCTGAACGGGAAGTCGCCCGGACATCGGGCGGGCCCACCGTGTGATCTCCGCTTTACAAGCAGGAGTTGTGTGGGTTAGCACCTACGGGGCCACCGACCCCTCCATGCCGTTCGGGGGTTCGAAGATGAGCGGATTCGGTAAGGAACTCTCGGGTCACGTCCTCGACGAGTATCGAGGCACGAAAGCAGTCTGGATCCGCATGGACGACGACTGATTCCTCGTTTCCCAGTAGCGCGCACCGAGGATGTCGCCACGGTGTCGCGAACCCTCCAGAAAGTTGGTTACTGCAATGAGGCATGTTCGAGTGCTTCTGGCGCTATTCGCCGGAACATTGTTGGTGGTGACCACCGCGTGTTCGTCGGCGCCGGAGTCCGCCGAGAAAGGCGCGCCCATCACGTTGAAGGTCGGCTCGCAGCCCACTATTTCGAGCGGGAACCTGTACGTCGCGATGGCGAAGGGGTATTTCGCCGACGAGGGGATCACGGTCGAGATCGTCGAGGGCATGTCGACCGACGCCCAGACGCTCGTGGCGACCAAGCAGCTCGACGCGTATTTCGGCAGTCTCGCGGCGAGCTACTTCAACGGCGTGGCAAACGGGCTCGACGTGACCTTGGCCGGCGAGATCGGGCAGATCGCCGAGGACAAGCGCCCCAACATCGAGCTGCTTGTGCGCAAGGACGGGCCGATCAAGACGGTCGCCGACCTGCGCGGCAAGAAGATCTCCATACCGTCCGGGCCGGACTCGTCGACCGGCTGGATGGTCGACCTTCTGCTGCGGCAGGCCGGGCTCTCCCTCAACGACGTCGAGGTGCTGAAGCTCGGGCCCTCCGACGGCGTGGCCGCGCTGCTCAACGACTCGGTGGCGGCCACCATCAGCTATTACCCGCTGCTCGTGTCGCTGTTGGAGAAGGGCGACATCGTTGCGCTCGACGGTATGAGTGAGGCGTACTCGAACAGCGCGAACGCGTTCTCGATCGGCCCGAGCCTGACCATCGACAATCGGGACGCGGGTGTGCGGTTCCTGCGCGCGCTCTACCGTGCGGTCGACGACCTCAAGGGTGACTACCTGCAGGACCCGGAGATCAGCAAGATCATCTCCGACGCGACCCAGATCCCGATCGAGACGGTCAGGAAGAGTCCGTCGCCCGCCTACCACAAGAACCTGCCGCTCAACGCCAAGTCGCTCAACGCCCTGCAGGATTTCTTCCGCAGCCGCGGAGTCCTGAAATACCCGACGAACCTCTCGATCGAAGAGCTCAGCGACCAGGCGCTGATGGACGAGGCGGCTAAGTCGCTCACCCACTGACCAAATCGGCAATCAAGAGAAGGGATCGGCAATGACCACAGGAGACGGGACGTACCGCCTCGACTGGATGATCTCCGTCGACGACCACATTCTGGAACCGCCGGGCATCTGGCAGGACCGGGTACCCAGCAAGTACAAGGATGCCGCGCCCAAGGTCGTGGTCAAGGACGGCGACGAGTTCTGGCAGTACGAAGGCAAGCTGTTCCCGACGTCGGGGCTCTCGGCGGTGGCGGGCAAGAAGTACGAGGACATCACGCCGCACGCGCTGCGCTACGCCGACATGCGCCCCGGTTGTTATGACCCGGTGGAGCGGCTGAAGGACATGGATCAGGCCGGGGTCGTCGCGTCGATCAACTTTCCGAGTTTCCCTCGGTTCGCGGGCCAGACGTTCATGGAGGCCGACGACTCGGTGCTCGGCGAGTTGTGCATCAAGGCGTGGAACGACTGGCTGTTCGACGAGTGGTGCGCGGCGAATCCGGGCCGGTTCATCCCGGCCACGCTTATCCCGTTCTGGGACGTCGAGGCGTCGGTCCGAGAGGTCGAGCGTTGTGCGGCCCGCGGATCACGTGGGGTGATCTTCTCCGAGAACCCGGCGAAGCTGAGCTACAAGGGTGAGCGGATGAAGTCCATCCACTCCTCCGACGGGCATTGGGACCCGCTGTGGGCGGTGCTGCAGGAGACCGGCTTGCCGCTACTGATGCACTACGGGTCGTCGTCGAATATGACGAAGACGTCGGAGGACGCGCCCTATCTGGTCTCGTTGGCGTCCAACAGCTTCATCCTGCCGATCTCCACGACCCTCGACTGGATCTTCAGCGGCATCCTCGGCCGGTTCCCCGGGCTGAAGGTCTGCATGTCAGAGTCGCAGATCGGGTGGATCGCACCGACGCTGGAGCGGGCCGAGTACGTGCTCAAGGTCCAGGGCCACTGGAACAAGAAGTACCACCGCCAGGGCACCATGGCCGACCATCAGCGTGGCGATGGCGGCCTCGTCGAACGCGACGAGCTGCTGTACCTGGACGATCGGTCCCCGACGCAGGTGTTCAAGGAGCAGATCTTCGCCTGCTTCTTCGAGGACTTCGTCGGCATGAAAGCGGTCAAGGAACTCGGTGCTGTCGACAACGTCATGATCGAGATGGACTACCCGCACACCGACTCGACGTGGCCGAACTCGTTGCCGCGCGCGCTGGAGCAGGTGGCAGGACTCAGCGACGAGGACAAGTGGAAGGTGTTGGCGGGCAATGCGATCCGCCTGCACAACTTCGAGCCCGCCTACCCGGAGTTCGTCGCCCGATGAGTGAGCGTCAGCGAGCGAATCATCAGCGCAGGGCGTGCGATGAGTGAGGAACTGCGGTTCGACGGCCGCGTCGCGATCGTCACCGGTGCGGGGCGTGGCATCGGCCGGGCCTATGCGCTGCTGCTCGCGCAGCGGGGCGCCGCGGTCGTGGTGAACGATCTCGGCGCGGCGGTGGACGGCACCGGACACGACGCGGGGCCCGCCGCCGACGTGGTTGCGGAGATCATCGCGGCGGGCGGGTCGGCGATCGCCGACACCAGCGACGTGTCGAACGCCGACGGCGTGCGGTCCCTCGTGGCCGCCGCCGTCGCCGCCTTCGGCAAGGTCGACGTGGTCGTGCACAACGCCGGCTTCAACATCGGTGAGTTCGACCCGGTCTTCGACGTGCACGTGCGTGCCGCATGGCTGCTGGCCGACGAGGTGTGGGCGGGAATGGTCGAGCGCGGATACGGGCGTATCGTGCTCACCACGTCGTCGGCGGGGCTCTACGGCGACGGCACCGGACCCGGACCGAACCCGAAGCAGGCCTACGCGACGGCGAAGGCGGCCGTGCTGGGCCTGACGAAGGCGCTCGCGGTGCGCGGGCGCCCGGCGAACATCGTGGTCAACGCGGTGTCGCCGTCGGCTTACACCCGGCTCGTCGGGCTCAACAAGGGCATCGTCAACACGCGGCCAGGTGCCCCGCTGCCCGACGCCGCGATCGCCTTCTCGAAGGCGAACTCGCGGCCCGAGCTGGTCGCGGCGGGCGCGTTGTTCATGATGCACGAGCGCTGCCCGGTCACCGGGCGGATCTTCAACGTCGGCGCCGGCCGCGTCGGCGAGGTGTTCGTCGGGGTAACCCGCGGGTTCGTCGCGACCGACGGGTTCACGCCCGAGGACGTGCTGGAGCACTTCACCGAGGTGGGCGACCGCAGCGAGTCGAACGTGCCCGAGGATATCGGGGCGCACGGGGTGTGGGTGCGGTCGGTGCTGAGCGGGGCGGGCGAACGCGCTGCGCACAACGCCACGGCCCTGCACCAGGCGCTGCTCGGCGCGCCCGCCGTCGCGCAGGCCCAGCGGGCGCTGCGGCAGACGACGATCGCTCTCGACGCCCGTGAGACCGAGCTGGTGATCCTGCGTCACGCCGCCGTTTCCGGCAACGACTACTGCTGGCGTGAGCACGTCGATCCGGCGAAGACCGCGGGCCTGACCGACGCCGAGATCGCCGCACTCCGCACCGGTGACCTCACCGGGCTGGCCGAACGCGACGCCCAGCTCGCCGCGTTCGTCGAGGCCGCGGTGAGTGGCGACGGCACCACGAAGGCGAGGGCCGCACTGGAGACATGGCTCTCCCGCGAGCACGTCGTGAAGCTGGCGATGCTCGTGGGCTACTACTCGATGATCGGAGTGGCGCGGACGGCGCTCGGCGTCTCCTGACCACGATTCTCAAGGAAGAAAACATGTCTGAAAAGCTTACGTTGGGCGTGGTCGGCGACGTCACCGCATTTCATCGCGAGCCCGAGTCGGGTTACGCGTTCGTCGGGAGCTACCTGCAGGAGCTCGACATCGTGTTCGCGCAGAACGAGCGGCTCTACACGACGTCGGAGGACATCATCCCGGCGGTCGGCTGGACCGAGGTGACCCGGCCGGAGAACGTCGCCGGGCTCAAGCTCGGCAACTACGACGTGATCTCCTGCGCGAGCAACCACAGCGGCGACCTGGGCCCCGACATCCTGATGGAGACGATCGCGGCGCTGCGCGACAACGGATTCGCGGTGATCGGCGCGGGCGCGAACATCGCCGAGGCGCGCAAACCCGCGTTCGTCGACCGCGGCGACACCCGCGTCGGGTTCCTCGGCTACTGCTCGCTGCTGCGACCGAACTACGAGGCCGGGCCGCAGCGGCCGGGGGCCGTCCCGATGCGGGCGCACACCCACTACCAGCAGGTCGACTATCAGCCCGGTACGAAGCCGAAGATCCTCACGTTCCCGGTCGCCGAGGACCTGGCGGCGATGGTCGCCGACATCCGGGCCGCCAAGGAGCAGTGCGACGTGCTGGCCGTCTCGTTCCACTGGGGCGTCCACCTCGTGAAGGGGGTGCTGCCCGACTACGAGCACGCGGTCGCGCGCGCCGCCATCGACGCGGGCGCCGACGTGATCATCGGGCACGGTCCGCACGTCATCAAGGCGATCGAGTTCTACAACGGCAAGCCGATCTTCCACAGCCTCGGCAACTTCTGCTTCGACCTGCCCAGCAAGCTGATCGAGGAGGCCAGGGCCCGCAACAAGGAGTTCGACGAGCTCATCGCCAGCCACCAGGAGATACACGAACCGACCGAGTACGACGAGTGGTACCACCCCTACTCCGTCTCGCCGGACCAGGTGCTATCGCTGATCGGGCAGGTCGAGATCGTCGACAAGCGCGTCGGGCGGGTGTCGTTCCGGCCGGTGGTCATCAACAAGCGGGCCCAGCCCGTCGTGCAAAAGCCCGACGACCCCGGCTTCACCCAGGTGCTCGACTACCTGACCGAGGTCACGCAGAGCGAGGGCATCTCCACCAGCTACACCATCGAGGGCGACGAGGTGGTGTGCCGATGAACGTCCTCGTGACCGGCGGCGGGCTCGTCGGAGCCCAGGTGGCGCGGCTGATGCAGGAGTCCGGGCACACTCCGGTCGTGTTCGACCTCAACCCCGACCGCGCGTCACTGGCCGACCACATCGACATCGACGCCGCCGTCATCGTCCAGGGCGACCTGCTCGACCTGGCCTCCGTCGAGAAGGCGGTGAAGGACAACGAGGTCCGCCGGATCGTGCACACCGCGGCGTTCCCGGGCCTCACCGCGGGCGCGCTGGCGAACCCGATCGGCAACGTGCAGGTCAACGTGCTCGGCACCGCGCACGTGCTCGAGGCCGCACGGCGGCACGACGTGGAGCGCGTGGTGCTGTGCAGCTCCAGCGCCGCGTACAGCGTGATGGGCGGGAAGGACAACGGACAGGCCGACGCCGAGGACGCCTACCCGCGGCCGTCGTCGATCTACGCGATGTCGAAGAAGGCGGCCGAGGACCTGGGCATGGTGTACGCGAAGTCGTACGGCATGGAGGTGATCGCCGTCCGGTTCGCCCGCGTGTTCGGGCCGTTGCGCCGGGGTGGGGGCGGGATGGCCACCGTGGAGATGGAGGGCTATCTGCGCGACGCGCTCGCCGGGAAGCCCGTCGAGGTGGAGCCGTCACGCCGGGAGTGGATCTACTGCAAGGACGCCGCGGGCTCGGCGCACCATGCCTGCTGGGCCGATCTCTCGGGATTCCCCGACCGGGTCTTCAACGTCGGCATCGGGGTGGCCGACAGCGGCGACGACCTCGCGGCGGCGCTGCGTTCCGCCGTGCCTGACGCCGCGGTGACCGTGCGCGCCACCGGCATGCCCGACACCGTGCCGATGAGCCCGCACCGTACCCGCACGGTGCTCGGGTTCACCCCGCGTTATCCACTGCCTGCGGCGTTCGCCGACTACCGGCAGTGGATCGAGTCAACCGCTTCCTGAGGAGTTCCCATGCCGACTTTTAACCCTACCGCCGAGGGCATCGCCATCGGCGGCGAGATCGTCGAGCCCACCGGCGACCAGGTCGTCGACCTCGTCGCGCCGTCGACCGAGCAGACCTACGCGACAGTGCGGCGCCCGTCGGTCACCGACGCCGATCGCGCCGCCGCGGCTGCGCGCGAGACCTTCGACAGCGGGGTCTGGTCGGGGCTGCCACTCGTCGAGCGGGTCGAAGTGCTGGACCGGGCGCTGAGCCACGTCGAGGAGTCGGTCGAGGAGATCGCGCGGCTGTGCGCGTTCGAGATCGGGGCACCGCTGCGCGTGACCCGCGCCAGCGTGCACGGCTCGCTGAAGGTCATCCGCGCCATGGGCGCCATGGCGTTGGAGACCTCGGACGTCGTGCCCGCGTCACGCGGCTGGGACTACGAGGTGCAGTACGACCCGATCGGCGTCGCGCTGGAGATCGTGCCCTGGAACTCGCCCTTCACCGGCACCATGCGGCACGCGGCGCAGGCCCTGCTCGCAGGCTGCACCGTGATCGCGAAGCCACCGCCGGACACCCCGTTCTCGTCGCTGGTCTGGGCCCGTGCCCTGACCGCCGCCGGACTGCCGGCGGGCGCGTTCAACATCGTGCCCGCCGATGCCGCCGTCAGCGAACACCTTGTCACGCACCCCGCCGTCGACAAGATCGGGTTCGTGGGTGGCACCGGCATCGGACGCCGGGTCGCCGAGCTGGCCGGGCGCCACCTCAAACGCTACGTACTGGAGCTGGGCGGCAAGTCCGCCGCGGTCGTGCTCGACGACGCCGACCTCGACCTCGTCGCGGCGGCCGCCGCGAACAGCGTCTACTTCAACTCCGGGCAGATCTGCAGCGCGCTCAGCCGCATCATCGTGCCCCGCGAGCGGATCGGCGACGCGGTGGCGGCGTTGCAGAAAAAGGTCGACACCTTCGTCGTCGGCGATCCGTTCGACGACGCCACCACCATGGGGCCGATGGCATCGCGGGCGCACTACGAACGGGTGCGCACGGCCATTGGCGCCGCGGCGGCGGAGGGGGCGACGCTGGAGTACGGCGGCGACAGGCCACCCGGTCTGTCACACGGCTTCTATCTGCAGCCCACCCTGTTCAGCGGCACCAACGACATGGCGGTGGCACAGGAGGAGCTGTTCGGCCCGGTCGCGGTGCTCATCCCACACGACGGTGACGACGACGCGCTGCGGCTGGCCAACGACTCGGTGTTCGGGCTGGGCGGCAGCGTGTTCTCCGCCGATACCGACCGGGCCCGCGCCGTCGCTGCTCGGATGCGCACCGGCAGCGTGACGATCAACGCCTGGGCCACCAACCAGCTCGGCCCGCGTGACCCGCACAAGGACTCCGGCTGGGGCACCTCCACCGGCATCGAGGGCTACCAGGCCTATCGGTCGACGCGAATCGTGAACCTACGGCCGGTGAACTGACCACAGGGGTCGTACCTCCATCACGCCGAGCCGGTGACGGCGACGGTGATCGACTCGGCTGGAACGCGAGGCCAGAGGCCGAAGCGGGTCAGCTCGTCGAGCGGCGGCGTCACATACGTGCTGACCGGATGCCCAGCTGGGTGACGCCGCCAAGATACTGTGCGTGCCCTATCCGTCCGTCACGGACTTCCTTGAAGATTCGTATGCAGAATGTGGTGCTTTCCCGCTGGGCGAGCGGTGAGACGGGGTGGGGCGGCTGGTGTACCACCGGATCGCCGTACGCGGCGGAGCCGCTCGCCTTGGAGGGGTGGGGACTTCGTCGTCCTGGACGCCCAGCACGGCCTCTTCGGATACGAGACATTACTCGCCGGCATCATGGCCGGCGCGGACGAACATCGCTCCGATCGTGCGGGTGCCGCAAAATGAGCGTGGCCTCATCGGCAAGGTCCTGGACGCGGGAGCGCACGGAGTGATCGTGCCGATGGTCGAGAGCGCCGACGACGCCCAGGCTGCGGTGGCCGCAGGCCGGATCCCTCCGGCCGGTCGCCGCAGCTTCGGCCCGATCCGGGCGTCGCAGTTCCTCGGACGTGACCCGGCGGCCCTCGTCAGGGTGTCCAGGTGCCGATGCGGTTCAGGCGGCGTCGCTGCTGGGCGGCGGTCGGCAGGTCCAGGCCCTGGCCGCGGGCGGTGAGGCGTTCGGCGACCGCGGTGCGGTGCTGGATGCTCTTGTGGTCGTCGTATTTGAACTTGGCCTGGACGGCGGTGACCTCCAGGCGTAGCCCGCGGATGCCGGACAGCATGCGCCCGTACGGCGGGCGGTCCACGGCGACCTCGGCGTGGTCGCCGCTGGGCTGGAAGTGGGCGAGCTGCCGGGTCAGCAGGTCGGCCTTGGCCTGGGGGTCGTCGATGACGTGCGCGCGGCAGGTGAACTGGACGGCCGCGTAATAGCTGGTCGGGACCCCGTCCCGGGGCGGAATATCAGCGGCGGCGCGCCAGGTGCCGGGAACGAAGGCGTAGTCGCCGATGACGGTGAAGGTCACATCCTGGTTGTGCTCGATCGCCTTCCAGACCGGATTCGGGCGGGCGAGATGGACCAGCAGATCACTGCCGTCGCAGACGAAATGGGTGGGGACGACGACGGGTGGCCGGCCGGGCAGGCCGTTGACGGCGAGCTGGCCGAAGTCGTGGCCATCGGCGATCCAGGTCTGCCACTCGGCCTCGTCCAGGATTGCGTCCCAGGGCTGGATGAACATGAGGGAACTCCTTCTGAGTGATCGATGTGATGAAGGCGGTGTCGGGCGGTCAGGTGAGGGCCAGCAGGCTGACCGCGGCGGCGGCGCCCAGGCCGGCGAGCCCCGCCGCGGCCAGGGCGTTCCGAGCGAATCGCATACATTCTCCTAGGTGACGGTTCGATGAAGAACGGCTCAGATGCCGGCAGCGCGATGTCCGCGGGCCATGACTGGAATGTCATGAGCGTGTAATGGTCGCCTTCCGCCGCGGACCACTGCGCGGCGGTGCCGAGTCGCCGTTCAAGGATGCAGGCCGCGAGGCGGCCCGCGGCGTTGATACACGGCGGATACATGGCCGAGCACCCGCGGATACCCGGTCGATACAGAGCGGACGGAAAAGGGCTCCAAAGTGGCCACGGCGTCGTGAAGGACGGCGTGATCCCACCGAGAAGGAGTCCTTGATGCGTGTGTTGATGTGCGGTCTGCTCGGTCTAACGGTGTTGACCGGCTGCGGGGGAGCCTCAACCCCCGCGGCAGACAGCGGCGGTGCCACGATGGACAAGGTCCGCGAGCGGGAGACTGTCATCGCCACCTGCATGAAGCAGAAGGGTTTCTCCTACACCCCCTCGGTCAGCCGGCCCAAGCAGTCCGATGCGAACCCCGCTGACTACGCGGCGATGAAGGCGGACCGCAGCAAGAACGGCTTCGGCGTCTTCTCCGCCGTCGTCTATCCGAAGCCGCCGGAAACACAGGCGCCGGACCCCAACAAGGCGACGATCGACGGCCTCTCCGGCGCCAAGCGGGACGCCTACCTCAAGACCATGAACGAGTGCCGGGTCAACGCCCTCCAGCAGGTGGACGGCCTGAAAGTCACCTCGGTCGCCGACTATCAGGACCAGATGAGCACGGAGATCGAGAACATCGACAAGGAACTCGACGGCGACCCCAAGCTCCTGGAGCTCGCCGCGCCCTTCGCCGAGTGCCTGAAGTCCAAAGGCGAGCGGGTGACCTCCGCGAAGCCGCTCGCGCTGAGTGTTCGCGGCTGGGAGGTGTGGAGCGAGCAGGCCGACCAGCTCGGCAAGGCGGGCAAGGTCACGGCGGAGGCGGCCAGGCCGTATCTCGCCAAGGAGATCACGTCGGCGCTGGTCGACCTGGAGTGCGGCAAGGACTTCTACGCCGCCTTCGTCCCCCTGCAAAAGCGGCTCACCAACGAGGCCAGGGCGAAGTACGGGTTCCAAGAGCGGTGATGCGTACCCCTCGTGGCAAGCTGCTGCTCGTGCTGGCCGTGGTCTTGGTGGTCGCGGGGACCGGCTGGGGAGTGGGCACTCTGCTGCGTTCCCCGGCCGACGAGGCGGCGGCGCGCAAGCCGCCCAAACCGTCGCTGGTCACCGTCGCGGTCGAGCGGCGCAAGCTGGTCGCCACCGTAGTGGTCAGCGGCGCGCTGGAGTACGGCTCGCCGTATCCGGTGTCGCTGGCCGGAGTGGTGGGCGGCAGCGAAACCGCTCAGCGCGCTACCCGCGCTCCCCGGCGGGGCACCCTCGCGGAGGGCGCGGTGCTGATGGAGGTGAACGGGCGCCCGGTGTTCGTCTTCTCCGGCACGGTGCCGATGCACCGCAGCATCGTCTCCGGCGCCAAGGGGGCCGATGTCAAGCAGTTGCAGAAGGCGCTGCGCAGGCTCGGCTACCGCGCGCCCGCGACCGGCGTGTTCGACCAGGCGACCATCACCGCGGTGTCGCGCTTCTACGCCAAGCGGGGCTATGAGGCGCAGCAACCCACCTTGGAACTGCGGCAGAGGCGCGACGACCTGCGCCGGGCCGTACGGGTCGCGCGGGAAGTGTTCGCGACCGAGCGTAAGGCCCTTGACCAGGGCAAGGATGTGCTCCCGCTGAAAGTCAGGCTCGCCAACGCCCGGCAGGATCTGAAGGAGGCCGAACAGGCGCTGAAGAGCACGCGGGCACAGGAGCACACCACCGAGGACGAGGCCAAGGTCGAGGCCGCCGAGAGCGCCGTACGGGCGGCCGGGGAGAAGCTGCTGGCGGCCCAGCAGGAGCTCGCCCAGGCCACCGTGACGCCCACCCCCGCGCCCAGCCTCAGCTCCAGCCCCACCGCAGGCCCCACCGCAGGCCCCACTGCCGATGCCACGGCCGGGCCGCCTGCCGACACCCGCCTGCTCGAACTCCGGGTCGCCAACGCCAGAGCGGATCTGGCCGCCGCCAGGTCGGCGCTGGAGCGCGTACTGGAGGAGGCCGGGACCGCGCGGGCCAAACGGCTGACCGAGCTGACGAAGAACGTCCGGGTAGCGCGCGAGGTCGTCGTCACCGCCGAGCAGGCGCTCAGGCAGGCCAGGCAGCTCTCGCCCGCCAAGCTGAAGGTGGCCAACGCCCAGAGTGACCTGGCCGCGGCCCGAGCGCTGCTGGCCGAGTTCTCCCGGACCTACGGCACCACCGTCCCGCCGGGAGAGGTCGTCTTCCTGCCCAAGCTGCCCGCCCGCCTGCACAAGTCGACCGTCAAGGCGGGCGAGCCGGTGGACAAGTCGATCGCCACGGTGACCAGCTCCACCTTCGTGGTCTCAGGCTCGGTGGACGTGGCTGAGGCCGAGCGGCTGAAGACAGGTCTGAACGCGAGCATCGAAACCGAGGCCGGCAAGACCGTCCCCGGCACGGTGACCTCCCTCGGCGGACGTGACGCGAAGGGCGCCGTGCCGGTGATGATCACTCCTGCCTCGATGAGGGGCCTCAAGAAGCTCGCCGGCGCGCCCGTCACGGTTCGCGTCACCATCGGAGCCACCGACCAGGAGGTGCTCGTGGTCCCCGCCGCGGCAGTCGTCACCGCCGCGGACGGCAAGGCCCGGGTGCAGGTGGAGACCGCGCCCGACCAGACCAAGGAGGTCGAGGTACGCACCGGCCTGTCCGCCGACGGAGCCGTGGAGGTGGCCGGCGACCTCAAGCCGGGCGACATGGTGGTGATCAACAGTGCCTGAACCGGTCATCCTGCTCCACGACCTGACCAAGGAGTTCCCCACCGATCCTCCCGTCCGGGCGCTCTCCGCCGTCAACCTAAGAGTTGAAAAATCGGACTACGTGGCCATCGTCGGCCCTTCCGGATCAGGGAAGTCCACCCTGCTCAACACACTCGGCCTGCTCGACCGGCCGACCAGCGGCAGCTACCGGCTCGACGGCATCGAGACCATCTCACTGAAGGACAGCGTGCGGACCACCATCCGCGGCAGCCGTATCGGCTTCGTCTTCCAGTCCTTCCACCTGTTGCCGCACCGCAGCGTGCTGGAGAACGTCATGCTCGCCGAGGTCTACGGCGCAGCACGGCGCGGGGGGCGGCGGGAACGCGCGATGCGCGCTCTGCAGCGGGTACGGCTGTCGCACCGGGTGGACTTCCTGCCCGGCAGGCTGTCCGGCGGCGAGCGGCAGCGCGCCGCCATCGCCCGCGCCCTCATGGGCGAACCGTCGCTGCTGCTGTGCGACGAACCCACCGGCAACCTCGACAGCAAGAACACCGACGCCGTGCTCGACCTGTTCGACGAACTGCGCGCCCAGGGGATGACCATCGTGGTCATCACTCACGAGAACGACGTGAGCGACCGGGCCGGGCGCCGGGTGCGTATCACTGACGGCGTCCTCACGGAGGAGTAGATGTGCACCCGCGCGACCTGCTGAACGAGGCCATGGCGGGCCTGCTGGCCCGCCCGGTGCGCTCGGCGCTGACCACCCTGGGCACCGTGCTGGGCATCACCACGCTCGTGGTCACTCTGGGCGTCGCCGCGACGGCGGGCAACCAGATCGTCGGCCGCTTCGACGAGCTGACCGCCACCTCCGTCACGATCGAAGTCCCGGAGAACCCCTTCCCCCTGGTCGATTGGGCCGACGTCAGCCGGGTGACCCGGCTGCGCGGGGTGGTCTCCGCCGCCGCGCTCGCCGAGTCGGAACAGAGCGCCAATCTCAGCGTCCGCTCCAACGACATCGTGGATCCGACCCGGGTCACCGACCAGACTCTGACCGTGCTCTCCAGCAGCCCCGGCCTGCCCGCCGCGGTCAAAGGCAGAATGATCGAGGGCCGCTACTTCGACGCCGGGCACATCGCCCGGGGGGACAAGGTCGTCGTGCTGGGCCAGCACGCGGCCAAGCTGCTGGGCATCACCCGGCTGACACGGGCCCCGGCCGTCTTCATCGGCACCCAGGCGTACACCGTCATCGGCGTGCTCGGCGACCTGAAACGCGAAAAGAGCCTTGCGAGCGCAGTCCTGTTGCCCCCGGCCGTCGGCAAGCGCTACGGCCTGAGCACCGTGACCCGGGTCCTGGTCAACACCGGCCTCGGCGCCGCCGAACTGATCGCCAAGCAGGCGCCGGCCGCGCTCAGCCCCGGCAACGAGGTCCTCCTCCAGGTCATCTCGCCGCCCAGCCCCACCAGAGCCCGCGATGCGGTGGAAGGCGACGTCAACGCCCTCTTCCTGATCCTCGGGCTGGTCTCCCTGGTCGTCGGCGCGGTCGGCATCGCCAACGTCACCCTGGTGACCGTGATGGAGCGCATCGCCGAGATCGGCCTGCGCCGCGCCCTCGGCGCCGCCCGCCGCCACATCGCCGCGCAGTTCCTGCTGGAGTCCACCCTCACCGGGCTGACCGGCGGCATCATCGGCGCTTCCGGAGGGATCGTCGTGATCGTCGCGGTCTGCGCTGCCAAGCAGTGGACTCCGGTCCTGGACGTACGGCTGGCCGTCATGGCGCCTGCCGCCGGTGCCGTCGTCGGGCTGCTCGCGGGTCTGTACCCGGCCCTGCGTGCCGCTCGCATGGAACCGGTCAACGCACTTCGGTAGATATGGTGCATTTTCATGACATCCCTGCTGCTCGTCGAAGACGACGCGGTGATCCGCGCGTCGGTCAGCCTGGCCCTGGAGCGCTACGGCTATCGAATGACCACCGCCGCTGACGGGCTGAGCGGCCTGGAGGCGGCCCAGACAGGCGGCCACGACCTCCTGCTGCTGGATGTGATGCTGCCCAGCCTGGACGGCATCAGCCTGTGCCGCAGGATCCGGGAAACCAGTCAGGTGCCGATCCTCATGATGTCGGCCCGCGGCGACGGCCTGGACATCGTCGCCGGGCTGGAGGGCGGCGCCGACGACTATGTGGTCAAACCGGTCGACCTGCCGGTGCTGGTGGCCAGGATCCGCTCGCTGCTGCGCCGGGCCACCATCGCTCAGCCCCAGCCCACGACCGGGCAGGCCGCCGCGAGCGCGGTGCTCACCTTCGGCGAGCTGAGCATCGACACCGGTTCGCTGGAGGTACGGCGGGCCGGGCGACGCGTCGAGCTGAGCCCGACCGAGCTGCGGCTGCTGCTGGAGTTCGCCGCCCATCCCGGCATCGTGCTGGAACGGGCGACGCTGCTGCGCACCGTGTGGGACTACGGATGGGACGGCGACAGCCGCGTGGTCGACCTGTGCGTACAGCGCCTGCGCAAGAAGATCGGCGCCGAGCGCGTCGAGACGGTCCGCGGGTTCGGCTACAAATTGAGCGCCACATGAATCCGGCTTCGCTGCGATGGAAGATCGCCGCCCTCGTCACGCTCGCCTCCACCGTCGTCGCCGCCATGGTCGGGCTGCTGGTGCACCAGGCGACCTGGCAGCGTGCCCTGGACATCGGCGAGGCCCAAGCCCAGGTGGCCCTCGACAAGTCACTGGCCCCCGCTGACCGGCCCGGCGGCACGCCCGACGACGTGGTGACCGTCGAGGAGCTCCCTGACGCTCTGGCTGCCCAGCTGCGTCCCGGCCGGCCGGTGATCTGGTACGGGCTCGATCACCGGGACGAGCCGTGGATGTGGGCCGCCCAACCGTATGGCAGCGACGGCCGCCAGGCGGTGAGCGTACAGATCTCGATGGGCTCGGAGCTGCGCAGCCTGTACGCGCTGGACCGCAACATGGCCAAATCCGCACTGCTCGCCCTGTCGGGGGTGGTACCGCTGTCGGTGCTGGCGGCCGAGCTCCCCAACCGGCGGCTTCGGCGCATGGCCCGCACCGCCCGCGAGATCGCCGACGGCAACCTGGCCGCTCGCACCGATGCGGGCGGCCGGGACGAGATCGCCGAGATCGGCGCCGGGCTCAACTCCATGGCCGCCAGCCTGCAGCGGCGGCTGCTGGCCGAGCAGCGCTTCACGGCCGACGTCGCGCACGATCTGCGTACCCCACTGATGGGGCTGCTGACCGCCAGCCAGTTGCTGCCCGACGGGCAGGCCACCGACATGGTCCGCGACCGAATCGGCGTGCTGCGCGGCCTGGTCGACGATCTGCTGGAAATCTCCCACCTGGACGCCACCGGCGAACAACCGGATCGGCAGTCGGTGCCGCTGGCCGACCTGGTACGCGAGTCGCTGCACCGTGTCGACGTGCCAGCCGACCTGCATATCGTCGGCGACCAGGGCGACACGACAGCCGTCACCGATGCGCGCCGCCTGGAGCGCATCGTCGCCAACCTGCTCCTCAACGCCCGCACGCACGGCGCCGCCCCGGTAATGATCACCGTGCGCTCCCGCCGGATCGTCATCCGCGATCATGGGCCAGGTTTCCCACCTGACCTGCTTGCGAACCTGAACAAGGGACAGGCGCAGCGCTTCCACACCGGACGGACCGAGCGCGGCCGCGGGCACGGGCTCGGCCTGACCATCGTGCTCGGCCATGCCCGCATCATCGGGGCAACCCTCCAGTTCGCCAACCCGGTCAACGGTGGTGCGAGCGTCACCATCACCCTGCCCGACTGAGGTGCCCAGCGGATCGCAGAGACCCACTCAAGGTGGCCGATCCTGATGATGTCGGCACGCGGCGACTCGCTGGATGTGGTGGCCGGTGGCGACGACTAAGTGGTCAAACCGGTCGGCACCCCAGTGCTGGTGGCCCGGGTCAGGTCGCTGCACCACCGCCCCCGACGGCGGCGCCGTCGCCACCCCACCAGATGGCCGGCCCGATGCACGGTTGATACACGGTCAAGCCCGTACGGAGACACGGCCACGGCCGGACGGACACGTGGGTGGCCCACCGTGTTCGGCATGCGACGTTCCTTCGTGCTCCTCCTGCTGGCGAGCGCCCTGTCCGGCTGCGGAACCGTACCGTCCGTCTCCGGGGCCACCGTGTCCGACGTGCCCCTGCCGTGGCCGGCCGAGGGCCAGGCGGCGGTCGAGGTGGAGGGCGTGGGCAGCCTGGGCGCCAGCGGCGACCCTGACCCGCTGCCCATCGCCAGCGTGACCAAGGTCATGACCGCCTACGTGATCCTGCGCCGCCATCCGCTCCGGCTCGGCGACGACGGCCCGCCCATCACCGTGGACCGTACGGCCGCCGACGAGTCCTACGCGCCGCAGGAGTCCACCGCCCCGGTCAGGGAGGGCGAGCGGCTACGGCTGCGCCGTCTGCTGGAGCTGATGATGGTGCCCTCGGGCAACAACGTGGCCCGCCTCCTGGCCCGCTGGGACTCCGGTTCCCAGGAGCGCTTCGTCGAGCGGATGAACGCCACCGCCCACCGCCTGGGTATGGCCGCCACCACGTACACGGGCGCCAGCGGCAACGAGGACAGCACCGTCAGCACCGCGGCCGACCAGCTCAAGCTGGCCAAGGAGGCCATGCGCGACCCGGTCTTCCGTGAGGTGGTGGCACAGGCTGACACGGCCGTGCCCGGCGACGCGAGAAGGCTGCCCAACACCAACACGCTGCTGAACAAGCACGGCGTCATCGGCATCAAGACCGGCTCCGGCACCGTCGCGGGCGGCAACCTGATGTGGGCCTCCCGCGTACGAGGCCGCCTGGTGCTCGGGGTGATCCTCGGCCAGGTGGCGAACACCAACCCGGTCGCCGCCAAGGCGGCGGCGCTAGAGGCGGGCGGGAAGATGAGCGCGGCGGTCGAACGGTGGCTGCTCAAGCGGCCGGCGGCACTCCTGCCAGAGCCCCGCCCCACCACTCCTCGCCCTGCCGAAGCGATCGGCCCCGCTCACCGGTGACCCGCCCCGGCAGTTATCCGGGGTGGTCAAGCGAACTAGCCGGTCAGCCGTTTGAAGGTCGTTAAGTCACGTAAGACAAGTAGGCAAACCGCGGCCGCCGCGCCAGTGGGCCGTCGAGAGGTCCGTCAGCCGCGATCGATCCAGCGAACTCAACTCAAGAACTGTTGCTTAGCCTAATTTCTGCACTCATCCTCCCCGGAGGCCGCTTCGCGGCGAGGGCCTACATCACGCCGTCCAAGCCGTCGCCCGGATGCACGACCCATAGCCCTCGCCGCATGGCCCCAACCCGCTAACAACCCAGCTCAGTACGCCTTCCGGCGGTCTTCTGCGAAACGCTTCAGCTAAAGCCGACGGCGAGCAAGCAGCGTGGAGTCGTGAGCGTTGATAGACGTTCCGTCGCGGGTCATCTTCCGTGGCCGCTGCTCGACCACGAGGGCCTCGAAGTCTTCCGGTAGGCCGGGCAGCAACTCTTCGGCAAGAAACATGGCCCTGCGCCGGCTCGCGGTCAAGTGTGTGAGCTCCACGGAGGGGGCGTGGCCGACGACGAGGAGATATCCGCCGGGCGCGACGGCGTCGGCCAGCCGGCGGGTCACGTCCATCATCCCGCCGTCCGGCGCGTGCAGATAGTGGCTGGTCACCAGATCGTATGACCGCCCGGCCACCGCGATGGTCCGTGCGTCGACCCGCCACCAGTCAACCTGATCGGCGATTCCGGCTTGCTCGGTGTGCCGGGCGGCGCGTGCCAGGCCGTTGACGGAGAAATCCGCGCCGGTGACCGTCCAGCCCTGGCGAGCCAGCCAGATCACATCGCCGCCCTCACCGCAGCCGACGTCGAGCGCGGTACCGGGGGTCAGTCCGGCCGCCTCGGCGACGAGCTGCGGATTAGGATTTCCGCTCCAGAACCTCTCTTGGCCTGCGTACCTATCGTCCCAGCCCGACGGCTCGAACATAGCGGCCGCCTCGTCTTCGGTGAGCTGGTGGTGAGGCTCAGTCATCGGGGCGCTTTCCTTCCCGTGCGTCGGATCGCATCGTGGGGCTCGTTGAGATTTGCGTTCACGATCCTCTTAAGGCGTCAGGCCGTGCCTGCGTGCGCCGAGCACGCGCTCGGTGACTTGCCGCTCCAGTTCGGGAGGGAACGGGTATACGTCGACCGCGTTGCGCACGTCCTCATGGACCAGGTCGATGTTGATCATTGCTCCGGTCTGCCCGCCCTGCGCTGCTGCATCAATCACCTGTGCCCGGTGGCCGCGCAGGTTCCCGGCCACCCACACCCCCGGCACAGTGGTCATGCCCATCTCGTTCTCAGCGGTCACTGTCGCGCCGATGACCTGGTCGTCCATCAGCTTTTCTGCAGCACGAAGACCGAGTCCGGCGAGCAGGTCCACCTTCGCCACAGACACCGGGAACACGACGGCGACCTGGACACCGGTCACGGTCTCGCCAACCCGGATGCCACTGAGCTCGTCGTCGGTGACCTCGATACCGGTGACCCGGCCGGGCACGACGGCGATGCCGCGCGCTGCGAGTTCGGCACGGTTGGTCGGCGTCAGGTCGACGGATTCATTGGTGAACAGCGTGACCCGATCGGTCCACTGCCGCCACAGCTGCGCTTGGTGGAGCGAGGCCGCGCCACTGCCGATGAGACCGACAGCCTTGTCGCGCACTTCCCAGGCGTGGCAGTACGCGCAGTGCAGTACGTCCCGGCCCCAGCGATCGGCGAGGCCGGGGATCGCGGGCAGCTCGTCAACGACCCCCGTGGCGACGAGCACTCTCCTGGCAGCCACGGTGGACCCGTCGGCAAGGGTCACGCGGAGGGTTGAGCCATTGATGCGCTCGACGTCGACCACGGTGCCGTTGCGGACGGCGCCGCCGTACTGCTCGACCTCAGCGCGGCCGATGGCAAGCAATTCTTGCGGCTCGATTCCCTCCCGCCCAAGGTAACCGTGCACCTGTCCGGCACGCGCGTTGCGGGGAGTGCCCGCATCGATGACAAGCACGTCGCGCCGGGCACGGCACAGGTTTACGGCCGCGCCCAGACCTGCCGGGCCACCACCGATGATCACAACGTCATATGTACTCATGCCGTGATGGTGCACTCGCTCCAAGAGGAACGTCACAAAAAGGTGCCGGAATAGCAAAAGCCAAGGCCGTCACGTGGTCTCGCATCCCCTCGGGGACAGGCTGCCGGCGGCCTTAATGTCGACGGAGCAGAGCGACACGATCGGCGTCAGACGCGAGTTCGCCAAGGCGAAGGCGGGGCCGGAACACGAAGCGCCGTAGCGCCGAGCGGCCACCGCCTTCGGCTCGGATGCACACACAGGAACCGTAACGTCGAGAACCAGTTCCTTCGACGTACACGTTGATGCAGGTGGCCGATCGCGTGTTCGGCGATCGCTCAGATGAGCCGATGACGGCTCATCTGAGCACTGGTCACGCGCTCTCGTGCGCGGTGTCCGACGGCTCCGCGTGGGCCTCGGAACGGGGCCGGTACGTCGCCGCGAGGAGGCCCACAACAGCGACGACGCCGACGCCGATCGCGACGAGGGCTCCCCACCCACCCGCGACCACGATGCCCAGCGCCGCGTCGATCGACGCCACTCCGGGCCCCGCGATCGCCACCACGGCGGCCACGACGGCCAGGACCAGCACGTACTCGTAGCCGTCCTTGAAGACGAAGAAGCCGTTGCGCCGGTGCGCGACGACGACGGCGACCAGCATGACGGAGATGACCGCGGCGGACGAGAGCGGCGTGAGGAACCCGAGGATCAGGCCGGCTCCAGCGACGACCTCCACGATCGCGCTCATCGCGGCCTGGACCATCCCGTGCCGCAGGCCCAAGCTCTCGAACCAGCGTGCAGCACCGGGCAGGCGTCCGCCGCCGAAGGCATGGTTGAGCCCGTGTACGACCATGACGCCGCCGAGAACCACTCGCAGCAGCAACAACGCGACATCTATTCGATCCATTGGCAGATCTCCTTAATCGGATCCGTTGCACGAAGCACGCAGCGGTTCGACGGGCGAGTTCCATGACTCGGGAACCGCCGCGTTCCCGGTCCCACGTCCGGTGGCGCGGCGGTCACGACTTGTCACTGCCGACGACGCTCTCGGCCGCACCGGGCTCGGAGAGCAGCCGGAACTTCTGCACCTTGCCGCTAGGCGTCGTCGGCGGCTTCGCCACGGCTGTGATCCGGCGGGGCAGCTTGAACCGGGCCGGCCGGCCGCCGACGTGTGCCGGCAGCCCTTCCTCCTCGCAGTCGACCGCGCCTTCTTCGAGCCGGCCCCAGGCGCTCGTCCGGTACGCCAACGACCGCCGCGCGGACGACCGCTGGATGGGGACGATCGTCTGCGGCGGCGGTTCGGTGGGCGAAGGTATGGAGGGCGCCCTTCCTGGGTTAGCCGGCGTTGCAGGTGCGGGTCGGCAGTTCGAGTCGGAAGTCCCGGAGGGCGCTCGCGCAGCGACCCCTGGCCGGCTGCGTCACGGGTTAATGGGGCACCTCGGGGATCGCATCCGGCGCGATCTTGACGTCGATGACGACGGGGCGGTCGCTGTCCCGCATCGCGGCCAGCGCGGGAGCGAGGTCGGCCATCGTCGACACGGTCAAGCCCTTGCAACCGAGTGGCCCGGCGAGGTCGGCGAACTGCGGCCATTCGAACAACGACAGCCCCGGATCGATACCGCGATTGACGAACTGGTCGTACTCCGCCCCGTAGCTGCCGTCGTTGCAGACGACAACGGTGAGTGGAATGCCGTGCCGCACGGCGGACTGCAGCTCGGCCAGGCCACTCATCATGAACCCACCGTCGCCGGTGATGAGCACCGTCGGTTCGTCAGGTGCCGCGCACGCCGCGCCGATCGCCGCCCCCATTCCCAGGCCGACCGCGCCGAACGACGTCGACAGCACGTGCGCGGTCGGCTCGTGCGTCCCGATATAGCGGAAGCTCTCGCCCAAGAACCGGCCCCCGTCCTGCACTATCGTGCGCACGGAGGGCAGCGCCGCGTCGATCGCGCTGAGCACGGCTGCCAGGCTGAAGTCGGTCGAGGTCTCGGTCCACCACAAGGCCTCCGGGGTGAGCCGCCGACGGACGAGCTCGCGGTAGGACGACGCCGGGATCTCGGCGGCGTCGAGCCACTCGACAATCGTCCGAGCCGTCGCGGCGGCGTCGCCCAGCACGCCGGCGGTCACCGGGGCGTGCCGGCCGATTGCCGACGGATCGTCGTCCACGTGCACCACCGACTTGCCTTCGAGCAGCTCGGTCCCAGCGGTGGTCCAGGTGTTGAGGCCCGCGCCGAACGCCACGACGCAGTCCGCATCGTTGATCGTCTCCACACCGATCGCGGTCGACAGGGTGCCGAACACCCCGACCGAACCTTCCTCGGCGGTGTACAACCCACGAGCCTTCAGCGTTGTCGCGATCGGCGCCCCGAGCCGCTCGGCGAGATCGAGGACGGCATCGCGCGCCGACTTGTCCAGTACCCCCCGCCCTGCGAGCACGAGGGGCCGCCGGGATGCGGCGAGCACACCGACGGCCGCGTCCAGCGCGGACTCCTCCGGTTCCTGCACCGTGCCCAACACGAGACCGGCATCGGCGATCAGCGGCTCGCCCACCTCGTGCCACTGGAAAGAGGTCGGGCAGTTGAGCACCACGGGGCGCCGCCCGTCCCTGGCCCGGCGCGCTGCGCGGTGGAACGCGGCCGCGGCGTCCTCCGGACGTTCGACCAGCATGTAGTCCGCCCCGGTGGCGGCCACCAGCGGCGCCTGGGCCAGCGACTGGACGTTCGCCGTGTTCCCTGGGTTGGTGTCACCGCAGATCAGGACCAGCGGCGTGGCACTGCGGACCGCTTCGACGAGGGCGGTGACCGTGTTCGTCAGCCCGGGGCCCTGGGTGACGGTGGCGACCCCGAGGCGCCCGCTGCGGCATGCGTACCCGTGGGCCATCATGATGGCCCCCGCCTCGTGGACAGCGCTGACGTACCTGCCGTGCTGCTGCTCGACGAAGGCGTTGACCATGAATAGGTTCGAGTCGCCCAGCAATCCGAACAGGGTGTCGACCTCGTTCGCCGCCACGGCGGCCGCGAGCGCTTCGTGAACCCGCATCCCTAAGGAGCCTCCTCCATCGTCAAGGGCGCACGCGCCCGTCGGTCAAGCTGAGGCCGACTGCACCACCCGATGTGTCGCACTCCCGCGAGAGCGACGCGGGCCACCCATCGAGCACCTGGCCCGACAGCCACTCTAGCCCCCAGCAAGAATTTTGAACACATGTGTTGAAAAAGTGGCGCTACGATTGCATACACTGCCGCAGGCAGGCAGGTGGTCCGAAGACGTGACCGGATCCGGCGGAAGGTTCGCAGTAATGATCAGCACTATGCAGGAAACGGCCCGAAATGGATGTGGCATGGTTCCGAGGACATGTCCGGCGCGTATGAACCGGGGCCCGTCGAGGAGGACTGAGCAGCTGTGACCAAGCAGGTTCAGCAACTCGACCGCGTGATCATCCGGTTCGCCGGTGACTCCGGCGACGGCATGCAGCTGACCGGCGACCGATTCACCGCGGAGACGGCGAAATTCGGCAACGACCTGTCAACGCTGCCCAACTTCCCGGCAGAGATCCGCGCACCCGCGGGCACTCTGCCCGGCGTGTCGAGCTTCCAGCTCCACTTCGCCGACCACGACATCCTCACTCCCGGCGACGCGCCCAACGTGCTCGTCGCGATGAACCCCGCCGCGCTCAAGGCCAACCTGACCGACCTGCCGCGCGGCGCCGACATCATCGCCAACACCGACGAGTTCACCAGCCGTAACCTGCAGAAGGTCGGATACGCCGCCAACCCGCTGGAGGACGAGTCCCTCGCCGAGTGGCGGGTGCACTCCCTGCCGCTGACGTCATTGACCGTCAAGGCCCTCGAGGGCTTCGGCGTCTCCAAGAAGGACGCCGAGCGGGCCAAGAACATGTTCGCCCTCGGCCTGCTGTCATGGCTGTACCACCGGCCGACCGAGGCGACGATCCAGTTCCTGGAAGCGAAGTTCGCCGCCAAGCCCGACATCGCCAAGGCCAACGTCGCCGCCTTCCAGGCCGGCTGGAACTACGGCGAGACCACCGAGTCGTTCTCGGTTTCCTACGAGATCAAGCCGGCCACGCTCGCTCCGGGCGTGTACCGCAACATCGCCGGCAACCAGGCCCTTGCCTACGGGTTGATCGCCGCGTCGGTGCAGTCGGGGCTGCCGCTGTTCTTGGGCTCCTACCCGATCACCCCGGCCTCCGACATCCTGCACGAGCTGTCCAGGCACAAGCGGTTCGGCATCCGCACGTTCCAGGCCGAAGACGAGATCGCCGGGGTCGGCGCCGCGCTGGGGGCAGCGTTCGGCGGCGCGCTGGGCGTGACCACCACCTCCGGGCCGGGTGTCGCGCTCAAGGCCGAGACCGTCGGCCTTGCGGTGATGACCGAGCTGCCGCTGATCGTGGTGGACGTGCAGCGGGCCGGCCCCTCGACCGGTATGCCGACCAAGACCGAGCAGACCGACCTGCTGATGGCGTTGTTCGGCCGTAACGGCGAGTCCCCGGTGCCGGTGATCGCCCCGGCCACGCCGTCGGACTGCTTCGACGCCGCGATCGAGGCCGCGCGGATCGCGCTGAAGTACCGCACGCCGGTGATGCTGCTGTCGGACGGCTACCTGGCCAACGGCTCCGAGCCGTGGCGGGTGCCGGACGTGGAGCAGCTGCCCGACATCTCGGTGGAGTTCACCACCACGCCCAACGGGGAGGACGGCACCACCTATCTGTCGTTCAAGCGCGACCCCGAGACGCTGGCCCGGCCGTGGGCGGTGCCGGGGACGGCGGGTCTGGAGCACCGCATCGGCGGCATCGAGAAGGCCGACGGCACCGGAAACATCTCCTACGACCCCGACAACCACGACACGATGGTGCGGCTGCGCCAGGCCAAGATCGACGGCATCGACGTTCCCGCTCTGGAGGTCGACGACCCCGACGGTGACGCCAGGACCCTGGTGCTGGGCTGGGGGTCGACGTTCGGACCGATCGCGGCAGCGGTGCGGCGGGTGCGCAAGGCCGGCGGCAAGGTCGCCCAAGCCCACCTGCGCCACCTCAACCCGCTGCCTGCCAACACCGGTGAGGTGTTGCGCTCCTACGACAAGGTGCTGCTTCCCGAGATCAACCTCGGCCAGCTCGCGCTGCTGCTGCGTGCGCGGTTCCTGGTCGACGTGATCAGCTACAACCGCGTGCGCGGGCTTCCGTTCAAGGCCGAGGAGTTGGCCGGAGTCATCCAGGACGTGATCGACAGTGACTGAGAGCCTCAACGGCAAGGGCCTGGCCCTGGTGCCCAAGAGCGAGGGCAAGCAGACCCTCAAGGATTTCAAGTCCGACCAGGAGGTCCGCTGGTGCCCCGGCTGCGGTGACTACGCCATCCTCGCGGCCGTGCAGAGCTTCATGCCCGAACTGGGGCTGCGCCGGGAGAACATCGTGTTCGTCTCCGGGATCGGCTGCTCGTCCCGGTTCCCGTACTACATGAACACCTACGGGTTCCACTCGATCCACGGGCGGGCTCCGGCGATCGCGACCGGGCTCGCGGCCTCGCGTCCGGATCTGTCGGTGTGGGTGATCACCGGTGACGGCGACTCGCTGTCCATCGGCGGCAACCACCTGATCCACGCGTTGCGCCGTAACGTCAACCTCAACATCCTGCTGTTCAACAACAGGATCTACGGGTTGACCAAGGGCCAGTACTCCCCGACCTCGGAGATCGGGAAGGTCACGAAGTCGACGCCGATGGGGTCGCTGGACAGGCCGTTCAACCCGATCTCGCTGGCGATCGGCGCCGAGGCGGGGTTCGTCGCGCGGACGGTCGACTCCGACCGCAAGCACCTGCAGAGCGTGTTGCGGGAGGCGGCGGCGCATCGGGGCACGTCACTGGTGGAGATCTACCAGAACTGCAACATCTTCAACGACGGCGCCTTCGACGCGTTGAAGGACCCGGCGGCGCGTGATGAGATCACGATCCGGTTGGAGCACGGGCAGCCGATCGTGTTCGGCTCGGGTGAGAACGCCAAGGCGGTGCGGCTGTCGTCGTACGGCGGCGTCGAGGTCGTCCCACGTTCGAAGGTGGCCGAGAGCGAGATCCTCGTCCACGACGCGCACCGGCCGGACCCGTCGTTGGCGTTCGCGCTGTCCAGGCTGGACGAGCCGGCGTTCCAGCAGGTGCCGATCGGGATCTTCCGTTCGGTGGACCGGCCGTCCTACGACCAGCTGATGAACGAGCAGCTGGAGCAGGCCACCGCGGACAAGGGCAGAGGCGACCTCGGCGAACTGCTCCTCGCCGGCGACACATGGCAGATCAACTGATCAAATGGCTCCCGGCATCGGCCTTCGCTCGGCCGGCCGTCAGGTGATGTGGGCTGCTGTGAGCGTTGACTCTGCGATGACTGCGGTCGGCAGGCGGCGGATTGTGCTGACGGCTGCTCGATACGGACAGCCCCCACGGCATCCTGCGCCGAGACGACCTCTCGGCACGCACCGAACGCACCCTCTGGGCCGCGTGCCGCACCTGACCCTCACCTCACGCGGATTGCCCGCCGGGCAGCGCCGGCACCCATCTCAAGAGCTGCGAGGGCGTTTGGTCGAGACGGTCGAGCCGGGCTGACCAGCCGGCGTGTTCTGTCGTTCAGGCCGGATTTTTACCGGTTGGCAGGGGGGCCTCCCGAGAGGGGGGTACCCCTGCCGCGTTCTTGGCGGCCAATCCAATATGAGGCCGTTCCGAAACTTTCATTTCGTTGATTACGCATTCCCAGGTCAGCTAGGTGCGGTCTTTGCGGCGCTTGGTGATCGAAATATTTCTGTAATGCTCAGAATATTTCGCGAAGAGGAGAGCAGATGAAACGACTCCTGGGCATCGTGGCGGCGTTGCTCGTCGCCGTCGGCCTGATGGCGGCGCCGCCCGCCGGGGCCGCCTCGCTCGTCGAGGTGACAGGCTTCGGCACGAACCCGACCAACCTCCGCATGCACCTGTACGTCCCGAACAACGTCACCGCGCGTCCCGCGATCCTGGTGGCCGTGCACTACTGCACCGGGTCGGGGCCGGCGTTCCACTCCGGCACCGAGTTCGCGTCGCTGGCCGATCGGTACGGCTTCATCGTCATCTACCCGTCTGCCACCCGCAGCGGCTCCTGTTTCGACGTCTACTCGCCCGGAGCCCTCACCCGCAACGGCAACAGCGACCCCGTCGGCATCGTGTCGATGGTCAACTACGTGACGTCCCGCTACAACGCCGACACCGGCCGGGTGTTCGTCACGGGCGCCTCCTCCGGGGGCATGATGACCAACGTCCTGCTGGGCGACTACCCCGACGTGTTCAAGGCCGGGGCGGCGTTCATGGGCGTGCCGTTCGGCTGCTTCGCCACGACCGACGGCTCGACGTGGAACAGTGCCTGCGCCAACGGGCAGGTGACGAAGACGCCGCAGCAGTGGGGAGACCTGGTCCGCGGCGCCTATCCGGGCTACACGGGGGCGCGCCCGAGGATGCAGGTCTGGCACGGCACCGAGGACACGACGCTGCGCTACCCGAACTTCACCGAGGAGATCAAGCAGTGGACCAACGTCCACGGCCTCTCCCAGACCCCCACCTCCACCGACAAGCCCCAGCCGACCTGGACCCGCACCCGGTACGGCTCCGCCGTCGAGGCCATCAGCCTCCAGGGAGTGGGGCACAACCTGCCGCTGGGCGGCCAGGCCGCGATGGTCATCTCGTTCTTCGGCCTGGACGGCACGACCCCCACGCCTACCCCCACCCCTACCTCCACGCCGACCCCGACTCCCACCCCGGGCGCGTCCTGCCGGGTCGCCTACACCACCAACGCGTGGAACACCGGCCTCACGGCCTCGGTGACCGTCACCAACACCGGCACCTCCGCGATCAACGGCTGGACCCTGGCCTTCACGCTTCCTTCGGGCCAGACCGTCACCTCGGCGTGGAACGCCACGATCACGCCCGCGAGCGGCGCCGTGACCGCGAGGAACATGAGCTACAACGCGGCCATCCCGGCGGGCGGCTCGACCTCGTTCGGCTTCCAGGCCGGCCACACCGGCAACACCGGCACACCGGCGTCGTTCACCCTCAACGGTGCGAACTGCACCAGCTGATATCCGGCGGACCGCCGCCGGCGAGTGCTCCGCGTACGGACCGGATCGGTTGTCGCGGTCCCTCAAGGTTCTACGGCCCACCGCGACGTCCGCGCGCCGCGGAACATCCCCGTTCCGGTCGATGCCCCAGCGGAGGAACAGAGGTGACGTCCTTCCACGGCTTGAAAAGCCGTGGAAGGACGTCACCTTCCCGCACGGCGGCACCTGGACCTGGCCGACGGTCTCCTGCCGTGTCGGCGGAGGCCGGCGCGCCCCGGTGCCGCGGGCGGAACCTCAGGTTGTCTGAGGCACCGGGGCGCCCCCCTCAGGAGAGAACGCGCCGGAGGGCGTCGATCCGCCCGGCCCAGATCCGCCGGGAGAGCTCCGCCTCGGGCGCGAACGTCTCCGAGGCGTGGTAGCTGCCCGGGTTGACGCGCAACTCGGTCGGGACGCCCGCCTGCATGAGCCGCTGAGCGAACGCGATGTCCTCGTCCCGGAACAGGTCGACGGTGCCGACGTCGATGAAGGCCGGGGGGAGACCGGACAGGTCCTCGGCACGCGCCGGGGCCGCGTACCGGTCGGCCTCCTTACCGCCGAGGTACCAGTTCCAGGCTTCGATGTTGCCCGCGCGGTCCCAGATCCCGATGTCGGTGATCTCGTGGCTCGACGGCGTCTCGTTCCGGTCGTCGACCATCGGGTAGATCGGCATCATGAACGAGAGGGCCGGGCCGCCGCGGTCCCGCGCCAGGAGCGCCGTGCCGATGGTCAGCCCGCCACCGGCGCTGGCGCCGTAGATCGCCAGGCGTTCCGGATCGATGCCCAGCTCGCCGGCGTTCTTCGCCGTCCACACCAGGCCCGCGTAGCAGTCCTCGACCGGGGCGGGATGGGGGTGTTCCGGGGCGAGGCGATACTCGACGGAGACCACGACGGCGCCGACCTGGTCACAGATCATCGTCGCGGCGGCGTCCTCGCCCGCGACGTTGCCGAGGATCATGCCGCCACCGTGGATGTAGTAGATGCCGGGCAGCGTGCCGGACGCGTTGACCGGCCGGTAGATCCGCACGGTGATGTCGGGCTCCCCGTCGGGGCCGGGGACGGTCCGATCCTCCTTGGTGACGTTGGGGTTCTCGGGCACTTCGAGGGCGCCCATCATGCCTGCGACGGCGGCTCGGCGCTGGACGATGTCGGGGATGGCGTTGAAGCCGCCGGGCAACATGCCGAGCAGCCCGTCCAGGGGAACGCGAGATTCGGGATCGATCAGGTCACGACGGGACATTGGCCCTCCAACGGGTCACGAATCTGGTGGACGTGAATGTAGAACGGTTGGGAGTCGGTGTCATCGCCCGGCGGACGGGCGGGGGTTTTCCGGTGGCGAGGGCCGTACGGCCGCTGTTCCCCGATCACGGCGCGACCATTTCGCCGCGCCGCTCCCGGCCGGTCAGGTGGAGAGGGCGAAGCCCTCGTAGCCCAGGGCGGCGATCTCGTCGCACTTCCTGCGGTACTCCCCGACACCGCCGGCATAGGGCATGAAGACCCTCGGCTTGCCCGGCACGTTGGCTCCCATGTACCAGGAGTTCGCCCTGGGGTAGAGGGTGGAGTCGGCGATGAGGTTGACGTGGTCCACCCAGGCGTCCTGGGCCTCCACGGTGGGCTCGATCGTCCGCAGACCCCGGTGGTCGAGATGCCCGATCGCATCGGCCACCCAGTCGACGTGCTGCTCGATGGAGACGACCATGTTCGAGAGCACCGACGGGCTGCCCGGTCCGGTGATCATGAACAGGTTCGGGAAGCCCGCGGAGCCGATCCCGAGATACGTGCGGGGGCCCGCGCTCCACGCCGCCTTGAGTGAGGCACCGCCCCGGCCGCGGATGTCGACGTTCGTCAGCGCCCCCGTCATCGCGTCGAACCCGGTCGCGTAGACGATCGCGTCGAACTCGTACTCCCTGTCGGAGGTGCGGATGCCCTTGTCGGTGACCTCCACGAGCGGTGTGCGCCGCAGATTGACCAGGTGCACGTTCTCGCGGTTGTACGTCTCGTAGTAGCCGGTGTCCAGGCAGGGGCGCTTGGTGCCCACGGGGTACTCCGGGCAGAGGTCCGCGGCGGTCCGCAGGTCCTCGACGATCTGGTGGATCTTGCCGTGGATGAACCGCTTCGCCGTGTCGTTGGCCTCCTGGTCGACGCTGAGATCGGCGTACGCGGTCAGGAGGTTGACCAGGCTGCCACTCTCCCAGGCCCCCTCGAAGGTGGCGTCGCGCTCCTCGTCGGAGACCTCCAGGGCGGATTTCGTCGGGATCGGCGTGGGGACCCCGAATCCGGACTCCTTCTGGGCCTGGCGGAAGGCCCGGTAGTTCGCCTTCATGTCGGCGATCTCGTCCGGGCGCAGCCTGCGGTTACGGGCCGGGAGGCTGTAGGCGGGGGTGCGCTGGAAGACGGTGAGGTCGGTGGCCTGCTCGGCGATGACCGGGATCGACTGCACGCCGGAGGACCCGGTGCCGATGATCCCGACTCGCATGCCGGTGAAGTCCACACCCTCGTGTGGCCAGTGCGCAGTGTGGTAGGTGGCGCCGCCGAAGCCGTCGAGGCCGGGGATCTCCGGCAGCTTCGAAGACGACAGGCAGCCGGTGGCCATGACGAGGAAGCGGGCGGTGACGGTTTCCCCGGCCTCGGTGCGCACCAGCCAGGTCCTGCCGGGCTCGTCGTAGCTGGCCGCCGCCACGCGTGTCTCGAAGAGGATGTCCCTGCGCAGGTCGAACCGGTCGGCGACGTGTCGCGCGTACCGGAGGATCTCCGGTTGGGTCGGGTAGCGCTCCTGCCACTCGTACTCCTGCTCAAGGTCTGGGGAGAACGAGTAGGAGTAGGCCAGGCTCTCCACGTCCACCCGGGCTCCGGGATAGCGGTTCCAGTACCAGGTGCCGCCGACGTCGGTGCCGGTCTCGAACACGACCGCGGACAGGTTCATCTCGCGGAGCTTGTGCAGCAGGTACATGCCCGAGAAGCCGGCGCCGACGACGACGTCGACAGAGGCGGGAACGGTGCGCGGGCCGGAGTCGGGTGCGGACATTCGTCCTCCTGAGGTGCGAGGGGTGTGACGAATCGGTGTGCGCGGCGCGGAGATCGCGACCTCACGACGCCATCCGGCCATGAGGGCGTGCGTCATCGCCTCAGGGCCATGCTCATCTGGCCGGGGTGGTGGGGGACCCGCTCGCAACCGGGGCGTCACGGCGGACGGGTCGGTGGCGCGGGCCGGGACTCCGCGAGGGAGTGACGGGTGGCGGCGTCAGACGGACCGCCCGGCCAGGCTCCCGCCGATCGCCGGGATGACGTGGTCCAGGCCGGCGGTGCCGTCCGGCAGGAGGTCGACCATGGTGAGGAACTCGTGCGTGTGGCTGGGAGTCGCGGGTGATATGGGGATACGGCCGCGCCGGCGGGTCGTGGGGCGTAGACCTGTCCGGCGGTGCGGAGATCTCTGGTGGCCGGCCGGGCGTCAGCTCGTGCGGCGGTGTCCCGCCATCGGGCGCCCTCTGGCTCGGGAACGGTTGCCCTGTCGCGATCAGGGAGAGCATCACGTACGTAATATCTGGAAGTTACATCAATGTAAAATGCATTCTGTGAGGAGTCAACAGCTCTGAGGGGTTTGTGTGCTGACCTAAACCCATGGCTCCAGGGCGTGTGCCGCGCTGCCGCTGTGCCTCGGCCGCTTCGGGATCCGCTTGATCAGTCTCCGAGCGGGGATCGTAGGATGGCGGCGTCGGCTTCCTATTGACCGAGAGCATCCCCATGTCCTTTGCGGTACCGCTGACGCGGAAAGAAGCGGTCCTGCGCCGGTTGCGCGAGGAGATCATCACCGGCCTGCTGAAACCGGGCGCGTTGATCAAGGACGCGGAGATAGCGGCTCGGCTGGGCGTGAGTATCACCCCGGTACGTGAGGCGATCACCCAGCTCGCCGCCGAGGGGCTGATCGACATCTCGCCCAACCGGACGCGGCAGGTCACCCGGGTGACCCAGAAGAGCGCGCTCGAGCTGATCGACGTGATGATGGTGCTGGCCTGCGCCGGTTTCGAGTGGGGCATGGAGAACATCACCGACGAGCACGTCGCCACCCTGCGCGTCAAGCTCGGCGAGTTCGCCGAGGGCCTCCGGCAGGGCAACGTGACGGCCGCCGCCGCCGCGGGGGCGGACTTCAGCACGGTGGTCATCCTGGCGAGCGGCAACCGGGAACTGCAGACCCACGTCGACCTGGTGGTCACGCGCACCCTGCGGGTGCTGGCCCTCACCGCCGAGAGCGACGTGTGGAGCGTGTGGCTGAACGGCTACCGGCAGACCCTTGAGCTGATCGAACGGGGCGATCGCGCCGGGGCCGTCGAGCGGTACCGGCAGATCTACCGCGACTACCGGCAGCGAGTGGAGACCTTGCTGTTCGACGAGGATCGCTGACACGTTTTTCTGGAGGCCCACATGAGTGTTACCCGCATCGCCTACCTCGTCTCCGGGGTCCGCACCCCCGTCGGCAGGTACGCCGGCGCTCTCGCCGAGGTGCGTCCCGACGACCTCGCGGCCCATGTCGTCCGCGAGCTGACCACCCGGTACGGCGGTGTCGACTGGGAGGCGACCGACGAGGTCGTCCTCGGCTGCGCCAACCAGGCGGGGGAGGACAACCGCAACGTCGCCCGGATGGCCGCTCTGCTGGCCGGCCTGCCGGTGGCGGTGCCCGGGGTGACGGTGAACCGGCTCTGCGGGTCCGGCCTCGACGCCGTGGCGTACGGAGCCCGCGCCATCGTCGCGGGCGACGCCGACCTCGTCATCGCGGGCGGCGTGGAGAGCATGAGCCGGGCACCGTTCGTGCAGCCGAAGGCGGCCACCGCCTTCGGCCGTACCGCGGAGATCCACGACACGACGATCGGCTGGCGCTTCGTCAACCCCGAGATGCAGCGGACGTACGGCACGGACGCCATGCCGCGCACCGCACAGAACGTCGCCGACGACCACGGCATCAGCCGCGAGGACCAGGACGCCTTCGCGCTGCGCTCCCAGGAACGGGCGGCGAAGGCACAGGCGAGCGGCCGCCTGGAACGCGAGATCGTCCCCGTGCCGGTGCCCCGGCGCAAGGGCGACCCCACGCTCGTCACCGCCGACGAGCATCCCCGTGAGACCTCGCCGGAGCGGCTCGCCGCGCTGCGGCCCCTCTTCGAGGGGGGCTCCGTCACCGCCGGCAACTCCTCAGGGGTCAACGACGGCGCCGCGGCCCTGCTCCTGGCCTCGGAGGAGGCGGTGTCGCGCTACGGCCTCGAACCCCTGGCGCGGATCGTCGCGACGACGAGCGTCGGCGTCGAGCCGCGGGTCATGGGCGTCGGCCCGGCACCCGCGGTGCGGCGGCTCACCGAGCGGACCGGCATCGGCCTCGACCGGGTCGGGACCATCGAGCTCAACGAGGCCTTCGCCGCACAGTCCCTGGCGGTGCTGCGCCTGCTCGGGCTGCCCGATGACGCCGAGCACGTCAACCCGCACGGCGGCGCCATCGCGCTCGGCCACCCGCTCGGCATGAGCGGCGCCCGCCTGGCGCTGACCGCCGCGATGACCATGGCCGACGAGGGACACGAGCACGCCGTCGCCACGATGTGCATCGGCGTGGGACAGGGGATCGCGACCCTTCTCGCACGCCCGTGACACGAGGTGGCCGCCGGATCGGGCGGCGCGGCCCGATCCGGCGGCCACCCCGCGCGACCGTCGAATCCCGGGGTCTCCGCTCCCGGCCGCCGGCCGGCACGCGGGCGTGCCGGGAGCGGCGTCATGCGTAGAGGAACCAGAACCCGGACTGGGGGGTGCAGGTGTACGAGGTCCACCACCCCTCCTGGATGCCGAGGTTTCCGACCCGGTGGCAGTCCCAGTCGTAGTAGTAGACGTTTCTGAGTGTGGCGGCCTGCGCGGGCAGCACACCGACGGACAGCGCCAGGCCGGTGGCAAGAAAGGCCGAAACGAGTAAAGCTCGCATTCTGCGCATCAATTCTCCTGCGGCATGAACGAAGTGTGTTTCCGGAGAAACGCGCGGGGCGCTCGAATCGGGCTTCCCGGCACCGGAAGTATCACATTGGCGGCCGTCCGAAGGTAGGCGGCCACCGGCTCCGGCCTCCAGAGCGGGGATGACCTGGTCAAAGCTGTGAAAAGGCGTGCGCCGAGCGTGAAACGTTCATCCGGCGGGCGTTCGGCGCCCTGCCACCCGGCAGTCGCCGCCAGGCGGCCTCGGCCGGTCCTCCGGCGATGACATCGGCGCGGACCTCACCCGCGCCGGGGCCGTGCGCGCCCTCGCCTCGGATGGGGGCGTGGCACGCCTCCGGAGATCGCAGGTGAGCCGACGCTGCCGCTAGATAGATTCCGACTCTAGATTTCGACAGCTGTCCGGCCTGTAGGTGAGATGCATCATCAGCGCAGGTAACGACTCGATTCACGCTCACTCAAGATGATCTGGCTATTGACAGTAGTAGAATCTAATTTCACTATAGCTCCACGGAGTCTCGCCTGCCGTGCCGACCGCCCTCCGGGCTGGTCACCGCGGCCGGCGTGCCCCAGGTACTGATCGTCCGGGCTACCGCCCGCATGCGACAGGGAGCGGAGAATGAGCCTCATCACCGGGACCGAGGGCGGTTCGTCATCGCGCTTGGACAACGACGCCTCTGGGGGGCATCCACTCGATTCGATGTTCGCGCCGCGCGGGATCGCGATCGTCGGGGCGAGTGATCGTTCGGGCTGGTCCCGTTACACCTATGCCAACCTCGTGCAGGCGGGATACCCCCACCCCATCCATCTCGTCAATCACAAGGGTGATCAGGTCCATGGTCAGCCGACCGTCAGGTCCCTTGAGGACATCGACGGTCATGTCGATCTGGCCTATGTGCTGACCGGTCCCGACTCGCTGCCGGGCATCATGGAGGGCGCGGCGGCGAAGGGGGTCGTCAATCTCGTCGTCATCGCCGCCGGTTTCGGGGAGATGGGCGAGGAGGGGGCCGAACGCGAGCGGGCTCTGGCCGCCCGCGCGAACGAACTCGGCCTGCGCATCCTGGGACCGAACAATCTCGGTTTCATCAACGCGGCCGCCGCGACGATGCCGTGGAGTCAGATGCTGCCGTGGCCGATGGAGACCGGTGGTGTCGGGGTCCTCTCGCAGAGCGGCGCGCTCGGTATCTTCCTGCTCAACTATCTGCAGAGCCGGGATGTGGGCATCAGCCATCTGGTCACGCTGGGCAACGAGGCGATGATCACGATCGCCGAGGGCATCGACTACCTGCTGGCGCAGGAGTCCACGAAGGTCATCGCGTTGTACCTGGAATCGGTACGCCACCCCGAGGCGTTCGTCGACGCCGCACGGCGGGCCCTGGCAGCCGGCGTGCCCATCGTCGCGTACAAGGCGGGGCGCGGTGAGGTGGGCGCCAAGGTGACGGCTGCGCACACCGGAGCGCTCGCCGGTGACGACAAGGTGTTCGACGCCGCCTTCCGGCAGCTCGGGGTCATCCGTGTCGACTCCATCGAGGACCTGGTGGCCACGTCCGGACTGCTCGCCGAGTACGGGGAGATCCCCGGGCGCAGGGCCGCCTTCGTGACAGGCTCCGGAGCGATGTGCGGGGTGATCGGCGATGTCGCCGAGGTGAACGGCGTGCAGCTGCCCGACCTCGCCGACTCCACGGTGACGGCGCTGCGGGAGAGCGGGTTGCCGGACTTCGCGACGGCGCAGAATCCGCTCGACACCACCGGGTACGTCGTGATCAAGCCCGACCTGCTGCCGCTGTGTGAGAAGGTCGTCTCGAAGGACCCGGGCATCGACGTCCTGGTGATCAACGGGTCGGCCCCGGCCACCCCCGAGGCGGCCGCGTTCATGGCCGGGAGCGTCGAGTGGCGCAAGGAACTGGCGGACACGAGCCCGGTTCCCGTCATCCCCATGGAGTTCCTGCCCACCGAGCGCACCCTGTTCGCGCGTGAGTTCCGCCGGTCGTCGGGCAGTTCATACGTGCTGGAGTCCTTCGCCCGGGGCATCCCCGCCCTCGCCAAGGCGATGTGGTGGTCCGAGAAGCGCAGGGAGATCGCGCAGCCGCGGGCCGGCTCCTCGACGGCCGTGGAGATCGAGGGCGGCGCCGGCGGTCGCTGGTCCGAGCGCCAGGTCGTCGGGCTGCTGGCCGGCGCGGGAGTGCCCGTCGTTCCCCAGCGCCTGGTGCGGACCGCCGAGGAGGCCGGGAGCGCGGCCGGGGAGATGCCGCTTCCCCTGGTGATGAAGGTCTCGTCCGCCGATATCGCGCACAAGACGGATGTCGGCGGGGTCGTCCTCGGCCTGAACTCGCCGGGTGAGGTGCGCGAGGCGTTCGAGCGGATGATGGACACGGTGCGGTCGCACGCGCCGGACGCCGACATCGAGGGCGCGGTCCTCAGCCCGATGCGCCCCGACGGCGTCGACCTGCTGGTGGGCTTCGTCCGTGACTCCGTATGGGGCCTCACGCTCGTCGTCGGTCTCGGCGGCGTCTGGGTGGAGGTTCTCAAGGACACCGCGATCAGGCTGCTGCCCGTCGATCGTGACGAGGTCAAGGCCATGCTCGCGGAGTTGAAGAGCTATCCCCTGCTCACGGGTGCTCGTGGCGGAGCGGTGGTGGACCTGGAGAAGCTGGCCGACGTCGTCTGCCGGCTCGCCGACGTCGCGCTGGCGCTCGGCGACCGGATAACGGAGATGGAGGTCAATCCGCTGCGGGTCTCCGGCGAGGGCGTCGAGGTCCTGGACGCGATGGTCGTCTGGGACGAGGGCTGAGGTTCCGGCGGACCGGACGCACCCCACGAGCCGGTGGGGCGGCACCGCCCCACGCGACGTTGCCCCCGGCGTCCGGCCGATGAAACGGCCCCCCTGCGAAGCAGGGGGGCCGTTTCCGGTCTGCCCTGGCTCACTGCCGGTCGACGTCCTGCCATGCCTGAAGGACCGCGACGCCGGTCGACGGCTCGTACGGCATGCGCACGGCCTGCGTGCTCCCGTCCTCCAGGTCGCCGGGGGTGAGCTCGGGGGAGCCGAACATGACGTGGTCGACTCCCAGTCCGTGGGCGAGCCACAGGCCCGCGCCGCCCGGTGTCTCCGCACGCTCGCGGACGAGCAGGTTATGGCCGGTACCCCAGCTGACGAGGAACCAGCCCCGGCCCCCGTGGCGGACGTGGCCGCTCAGCTGGTCCGCGAACAGTGTCCTGGCGGTGTCGAGCGACGCCACGGTCAGGCCGACCCAGGAGATGCCGAGCGGTTTCCCCGCGGACTCGGGGAAGCCCTCGGGAGCGGGGGAGGTGAACCCGCCCACCAGGTCCTTGTCCGCCTCGGCAAGCTGTATCAGGGTCCCCATGCCCGCCTGTTTCGGATGGAGGAACGCCTCTTTCCAGTAGGTCTCATTCCTGCCGCCCAGGGTGTCGATCCCGATCGCCCGTAACCGATCCAGGGCGTCGACCAGGGAGGGGACCTGGAAGGTGAGATGGTGCGGGCTGGGGCCGTTCCTGTCGATGAACCGCCGCATGAAGCCGCCCGGCCGGGCGCCGGGGGCGATGAACTCCAGCCTCATGTCATGGGCGTAGACCAGCTGGTAGGGCGCGAACTCGCCCGTGTCACCTCCGTGTGACCATGCGCCGCCCAGTCGAACGGCGAAACGAGGGTAGGCGTCCTCCCATGACTCGACCCCGATGGCGAGGTGGTCGAAGATGACGACGTCTGACATGTGCGTCCTCTCCCGTGCGGGAATCTCTGGAAACGGCCGCGGGGGGGGGGGGGGGGGGGGGGGGGGCCCCCCCCCCCCCGGCGGCGGGGGGCGGGGGGGGGGCGCCGCCGGGGGGGGGGGGTGACGGAGTGACGCCG
>NZ_JBEOWJ010000057.1:0-45192 GCF_040295965.1 Streptosporangium sp. NPDC002544 | reverse complement strand
ACCCCCCCCACCACCGCCGGGCGCCGCCGGCGACCCCGGGGGGCCGCCCCCGGGGGCGGGGGAGGGCGAGCCCGGCTCTCGGATCCGAGAGCCGGGCTCGCCCTCTTCCCGCGGGCCACTGTTCGGAAGCCGACGGCGGGCGGATGGTGCCGTTCACATCCGGGGTGACGATGCGCAGGTGATCAAGTCCTGACCTGGAGCGAGTGAGACTCAGGCGACGGAGACGGCCACTCCGTACCCGGTCGTGAACCGCCCTGACCGAGGTCGTCAAGGGTTGGTCCTGAAGGGCTTGAGATCGCTTCAATGATCGGAACCACCCTGGCCGGGACATCCTTGGGGACTCGGCCGAGAATCGGATGTACCGCTCCATGCCGGTCTCTAGTCATTTAATCATCTATCTGTTTAAATCCATTGGAGCACGGCGAGTGCGGAGCTATGGAGGCATGCAGATGCGGATCGGATCGCGCTGGAAGAGCACTGTGGACACCACGGAGGTAATGGTCATCCGTGGGCCGTCGGCCGAGGTGGACCTGTGCTGTGGTGGTCATCCGATGGTGTCCGGCGGAGGCGGGGCGGAGGGAACCGCGGAGTTGAGCCCGCTGCACTCCGACGGCACTCAGATCGGCAAGCGCTACGTGGACGAGGAACTCGGCCTGGAGCTGTTGTGCACCAAGGCGGGGCAGGGCTCTCTCGCGGTCGGTGAGCGGCCCCTGCTGCTGAAGGACGCCAAGCCCCTGCCGACGTCGGACTGATCAGCGCGACAGGTGGCGGCGGCCACGCGTTGATGAGAAGCAATGTGATTGAGAGGAAATCGGCGTGAACATCGGGCTCCTGCTGGAGATGGCCGCGGAGGGCATGCCGGACCGGGTGGCGGTCGGTTCGCGGATCGGCGGTCTGACCTACGCCGAGCTTTTGGATCGGGCTCGCCGGGCGGCGTCCGTCATCCGGCGGTCGCGGGTCGGCGACTCCCCGGTGGAGCGGGTGAGCATGCTCGACCTCAACTCCGGGAACCTGCCCGTCCTGCTTTTCGGTGCCTCGCTCACCGGCCTGCCGTTCGTACCGATGAACTACCGGCTCGCCGACGCGAAGCTGCGCGACATCGTGGCCCGCAACGCTCCTGCCCTGCTGGTGGTCGACCCCCCGGTCATCGACAGGCTCGGTGAGATCGAGGGGTCGCTGGTGCGGACGAGGGAGGACTTCCTCGGCCTGCTGGAGGCCGAGCCGGGCGGCGACGACACGGATGTGACGGGCCGGCAGGAGGGCGAGGGGGACATCGCCATCCTGCTGTTCACCTCGGGTACCACCGGGCCGCCGAAGGCCGCGGTGCTGAGACACCGGCATGTCACCTCCTACGTCCTGTCGGCGAGCGAGTTCGCGTCGGCGGCCGAGGAGGAGGCGACCCTGGTCAGCGTCCCGCCCTACCACATCGCGGGGATCTCGGCGATCCTCTCGGCGGTGTACACCGGACGGCGCCTGGTCTACCTGCCGGCCTTCTCGGCCGAGGGATGGGTCGAGACGGCACGTGACGAGAGGATCACGCACGCGATGGTGGTCCCGACGATGCTCGGCCGCATCCTGGACGCGCTTGAGGCGGGTGGCGGGGAACTGCCGGCCCTGCGTCACCTGTCCTACGGTGGCGGCCCCATGCCCGTCCCCGTGATCGAGCGGGCCATGCGCCTGCTGCCGCACGTGGACTTCGTGAACGCCTACGGGCTCACCGAGACCTCGTCCACGATCGCCATCCTGACGCCCGACGACCACCGCGTCGCGGCGGGATCCGACGACCCGGCCGTCCGCGCCCGGCTTGGTTCCGTCGGCCGCCCCCTGCCGGCGATCGAACTGGAGATCCGGGGCCCCCTGGAGCAGCCGCTGCCCGCCGGGCAGCCCGGTGAGGTCTGGGTGCGTGGGGAGCAGGTGGCCGGCGAGTACCTGGGTGCCGGAGGCCGTGCCCGGGACGGCTGGTTCCCCACCCGCGACAACGGCTATCTCGATGAGGACGGCTACCTGTATCTGTCGGGACGGCTCGACGATGTGATCGTCCGTGGCGGGGAGAACATCTCCCCCGGTGAGATCGAGGAGGTGCTCTTCGGGCATCCGGCCGTCGCGGAGGCCGCCGTCATCGGTGTGCCGGACCTCAACTGGGGCGAGCGGGTCGTGGCCTACGTCGTCGCCCACCCGGGCGCCGTCGTCACCGAGGACGGCCTGCGGGATCACGTGCGTGGCCGTCTCCGGTCCACCTGCACGCCCGAGGAGGTGCACTTCCTCGACGCCCTGCCATACAGCGAGACAGGCAAGCTGCTCCGCAGGGTCCTGCGGGGGAAGGCACAGGAGACGCCCGAGAACGTACGGTGACCGTCTCCAGCGAAGGACCGTTCGTGGAAGTACGGGAACCAGAGGACGACTACGACGAGTTCGAAGCCTTGGGCGAGGCGGTGGCGGAACTGGGACTGGCACCCGATGAGGTGCCACCCGTCAGCCGTCGCTCGATCCAGGTCACCCCGGCCCAGCAGGTCAGCGTCCTCGTCTGGGGCGAGGGCAGCCCCGAACTCGTCTTCCTGCACGGAGGCGGGCAGAACGCGCACACCTGGGATCTGGTGGCCCTGGCGCTGGGCCGGCCGGCGATCGCGGTCGACCTGCCGGGACACGGGCACTCGGACCGGCGCGACGATCACGACTACTGGCCGTGGCGGAACGCGGAGGCGGTTCAGGAGGTCCTCGCCGCCCTCGCGCCCGCACCGGTCACCGTGGTCGGGATGTCCCTCGGCGGGTTGACCGCCATCCGCCTGGGCGCTCTCCGGCCGGACGTCGTGCGCAAGGTGGTCGTTGTCGACGTCACCCCCGGCGTGCACCTGCGCAGCAGGGCGATGACCATGCGGCAGCGCGGGACGACGGCGCTCATCGGCGGAGCCGCGACCTTCGGGTCGTTCGAGCAGATGGTGGATCTGGCCGTCCAGGCGTCACCGAACCGGCCCGCGGCCGCGGTGCGACGCGGGGTGCTACACAACTCCCGGCGGCTTCCCGACGGTCGGTGGACCTGGCGGTACGACAGGATCGGCCGACCAGAGGACGGGCCGATGGACTTCAGTCCACTCTGGGACGACGTCGCCTCGCTACGATGCCCTGTCATGCTGGTCCGGGGAGGGCTCTCAGCCTTCGTCGCGGCTGAGGACGAGCAGGAGTTCGTCCGCCGTCTTCCGTCGGTGAGGACGGAGACGGTTCCTGGAGCCGGTCACTCCGTGCAGAGTGATCAGCCCTGGGGCCTGGCCCATCTGATCGACGACTTCGACTCCTCTTGCTGACGGATCGCTGAGTCTCTCCCTCGAACGTGGTCCGAGGGAGAGACTCAGCTCAGCACGTCGACCACGGTCTTGTTGCCGTGCTTGCGGAGCACCCGCTCGCCCACCTTGATCATCTCATCGCGCCAGAAGTCTCCGGCGGCGTCGGCCTCGCCCGCCTCGATCATGTCCAGCGCCTTGGTGACCGCCTGCTGCCGCTTCCGAAGCCGCTCCCGGGTCGGCAGGGTCGTCGACTGCGAGTCGAGCACCTCTCCCGCGAGCACCTCCTGGAGCGTGCCCCAGAGCAGGGCCAGCGTCTTGTTGCCCGACAACTCGACCAGCCTCTGGTGGAAGCGGATCGTCGCCGCGCTGTAGGCGTCCAGGTCGTCGGCGGCAAGTGCCTCCTGCTTGAGCAGGTAGCGCAGCTCGTGGACCGACGCGGCCCGGTCGGGAGAGTGGGCCAGCATCCTGACGGCGATCGGCTCGATGGCGGTTCGGGCGATATAGACGTCCGAGAGGGTCACGCCGTCCATCTGCATCAGCAGGCCGAGGTAGTTCGCCGCCACCGAGATGGTCGGCCGGCAGGCACGGGCGCCACCGTGTGCGCCGCGGCGTACGCTGATGAGCTTCTCGGATTCGAGGATGCGCAGGGCCTCGCGGAGGGAGGGGCGGGATACACCGAAGCGCTCCATCAGCGCGGACTCGCCGGGTAGCGCGCCCCCCTCGGGGATCTCGCCGCGGACGATCTGGCGGCGGAGAGCGTCGGCCACAACCTCTGCGGTTTTGGGGACTCGCACACGGGAGTCGGTGGCGGTCATCTCACCTGTCTGCGTCACTGGACCAGTGTAGCTGGTGAATCAATGTACTGATCTAATCTTTCTAGATGATAGAAAAAAACAGGTAAGGGTCATCGCAAAATACATCGGCCGCCGTCGAGCATCAGCGTCGCGCCCGTCAGGTAGCGGAGATCGGTGGCGAGGGCCACCACAGCCGGGGCGATGTCGTCGTCCGGATCACCCATGTACCCGAGGGGGATCTGCTTGATGATCGCCTCCCAGCGCCGTGGCGCCTCCTCCTTGAACCGCTTGCCGCTCGCTGACAGGGCGGCGGGACAGATGACGTTGACGGTGATTCCAAGACTGCCCCATTCGCGGGCCGCGTGCTTGGTAAGTCCCCGAATCGCCTCCTTGGCCGCCCCGTAGGGAGAGAAACCGGGGTCTCCCGTCACGCCTGTCGAGGAGCCCATGTTCACGATCGTCCCGCCCCGCCCCCTCATGTACGGCAGACAGGCCTGCATCCCGTACAGCGTGGCCATCGGGCCGCCCTGGAACGCCGCATGGAGCTGCTCGTCCGTCACCGACTCCAACGGGAGGTTTCCTCCGTTACCGCCGCCCTGGGCGTTGTTCACCAGGATGTCGGGCGGGCCGAACCGGTCCGCGCCACTCCGCACCATCTCGTCGACCTGGGTCCGGATGTTCACGTCGCACCGGACGGCCAGTACGGATCCGCCGCTCTCCTCGATCTCCGCGGCCACCAGCGCCACCTTCTCGAAGGTGCGGCCCGATACCACGACCGCCGCGCCCTCCGCGGCCAGCCGCCGGGCGATACCGCGACCGATGCCCTGGCCCGCGCCGGTGACGACCGCGACCTTTCCCGCGAGTCTGCCCATGCGTCACTCCTCATCATGTCGCCCGATTGGCTCGGGCAGATCATGAATAAGTTATATATAATAAATAATTGTAATGTCTAGATCAAGTCGCAAGATCGAGATTCCTCCGCCCCCGTCGCCACGGCCCGGCTCCGGCTCCGGCTCCGATGTCGTCTCGGTGTCCGGTGGATCCCCGGTGCGGGTCCGCCGGACGGTTCCCTGTCCGGGGCTCCGTCGTAGTGTGCCCGCTGTCCCGCCCGTGCCGGGGACCTTGCCCGGCGTGGGCGGCATCGTCTGAGTTCCGTGAGCGCGATCACCCGGACGGCGAAGGGGTGGCCCCCCGCCCACCTGTTCCACAATATGGTCCAATAAGGTATATATATGAGCTATATGTGGCGCGGTGTCGCAAGCGGGTGCTGCGACACTTTCGATGAGGAGCCGAGTGGACGTGGCATCTGACGGCTGGACAGGTCCTCTGATCGTCGAGTGGGACACCGAGCTCCGCGGTGGTGACCCACTCCGGTTCCCCGGTTACCGCGCGGCCCTCCGGGACGCCGCCGGTGAGTCCGTGCGTAGCGGCCTGATCGATGTGGCGGGTGTGCGGTGTGCGCTGGTCGAGGTCCGGTTCGAGCACTTCGGCGGCTCCATGGGCAGCGTGGCGGGGGAGAAGGTGGTGCGGGCCTTCAGCAGGGCGACCGACCAGGGGCTGCCCGTGCTCGGGTTCGTCGCATCGGGGGGCGCGCGCATGCAGGAAGGCATGCTGTCCCTCGTCCAGATGGCGCGGACCGCGTCCGCGGTGAGCAGCCATGCCGCCGCGGGCCTGCTGTCCCTGGGCGTTCTCCGGTCGCCCACGACCGGTGGCGTCTTCGCGTCGTGGGGTTCGCTCCTCGACGTCCGTGCGGTGGAGCCGGGGGCGACCATCGGGTTCGGCGGGCCGAGGGTCGTCGCTCAGGTGACGGGGTGCCTGCCTCCGGCCACGTCGCACAACGCGGAGAGCGCCCACCAGGCCGGTCTCGTCGACGAGATCCTCGCACCGGGGGAGCAGCCGCTCTGGGCAGCCGCGGCCCTCGGCGGCGCGGACCGCCCGCTGGAGTTGCCGCCCGGCAGGCCGAGGGTGCCCGCACCGGCCACGCGGACGCCGTCGTCCGCGTGGGAGACCGTCTCGCGGGTACGCGACAGGGAGCGTCCTTCCGGCCTTGAGTGGGCCGCCGCGCTCTGCTCGTCCTGGGTGGAACTGCACGGCGGTGACCCGGTGATCCGGGCCGGGCTGGCCGTCATCGGCGGACGGCGCGTCGTCGTGGTGCTGATGGACAGGCACGCCGAGGGGCGGCTCGGGCGCCCGCTGCCCGCCGGCTTCCGCCTCGCGCAGCGGGCCGTCCGGCTCGCCGACCGCCTCGGTCTGCCCGTGGTGACGCTGGTGGACACACCGGGCGCCGAGCCGGGGCCGGTGGCGGAGGCGGACGGCATCGCCGGGGAGATCGCCCGCACCCTGCAGGCCCTCGCGCAACTGCGCACCCCGAGCGTCTGCGTCTGCGTCGGCGAGGGCGGCAGTGGCGGCGCCATGGCACTCGCCCACACCGACCGGCTGCTGCAACTCGAAGGCGCGGTCTTCTCGGTGATCGCCCCCGAGGGAGCATCGGTGATCCTGTGGCGGGACGCCTCCCGGGCGCCCGAGGCCGCGGACTCGCTCCGGCTGACAGCCGCCGACCTGCTGGAGCTCGGCCTGGTGGACGAGGTTCTGCCCGACGGCGGTCCCTCGGCCGTGGAGCGGGTGCGCGCCGCCGTTCTTCGGGCGCTGGAGGAGGCCGTGCCGGGAGACCGCCTCGACCGCGTCGACGGCGCCACGCGCGGCTGGCTGCACTCCGGCCGGTGGACCGGCCACGCCCGCCGCGGATCCTCGCGCACCCACCCCTCCACCGAGACGCTCGCCCTCTCAGAAAGGAAGATCTGATGCCCAAGGCTCTGGCACTGATGTTCACCGACGTCTCGGCGCCGGGTGACGAGGCGGCGTTCAACGAGTGGTACCGGGACACGCACCTTCCCGAGGTGCTGGCGCAGGTACCCGGCATCGTCGGCGCGAGCCGGTACGTCGCGGCACCGGAGTCGGTGGCGGACATGCCCGGAGGCCGCAGATACCTCGCCGTCTACCGGATCGAGGCGGACGACCCGCGGGTCGTGATGACGACCTTGCGGGAGCGGATCGCCGACGGCTCCATCGGGATCACCGAGACCCTGCGGACGGACCCCCCTCCGCTCTCCCTGGTGTACCTGTCGCTGGAAGGGGATGGTCTTCCGGACGCCGGGTGAGTGTCACGCGCATCGGTACGGTGTGATCGGCCGGTCGGGGTAGTCTCCGTTCTGGACGTGGGGCTGTTCCACCCATCTCGTCCACATGGTCCCGGAGTGGGACGCGCCGGGGCGGGGCAGGGGACCCGATCGCGTAGGAGGAGAGACCGTGGCCGCAGAGCAGCCTCCCCGAGAGGCCGCCGCCCAGCCGCCGGCTGACCGTGTGCCAGGAGGGCAGCTCAGCGAGGGAGAGGTCGTCAGGGCCGCTCTGCGTGTCGCCGAGCGGGTCGGTTTCACCGGGGTCAGTATGCGTGAGGTGGCGCGGGAACTCGACGTGACGCCGATGGCGATCTACTACCACGTCCAGAACAAGCAGGCGCTGCTCGAACTGGTCGCCGACGTGATCCTCGCCGGGATCCGGCTCCCGCCGTCGGACGCCGGCACCTGGATGGAACGGCTTCGGTTGCTCCATCAGGAGACCAACCGGGTGCTGGGCGTCTACCCGGGGATCGACGCCATGATGATCGACCTCGGCCTCACGGCACAGGGGCGCCGGTTGATGGATGCGAACATCCAGATCCTGCTGGACGCGGGCTTCGACGAGCGAATGGCCCTGCTCGCTTACAACGTGCTCCACTCCTACGGGGTCGGGCGCGTCACCATCGAGGCCAGGCTGCGTGGACGGCGGCGCTCTCTCCCGGGCGCCGTCAGTGGTGACTACCCCGCGCTGCGCCGGATCCGGGACCAGGTGCCGGATCTGCGGGCCGCGGACTACCGCGCCTTCGGGTACGAGGCGATCCTGCTCGGGCTCGACGACCTGCTGAAGGCGGCGCGCTCCCACGAGGAGGGGTCCCGGAGCGCCACACCATGATCCGGACGACCAGGTCCAGCACCGGGCCGGGGCAGGGACCGTCGCGCTCACGGACGGTGCCTCGGCCTGCCGGCTGATCGCTCGTCCGCGACGGCGGCTCCATACCCGGATGCCGGTAAGAAGCCGGACAGAGGACATCCGCTTCCGGGGAGCGAGGCGCCGATGGTGCCGGCTGCCCCGCCCTCGGACCGGATACGGCTCATGCTCCGAGGGCAGGCAGATGATCTCCGACCGGGCGGGGCGCTCGTGCCGACTGGCCGGGGGCGGTTCCTCAGTCCCTGCGCAGGATGATCCCCTGGGCGTTGAAGAAGAAGCCGCCGGGAGTGAGGAGGGCCGTGCGGGCGCCGGGGACCTGGCGTTCACCGGCGTCGCCGCGGAGCTGGACGACGGCCTCGCGGACGTGGCCGGAGCCCTGGGTGCCGCCCTCGGACAACGCGCCCCCGTGCGGGTTCACCGGGATCCGACCGTCGATCATGATCCGGTTGGCGTCCTTGTCCCAGTGCTCCTCCAGGAACGCCCCGCCCTCTCCGGGGCCGCACCAGCCGGTGTTCTCGATCCACGCCAGGGTGATGAAGCTGAAACCGTCGTAGGGGAAGTACACGTCGACGTCGGGGATCCAGAGATCGCTCTTCTCCCGCAGGTTCTTGACCACCACGTGCTGGCCGTGGTCGTGCAGCCCGGGCGTCTGGTCCTCGTCGTTCTTCGCGATGGTTCCGGCGGTGGCCGCGTGGATGAGCACGGGATTGTCGGTCAGGTCCCGGGCACGCTCGGCGGTGGTCAGGACGAAGGCGTCGGCGCCGTCCACCGGCACGTCCATGTCGAACAGGCAGAGCGGGTCACGGATCATCCGGGCGTTGAGATAGTTCTCCATCGTCAGGGGGGCGCGCATCGCCGCCAGGGGGTTTCTCGCGGCGTTGCTCCGGTTGTTCACGGCCACGTACCCGAGGTGCTCGCGCTTGATGTCGTACTCGTGCAGGTAGCGGCTCGCCCACGCGGTGTAGCCCACGGAGCCTTCGACGGATTCGGGATCCACCCTGCGCGATGCGCCGAGCGGCTGGCCGCCGAACCCCAGCCCTCGCCGGAACGGGTCGGCCGCCGCGGACCTGGAGATGGCCGGGGACCGGTACACCCCGTGGTAGACCAGCGCGGTGTCGCACGAACCCGAGTAGATGGCGTTCATGGCGTCGATGATCGGGAACGCGATCGGCACGGGCTGGTTGACGTAGTGGGTCACCTCGGGCAGCCCCAGCATCGAGACCATCTCACGGGCGCTGAGGCCGGTGCCGCAGACGCCGTCGATGTCCTCCTTACCCAGCCCCGCGTCCTTGATGGCCTTGATGGAGGCCTCGGCCACCAGCGAGTCGCGGGAACGGCCGCCGGCGTCCCGGCTGAACCCGGTCGAGCCGACACCGACGATCGCGATCTGGTCCTTGATCGGGTTGCGTGCCATCAACTCATGCCCTTTCTGAGGATTGCCGTCCCGGCGTGGCGGTCGACCGCCTGCCCGGGGTCATGATCCGGCCGGCCGGAAGACCGGGAACGGCTCGCCGTGACGCTCGATCCATGCCAGCTCCACCGGGGAGCCGATGGCGATGTCGTCCTGCGTGACACCCGTCACCGTGCTGGTGAAGCGCAGTCCGGGCTGTTCGACGAGCTCCACCATGGCCACCGGGTGAGGGGTGGAGTAGTCGACGTCCGGAGCCGGCGGTCCCTGGCGGAGCCAGATCAGCGTGTGGATCACGCCCTTCCCGCTGACCGGCGTGGCACGTACGTCCTGGGACCAGCACTCCGGGCAGACCGGGCGTGGCGGATGCTGCCAGTTACCGCAGTCCTGACAGCGGTTCATCACCAGCTCACGCCGGAGCCACCCGCGGTAGAACTCCTTGTTGTCATGAAGGATGAGAAAACCCGGGAGTCGTTCGAGTAGCTCGCGGTCACTGACCGTGCTCATCGCTTCATCCTCTCGCCATGGGCATGTGCGCCGTCCAACCACGCTGTGTCGATGAAGTATTCGAGATTGGAGGCTACCCATTGCGGACGTACTAGCGCAATAATCTACTTAATTGAGCGCTTCTTGGAAGGACATGATGGCAACGATGCAGCGTAGAGGGAGGCGGATCGCGATGACCCCCGGCGAGATCGACGACTTCCTCGGCGTCGAACGGACCTGCCGGGTGGCCACGCTGGGCGGGTCCGGCCCGCATGTGACGGCGCTCTGGTTCGTCTGGGACGGGAAGTCGCTCTGGTTGAACTCGCTCATGCCGAGCCGGCGCTGGACGGATCTGCGGGCGGATTCCCGGATCGCCGTCCTGGTCGACACCGGAGGCGAGTACGGCGAGCTGCGGGGTGTCGAGCTGAGGGGCCGGGCCGTGGCCGTCGGCGAGGTGCCGCGGACCGGTGCGGTGGTCGGAGAGCTGGCGGAGCCCGAGAGGCTCTTCGCGCTCAAGTACTCCGGCTCGGACCGGATGACCCACGACGGTCGTCACGCCTGGCTCCGGGTGACGCCGGACGCGATCGTCAGCTGGGACTTCCGGAAGCTTTCGGCCCGAGAGGGAGGCGACTCGTGACCCTGGAGCAGGGTGTCCCGGTCGCCGGATCCGGTGAGACCGGGTTCGCGGCGGACATCGGGGGCGGTCTCGGCGGACTGGAGGTCACCTTCGACCACGCGGCGGTCGCGGTACCGCGCATCCGCGACGTGCTGCCGCTCTACCGTGACGTGCTGGGCGGGGCGTTCCTGCGCGGTGGCGACAACGTCCGGGTCGGCTACCGTGGCCTGCAGCTCCGCTTCGCGGGCGGCACCAGGATGGAGATCATCGAGCCGCTCGCCGGTTCCACCTTTCTGGACTCCTTCCTGCGGCGGACGGGTGGGGGCGGGCTGCACCACATCACGTTCAAGCTGGCCGACGTCGAGGCGGCCGCCGACAGACTACGGGCGCACGGTTACCCGCTCACCGGGCTCCATCTGGAGAACCCGTCCTACCGGGAGGTCTTCGTGCATCCCCGGGACTCCTTCGGAACCCTGGTGCAGCTGGTCGAGGAGCCGGTCGTTGGGCCGTCCGAGGTGGGCACGATCGACGAGTTGCTGGCGGCGGGCGAGGGTATCGGAGTGCCCGGTCTCTGATGAGACACTGTTCATATCTATCAGTTCAATAAGCTATCTAATTAACCTATGATTGCGTTACGGTGGGGATGTCTCCGGTGGGGGCGATGGGGCGCCGGTGTCACGACTCGGTCATCAGACATGGAACCGCCGGCCTCATCCACGCCGAGCGCGAGAAGGAGCGCAGTGAACGACATGATCGCGTCCGAGGCGCACAAGGCTGACGAGAGTGCGGAGCTCGTCGAGTTCCGTACCCGAGCCCGTGCGTGGCTGGCCGAGAGCGCCGAGCGCCGCGACGCCGTCCAGGTGTCCGACGACGCCTTGGACGAGAACGACGGCGAGTCCCTCCACGCCCTGGAGACGGCGAAGCGCTTCCAGGCGAAGCTCTTCGACGCGGGCCTGGCCGGGCTCAGCTGGCCGAAGGTCTACGGCGGTCAGGGCCTCACCATGGAACACCAGCGGGTGTTCAACGAGGAGGCGGCCGACTACGTCATCCCCACCGGGCCGTTCATCATCGGTCTCGGCATGTGCGCGCCCACGCTGCTGGAGTACGGCACCGAGGAGCAGCGCCTGGCGCACGTCCCCAGGATGCTGCGCGGCGACGAGGTCTGGTGCCAGCTCTTCTCCGAGCCGGGTGCCGGTTCCGATGTCGCCAGCCTGCAGACCCGTGCCGTCCGCGACGGTGAGGAGTGGGTGCTCAACGGCCAGAAGGTCTGGACGTCGGGGGGACATTACTCCGACTACGGCCTGATCGTCACGCGCACCAACGTCGACGTGCCCAAGCACAAGGGCATCACGATGTTCATCGTGGATATGCGCTCGCCCGGCGTCAGCATCCGCCCGCTGCGGCAGATGACCGGTACGAGCGGTTTCAACGAGGTCTTCTTCGACGACGTTCGCGTCCCGTCGAGCAACCTGGTCGGAGCCGTGGACGAGGGCTGGCGAGCGGCCATCGGAACGTTGATGAACGAACGGGTCTCCATCGGCGCCGGCGGAGGAGGTCTGGGACGCCGGGTGGGGGGAGGCGAGTTCGACGCGCTGATCGAGCTCGCCCGTGATCGTGGTGTCCTGGCGGACCCTGTGCTCCGGCAGTCGCTCGCCTCCGTCTACATCGAGGAGCGCATCCTTGAGCTGCTGTCCCAGCGGATCAGGGCGGACGTCCGGGCGGGTAAGGCGCCCGGTCCGGAGGGCTCGATCGCCAAACTGGCCGGTACGCAACTGGCCCGCCACGTCGCCGACGTCGCTGAGGAGATCCTGGGTGCCGCCGGACAGGCCTGGGAGCCGGGCGATGCCGTCAGCAGGCGCTGGACCACGGCGCTGCTGGCCGCTCCGGGTAACAGCATCGCCGGTGGCACGCCGGAGATCATGAAGAACATCCTGGGCGAGCGGGTGCTGGGGCTGCCCAAGGAGCCCCAGGTGGATCGGGACGTCCCGTTCCGGGATGTGAAGGTCAGCGGGTAGCGGTCCCCGACCGGAGACGAACTGGGGCGGCGGACGGATCCGCAGGCCTCGCCCTCATCGGACATGGCATGAAGTAGCGACCACGAGATGTCTGGTCGACGACACGGAAGCGGAGACGTACATGGGTGCATTGGACGGACGGGTTGCTGTCATCACCGGCGCGGGTCGCGGGGTGGGGCGCGAGCACGCGCTGCTCTTCGCGAAGGAGGGCGCCAAGGTCGTGGTCAACGACCTGGGTGGCGGAACCGACGGCAGCGGCAGCGACACGACCCCGGCGCAGGAGGTCGTCAACGAGATCCGGGCCGCCGGCGGCGAGGCCGTGGCGAACGGTGACGACGTGGCCGACGCCGAGGGTGCCGAACGGCTGATCCGGACCGCGGTGGACACCTTCGGGGACCTCCACGTGCTCGTGAACAACGCCGGTATCCTGCGCGACCGGATGCTGGTCAACATGTCCGACGAGGAGTGGGACTCGGTCATCCGCGTCCACATGCGCGGTCACTTCATGCCCACGCGCGCGGCCGCGCGGTACTGGCGCGAGAAGTCCAAGTCGGGTGCCACCGTGGACGCCTCGGTCATCAACACCGCCTCGACGTCCGGGCTCTTCGGCAACGTCGGCCAGACCAACTACGGCGCCGCGAAGAGCGGGCTGGCGAGTTTCACGATGATCCTCCAGTGGGAGCTCGAGCGCTACGGCGTGCGGGCCAACGCCATCGCGCCCGCCGCGCGGACCCGTCTGACCGGCACCATCCCCGGCCGGGAGGACCGGGAGTCCCTGACGGGAACCTCCTCCCAGGAGTTCGACAAGGACGACCCCGCGAACATCGCGCCGTTCGTCGCCTACCTGGCGACGAAGGACTGCCCGATCAAGGGACGGGTGTTCTTCGTGCATGGCGGTGCGGTCCACCTGTTCCAGCCGTGGGCGATCGTCGACACCATCGACAAGAAGGACAGGTGGACGGTGGCCGAGCTGGAGAAGCAGGCCGCGCACTTCGCCGACGTCGAGTTCGATCTCCGCCGCCCGTACTGATCGGCGACCGAAACGCGACGAGAGGATCAACCAATGCCGGATCTCATCATCGAGAAAAACCCGGACAAGCACTACATGTTGTTCCGGTTCAACCGGCCGGAGCAGCTCAACGCGATCACCCCGGCGATGCAGTCGGACCTCAAGGAAGGGGTGGCCGAACTGGCCGCCGACCCGGAGATGCGCGTCGGGATCCTGACAGGGACGGGTCGCGCCTTCTCGGCGGGCGCCGACCTGAAGGCCATGGCCGAGCGCAACGCGGAGTCGGCGAGCCTCGACGCCAAGGCGGCCAGTGGCGAGATCACGGCCGAGGAGCGGCGTGACCGTGCCCGCGTTCTGGGAGCCGGCTCGGCCTACGGGGTGGACGCGATCCCGAAGTTTCCCTTCGCCGCCTGCCCCAAGCCCGTCATCGCCGCGGTCAACGGCCTCTGCGTGGCCGGTGGGATGGAGATGGCCATCGACTGCGACATCCGGATCGCCTCCACCGAGGCCTACTTCGGGGTCTTCGAGGCCAAGCGGGGAATCATGGCCGGGATCGCCGTCCAGCACCTGGCCCGCGTGATGCCGGTGGGTGAGGCGATGAACCTGCTGCTGACCTGCGACCGCATGTCGGCGGAGCGCGCGCACCAGCTCGGTTTCGTGCAGCAGGTGGTCGAGCCGGGCGCCCTGCTCGACCGTGCCGTGCAGATGGCGGAGATGATCGGGGCGAACGCCCCACTGCCCGTGCAGGGCTCGAAAGCGATGGTGCAGTTCTGGCGGCACTACGGCGTCGAGGAGGCGCGGAGGCTCGAGGAGTACGTCTGGAAGCGGGTCTTCGAGTCGGATGACGCGAAGGAGGGCCCCCGGGCCTTCGCGGAGAAGCGGGCTCCCAGCTGGACGGGTCGCTGATCTGGGAGCACGTGGAAGCCCCGCCCACCGGAAACGGCGGGCGGGGCTTCTGTACGTCTCGCGCTCGGCCGGCACGGACGCGGCGGCAGCGGACAGGGCCCCGTCACCTGCGGGTGACGGGGCCCTGACGCCGTTCGGGCGGGACGGGGATCAGACGGGGCGGAAGCGGTAGAGCGTCCAGTCCGGGGTGACGTCATCGTAGACGACCTCGACCGGCATCCCGATCCGGACGTCCTCCACCGGGCAGTCCACGATCGTGCTGATCATCCGCGGACCCTCGGGCAGCTTGACGTGGGCGATGGCGTAGGGAGCCTCCTCCTGGTACGCCGGAGTCGGCGCCCGCCGCACGACGGTGAAGGTGTACACCTCGCCCCGGCCGCTCACCGCCGTCCACTCGACGTCCTCGGAGTAGCAGTGCTGGCAGATCTCGGTGGGGATGTGGCGGAACGTCCCGCAGCCGGCGCACTTCTGCAGCTTGAGCTCGTGCTGCTTCAAGGCATCCCAGAAGGGCATGTGCAGCGGGGTCACTTCGGGCAGGAGCTTCTGGTATTCGGTCATCTCAGTCCCTCGCGAGGATGGCGCCGTACTGGACATGGGACACACCGCCGACGCCGTGCACGTATCCCAGCCGGGCGTTCGCGACCTGGCGCGGCCCGGCTTCGTGGCGGAGCTGCTGCACGACCTCGATCATGGTGAAGAGGCCGCAGCTCGCGGCGTGGCTGCAGGACAGGAAACCTCCGCCGGTGTTCGTGGGCAGGCGGCCGCCGATCTTCAGGGCGCCGCCCTCGACGAAGGCACCTCCCTCGCCGCGCTTGCAGAACCCGGCGTTCTCCAGCTCCACGATCACGTTGATGGTGAAGTGGTCGGAGATGCCGGCGACGTCGATGTCGTCCCTGGTCACCCCGGCGATGCCGAAGGCCGTGTCCGCGGCCACCCGGCCTCCGTAGAGGTCGGTCAGCTCGGGGAGGTGGTTGGGGTCGAGGTAGCCGTGTCCCTCTCCCCAGCCGAGCAACGACACGGGGGTGTGCAGCCCGAGCGAGCGGGCACGCTCGGTGCTGGTCACCACGATGCAGCCGCCGCCCTGGTTGACCACGCAGCAGTCGAGCAGGTGCAGGGGGTCGGAGATCATGCGGGAGGAGAGCACGTCGTCGACGGTGATCTCGCCGCGGTGCCCCATGTAGGAGAGCGGGTTGAGGGTGGCTCCGTGGCGGGCCGCGACGGCCACCTCGGCCAGCTGCTCCGGGGTCGTGCCGAACTCGTGCATGTGGCGCTGGGCCACCACCGCGTAGTCCGCGACGCGGGTGGTTCCCCAGATGTACTCGTACGGGCTGCCCAGCTTCGCCATCGCCGCGACCGCGGCGTTTCGGTCGGCGCCCGCGTACCCCGCGGCGGAGCCGGCCGCCACCGTCGGGATGACCACGACCTCGCACACACCCTGTGCGATGGCCATGGCCGCGAGGCCGATTCCGGCCGACTGGGCGGAGGCGCCGATGCTGCTGGTGGCCTGGAACTTCAGTGGATGGCCGATCAGGTCCGCGAAGGCGCCTCCGGGCAGTGAGCCGCGGATGCCCACCCCCTCGGGGGGTGCGCCGATCAGCCCGTCGACGTCGGCCAGGGTCAGTCCGGCGTCCGCGAGCGCGCCCTTGACGCACTCGAGGTACACGCTCTGGGATGTGCGGTCGCTCAGGTCTCCCTGAGGCGTCATGTAGACGCCCGCGACCGCCGCTTGGCGAAAGGTGGCCACTCGGCGTACTCCTCACTTCGTTGCGACGGCAGCCTCACAGTCAGGTCAGCGACCGTCGGGGCAGCCGTCATGTGAGTCCTGCGCGACAGGTTAGTAGGTAGATTATTGAACTAACAAGCTCGCCAAGCAAGGATGATCGACATCTTCGCGGCACTGGCGCTTATCAGTTGAATCAGTAAGATACTTGCATGCTATACATCAACGGTGAGTGGGCGCCCAGTCGGAGTGCGCGTGAGTTCGAGTCGAGGGATCCGGCCTCCGGTGCCGTCCTGGGGCAGGTGGCGGATGCCGGGCGGGAGGACGTGGCGGCAGCCATCGCGGCGGCCGAGCAGGCCTTTCCCGCCTGGGCGAAGCGCACCGCCTACGAGCGCTCCGCGATCCTGTACCGCGCGTGGGAGCTGATGCTGGAGCGCAAGGAGGAACTGGCCCAGCTCATGACCCGCGAGCAGGGAAAACCGATCCGGATGGCGCGTACGGAGGTCGGCTACGCGGCGGACTTCGTACTCTGGTTCGCCGAGGAGGCGAAGCGGGTCTACGGTGAGACGATCCCCTCGTCGCGGGCGGACCAGCGCTTCCACGTGCTGCGTCAGCCGGTGGGCGTCGCGGCCGCGATCACGCCGTGGAACTACCCCATCTCGATGCTCACGAGGAAGATCGCGCCGGCCCTGGCCGCCGGCTGCACCATCGTGGTCAAGCCGGCCGAGCAGACGCCGCTGTGCGCGGTGGAGACCTTCAAGGTGTTCGCCGACGCCGGTGTGCCGGCCGGTGTGATCAACCTGGTGTCCTCGTCGGACCCCGAGCCGATCGGTGACGAGCTGCTGAGCAACCCGGCGGTCCGGAAGATCACCTTCACCGGCTCGACGGAGATCGGCAAGTTCATCGCCGGCCGGGCGGCGGAGCAGATGAAACGGGTCTCGATGGAGTTGGGCGGCCACGCGCCCTTCATCGTCTTCCCGGACGCGGACCCGGTGCGGGCCGCGAAGGGCGCGGCCGCGGTCAAGTTCCTCAACACCGGCCAGGCCTGCATCAGCCCCAACCGCATCTTCGTGCACCGCTCCATCGCCGAGACCTTCCTCGCCACGCTGCGCGAGCGGGTCGCGAAGCTCAAGACCGGTCACGGGCTGGCCGACGGCATCTCCGTGGGGCCTCTGATCGACGAGCAGGCCCTGACCAAGATGCAGCGGCAGGTCGACGACGCCGTCAGCCACGGGGCGGACGTGCTGGTCGGTGGCGAGCAGTTGAAGGGCGGCGCCTACGAGGGCGGGTACTTCTGGGCTCCCACCGTCATCTCCGGCGTCACGCCGGAGATGCTCATCTACCGCGAGGAGACCTTCGGCCCGATCGCTCCGGTCATCATCTTCGATGACGAGGAGGAGGTCATCAGGATGGCCAACGACACCACGTACGGTCTGGCCTCGTACATCTACACCAACGACCTGAGCCGGGCCTACCGGGTCGCGGAGGCGCTGGACTTCGGCATGATCGGAATCAACGACATCAACCCGACCTCCGCCGCCGTGCCGTTCGGCGGGGTCAAGGAGAGCGGCCTGGGGCGTGAAGGCGCTCGCGAGGGGCTCTCCGAGTATCTGAACAGCAAGGTGCTCGGCATCGCGCTGTAGGGGGCACCGCCCGCCCCGGTCGATGTGGTGGGGCGCTCAGCCAAGCGGCTGAGCGCCCCACCACATACGTTTTGGGCTATATGTTATGACTTTTTGGCCTGTCCGCCGGAGGTCTTCGGCGACCTCTAACATGCCCCTCCCGGTACATGTGACGACCCAAGTGAAATCATTGCATTAGGTAGATAATCGCCCTATTCTAGGGCGACGACCTCCGAAGACGCTGTGACACGGCGTTGGTCTGTACCCGTAAACGACGACCTCACAGTTCACTTTTCCTCTTTGGAGACCACCTGTGTTGACTTTCGCGCGCCGTCGGAGACAGTTCAGCGAGAAGAGCCGCTGATGGGAACGCTGATTTTGAGACGCCTCGTCGCGATCGGGCCCGTGATGCTTCTCGTCTCCTTTGCCGTGTTCATGCTGATCGCGCTCATCCCGGGGGATGCCGCGACGACCCTCGCCGGGGGAGCGAACGCCACTCACGAGCGCATCGCGGAGATCCGCGCGGAGTACGGCTTCGACAAGCCCCTTCCAGTCCAGTATTGGGAGTGGCTGCGAGGTGCACTCGTTCTCGACTTCGGCAACTCGCTCATCGACGGGCGACCGGTCATGGAGTCCATTGGGACGCGGCTCCCCGTCACGATGACCATCGCGTGCACCGCGCTGGCCATCGGCGTGCTGGTCGGCTCGGTGGCCGGCATCGTGTCGGGCATGCGGCCGGGGAGCCTGAGCGACAGCCTCGCGGTCCTCGGCGCCAGCCTCGGTATGGCCGTGCCGGGCTTTTGGCTGGCGATGGTGCTCATCGCGGTCTTCTCGATCGAGCTCGGCTGGTTCCCGCCGGGAGGGTTCACCCCGCTGACCGAGGATCCCGCGGGGTGGCTGCGCTCCCTGGTGCTCCCGGCGCTGTCACTGGGAATGCTCGCCGCGGCCACCCAGGCCCGTCAGCTCAGGGCCTCACTCATCGACGTCATGGGGTCGGCGTACGTACGCACCGCGTGGGGCAAAGGCGGCGCGCCCGGTCGCGTCGTCGGCAAGCACGCGCTGAAGAACGCGGCGATGCCGGCGGTCACCATCCTCGGCCTCCAGTTGGGTTCCCTGATCGGCGGCGCCGTGATCATCGAACAGATCTTCAGCGTGCCCGGTCTGGGGAGCTATCTGCTGCAGTCCGTTCTCGCGTTCGACCTTCCCGTCATTCAGGGGATCGTGGTCTTCTTCGCCCTCATCCAGGTGATTCTCATGCTCTTGCTTGACATCAGCTACGGCCTTCTCAACCCGAAGGTGCGTGCGTCATGACCGACCACCCGCGCGACGACGTCCAGATTGTCCATAAGGGGCAGGCGGAGCCCGAGACCCTGATGGGGAATGTGCCCCGGGGCGAGGCGATGGAACCTTCCAACTCGCCCGCCGCCACGAGCGAGGAGCCGCGACGTCGGCAGGGCAGGTCGTCGAACCCACTGCTGCGCGCGCTCCGCCGTTTCGGGCGCAACAGGGCGGCGATGCTCGGCCTCGCCTGGGTCGTGATCATCGTGGTGGTGAGCGCCTTCGCCCCCCTCATCGCGTCTCACGACCCGGCGGCCCAGGACGCCGTCCCCTTCGAGGGCCCGTCCTTTGCCCACTATCTCGGCACCGATGACCTCGGTCGCGACGTGTTCAGCCGCATCGTGTTCGCCTCGCAGGTCGCGCTCCGCGCCTCTTTCCAGATCGTGGGCATGGCGCTCGTGGTCGCGCTGGTGCTCGGTCTCGTGTCGGGGTACGCGGGCAAGGGCGTCGACTACGTCGCCATGCGTCTCATCGACGGCATGTCCAGCTTCCCGCCGCTGGTGTTCGCCATCGCGATCGCCGCGGTCCTCGGGCCCGGTCTCGACAATACCATGATCGCGATTTCGGTGATCTTCATCCCCGGTCTCACCCGCCTCATCCGCGGCCAGACACTGGCGGTCAAGGAGGAGACCTTCATCGAGGCCTCCCGCGCGATCGGGACCAGGACCGCGACCATCCTGTGGAGACGCGTCCTGCCGAACCTCGCCTCACCGTTGATCGTGCAGGTCTCGATCCTGCTCGGTGCGGCGCTGCTCGCCGAGGCCTCGCTGAGCTTCGTCGGGCTCGGAGTCCAGCCGCCCGACCCGAGCTGGGGGCAGATGCTCCGCCGCTCCTACGACTTCATCTTCGCGCACCCCTGGCACATGCTGGCTCCCGGTATCGCCATCGTGCTGGCGGTACTCGCCTGGAATCTCGTCGGCGACGGACTGCGGGACTCCATGGGGCACCGGACGGTGCGGGCTCCGAAGGCCATCCGCAAGGGCGCCCGTCTCGGCGTGACCTCGGTGAAGAGGGACCGGCCCCCGACCGAGGAGGCGAACCCCGCCGCCCTGCTGTCGGTACGTGACCTGCGGATCGAGTTCGCGACGGAGAGCGGGCCGGTCACCGTCGTCGACGGCGTGAGCTTCGACGTGGCTCCCGGCGAGGTGGTCGGTCTCGTCGGGGAGAGCGGGTCCGGCAAGTCGATGACCTCGCTCGGCGTCATGCGGCTGATCCCGACGCCACCGGGCTGGATCTCGGGCGGGACCGTGAACTTCGCGGGCAGGGACGTGCTCGCCATGTCCGCCGCCGAGCTTCGGCAACTGCGCGGCAACGACCTGTCGATGATCTACCAGGATCCCATGTCGAGCCTGAACCCGGCCTTCACGATCGGCAACCAGCTCACCGAGACACTGAGCCTGCACACCGACCTGCGAGGGGCGCGTGCGCGGGAGCGGGCCGCGGGACTCCTCGACATGGTGGGCATCGCCGACCCCCGGGTGCGGCTGAAGCAGTACCCGCACGAGCTCTCCGGTGGGATGCGACAGCGAGTGATGATCGCCCAGGCGCTGGCCTGCGAGCCCAAGCTGCTCATCGCCGACGAGCCGACCACGGCCCTCGACGTCACCATCCAGGCGGAGATCCTCGACATCCTGCGCTCGCTGCAGCGGGACCTCGGCATGTCCATGATCTTCGTGACCCATGACCTGGGAGTGGTCGCCGACATCTGCGACCGCGTCATCGTGCTCTACGCCGGCCAGGTGGTCGAGCAGGCTCCGGTCGAGGAGCTGTTCCACGCTCCGCGGCATCCGTACACCAAGGCATTGCTCAAGGCGATGCCGCAGGTGGCCGGCGCGGGAGAACGGTTGTCCGCGATCCCCGGAGTCGTCCCGCTGCCCGCCGAACTGCCCGCGGGCTGCCGCTTCGGCCCTCGGTGCGCCGATCACGTGTCGCTGTGTGACACGAGGCCCGTCCAGCTCGGCGGCATCCCCCTGCTACACGAGGTCCGCTGCGTCCGCACCGAGGAGCCGAAGGTGGTTCAGCCCCGATGAGTGAGAACATCCTCGAACTCCACGAGCTGCGAAAGGCCTACCCGATCCGGAAGGGCATGCTGGGCCGCACGGTGAACCACGTGCGGGCGGTCGACGGCGTCGACCTCCGGCTGAAGCCCAGCCGCACCCTCGGACTCGTCGGCGAGTCCGGATCCGGGAAGTCCACGCTGGGGCGGCTCGCGCTGCGGCTCATCGACCCCACCGCGGGCCGGGTCCTCTTCGACGGCGCGGACATCACCACGCTGAGCAGGGCGCGGATCCGCAGGCTCCGCCGTGAGATGCAGATGGTCTTCCAGGACCCCTACTCCTCGCTCGACCCGATGGCCACCGTCGGATCCAGCATCGCCGAGCCCCTGCGGACCCACGGGTACGCGGGCGACCGGCAGGACCGTGTCGTCGAGCTACTGGAGATGGTGGGCCTGCAGCCGTCCCATCGGCTGCGCTACCCGCAGGAGATGTCGGGAGGCCAGCTCCAGCGGGTGGCGATCGCCCGGGCACTCGCCTTCAACCCCAAGCTGCTCGTGCTGGACGAACCCGTCAGCGCGCTCGACGTCTCCACCCAGGCGGATGTCATCAACCTGCTCACCGATCTCCAGGGTGACCAGCAGGTGGCCTATCTCTTCATCGCCCACGACCTGGCGGTCGTGCGGCACGTCAGCCATGACATCGCGGTCATGTACCTGGGCCGGGTCGTCGAGTACGGCCCCGCGGAGGAGGTGTACACCCGGCCCAAGCACCCGTACACGCAAGGTCTGCTGTCGGCGATCCCCGTGCCCGACCCGGTCGCGCAGCGCGCCCGGAAACGGATCTCGCTACAGGGTGAGATCCCTTCTCCCGCCCGGCCGCCGGCCGGATGCCGCTTCCACACCCGCTGCCCCTACGTCATGGACATCTGCAGGAGCGTGGAGCCGGATCCGCACGTGGGTGACGACGGGACGACCGTCTACTGCCACCTGCACACGAGTGGGCCCGCGCTGGCGGGCCGGTCGGTGGTCGACCTTCCGCTTCCGCGACGCCGCGAGCCGGTGACCGCGGGGGAGCCGGCCTGAGCCCGCGGGCGACGTCCTGCCCGTGACCGTGTTCACCACCTGATGTGACGGGTGGACCGTTGTCGAAAAATAGAGCTAAATAATTTACTTAATTAATATCAATCTCGCATGCGGGGGTTCATAGCGAGGCAGGTTCCCGCCGGTTGATTTCGGTCCTCCGGCCTATTTGGAGGCATGCAGCATGAACAGACAGCGTCGCAACGGTTCTGTGATCGCCGGACTGCTGGCCGTCGCACTCTCACTGGCCGCCTGTGGCGGCGGTGGCGACACCGCGACCGGTGGCGGTGAGGCGGCGCCCGATTCTGGCGGTGTCCTCGTCCGGGCGATGGACCTCGCCGTAAACGGTGGTCTCGGCTTCGACCCGGCGACCATGGCGACCGGGGAGTACACGAACACGTACCCGGTGACGAACTCCTTCCTGAAGATGGACGCGACCGGTGAGTTCCAGCCGGACCTCGCCCAGGAGGTGAAGATCGTCGATTCCAGCACGATCCGCGTGGTGCTCCGGCCGAACCTGAAGTTCAGCGACGGCGAGGTGCTGGACGCGCAGGCGGCGGTGAACAGCATCAAGCGCACCCAGGAGGGCAAGCCGGCCGGTCTGCGGATGGCCGACGGGCTCGCCCTGATCGCGTCGATGGACGTCGAGTCGCCGACCGAGTTCACGATCAACCTGAGCGCCCCCAAGTCCGGTCTGTTCTACAAGCTCCTCGCGGACGCCGAGACGACCCCTGTCTCGCCGAAGACGATCAGTGTTCCGGGCGACCACGAGCGGGACGTGGTCACCGCCGGCCCGTTCAAGATCGAGTCCTACCAGCCGGGCATCAAGGTGGTGCTGGCCAAGAACGAGCTGTACTGGGACGCCGCCAACGTCAAGCTGAGCAAGATCGAGTACCAGCACACGGCGAACCGGGCCGCCGCCGTCAACGCGCTCCGGGCCGGGACCGTGGACTTCGTGACGGGGACCGCGCTCATCTCCCACTCGGATCGGGAGGGGCTTCCCCCGAACCTCAAGAGCGAGTCCAGGACGCTGCAGGCACCGTGGGTTCAGACCATGTGCATCAGCGACGCGAATCCGCTGGGCAAGCTGAAGGTGCGTCAGGCCCTCAACTACGCCACCAACCGTGACGAGGTGAACAAGCTGCTCTACGCCGGCGACAGCGAGCCGGCCTGGGGGCTGGTGCCCAAGAACAGCCCCGTGTACAGCGAGGAACTGGTCGACCTGTACCCGTACGACGTCGAGAAGGCGAAGCAACTGCTGGCCGAGGCGGGGTACCCGGACGGGTTCTCCATCAACGCGATCACCACCGCCGGGGACGGGCAGCGACACCAGGAGATCGTCCAGAGCCAGTGGCTGAAGGTCGGCGTCAAGATCAACATCATCCCCACGTCGAACCAGGTCGAGGACTGGTTCGTGAACAAGGGGGAGAAGGGGCAGATCAGCGGCTACACGCCGATCCGTCCCATGCCTGACATCTTCCCGCGGGTGTTCACCACCGACGCGTTCGCCAATGTGTGCCACTTCCCGGTACCGACCCTGGACGAGTGCTCCACCCAGGCGACGGCGCTGGACCCGACCACCGAGGAGTTCAAGACGCGGGTCAAGGAGTGCCAGGCGATCGTCGTGAAGGATCTGGCCCTGGGCGTGCCGACGGTCTTCCCGCTCCAGGACATGGTCTACAACGACAAGGTCATCGGGAACATGACCTACCAGACGGACCCCCTGACCCAGTGGCAGCCTGACGTCACCAAGATCTTCATCAAGAAGTCGTAGTCCCGTCCTTCGAAAGGCGAAGGGAGCTCCTCCCATCCCCGAGGAGTGAGCGGGACGAAAGACCCCCGGACGCGGTCCCCTCGCGTCCGGGGGTCTTTCGGTCGGGTGACACCGAGCCGACAGGAAATCACAGACGCAAGTTACCGAGGCGAAGGTCTTCAATTGACGGTGGGCGCGCTGACCACGATGAACGATCGAAACCGCGCGACATCACCCGGAGATCGTCGGTGGTTCAGGAGAAAACAGGGTCGCTTTCGAACTCGGTCGCGGTGTCGAAGGCCGCCGGCACCTCTTTGGAGTAGTCCTCGTGGAGGGAGCGCATGCTGCCGTCGGTGAGCACGAAGAGCTCGTCCCGGCGCACGGCACGCAGGGTCATCCGCGCTACCTGCTCGGCCGTTCGGACCCGGTACCGGAACTGCCCGCTGTCACCCCCGGCGGGAGTGACCTCGGTGGCCGCGGCGCCGCCGAATCGCTCCGGACGATGGCTGGGCGTATTGAGGACGTTGGTCGCCACGCCACCAGGACAGATCACGGTGCACCCGATGCCATGCTCCGCCGGTTCCGGCCGCATGTTCACGGTCAGTGCGATGACGAGCGCCTTCGCGGACGAGTAGGGGGCATGGCGCGGTTGCCACGACGGGATCAGGCCGCCATGGACTCATAGAGCTGTTAGCGAGTTGGTCGGCGTATGTTGGCGACAGCCCGGAACAGCCGAACCCCGAATATGGCAGAGACTTCCGGACGCGGTTTTCGCTCCGCGTCCGGAAGTCTCTGGACAGGTGACGGGTGAGTGCGGTTACCTCAGGAAGAGGCCGAGGGCTTGGCGGCGACCGAGTTCGGCCGCCAGCAGGTCAGGAGCAGCAACGCGGCTCCGCCGCCTCCGGTCGCGGCGGCCACCAGGAGCCCGAGCAGGCCACCGAGGTCGAGCCCCAGGGCGTTGTCAAGGGACGCGGCGCCACCACCCAGAGCGCCGAGCGCGCAACCGGCCGCGATCAGGTTGAGCACGTACTCATAGCCCTCCCCGGGCCGGAAGATGAAGAACCCGTTGCGCAGGTGGTTGGCCACCAGCGCGACGACCATCGTGCCCACGACCCCGGCCGCGGCGAGCGGTGTCGCGAGTCCCAGGATCAGCAGCAGGCCGGCGCCCAGTTCCGTCAGGGTGGCGAAAAGCGCGTGTACCCGCCCGGGGCGGATGCCGATCGACTCGAACCACCGGGCCGTGCCCGGCAGCTTCCCGCCGCCGAACGCGTGGTTCCAACCGTGCGCGATCATCGTGCCGCCAACGGCGACCCGAAGGATCAGGGCGGCGATGTCGATGCCTTCCATGACTGTCCTCTCATCTGCGGACCAGAGATGATCCTTTTACCTGGCGATCAAAGATTTCGTTCGGTGCCCGGAGACCGGGCCATCCGTCAGGCAGGCTCGCGAACCGTCGTCCGCGCCCAGTGGCCCCGGCTGGCGAAGCCGAAGACGACCATGGTGAGCAGCACCCCGCCACCCATGGCCGCGAAGGTCCCTCGCAGGCCGAACGCGTCGGCCATCAGGCCGAGGGGCAGGGCCGCGATGCCGAACGCGCCGAAGCTCAGCATCACCAGACTCTGGATGCGACCGTGGAACTCGACGTCGCTCAACGACATGAGCATGGCCTGACCGAGCGTCTGGAACATCAGGAGGCCGCCGCCCAGCGGCACCAGGATCACCGCGGCCACCAGGAAGGACGGGGTCGCCGCCAGCACCAGGATCCCGACCCCGAACAGGACACCGGCGGCGATCAGCAGGTGCCAGGAGTTCAGGCGGCGCCGGAGGCCACCGAGAAGCATGCCGGCGATGACGGCGCCGAGCGCGGAGACGGCCGAGAGGATGCCGTACCCTGCGGAACCGGCGTCGAACAGGCCGTCGGAGACGGCGGGCAGGAAGGCCAGGTAGGGCAGCCCGATCATCACCACGCAGAAGGTGCAGACCAGGATGCCGGTCAGCTCTCCCCGGCGCCGTACGTAGCCCAGGCCGTCCGCCATCTCCCCGAGGGGAGACCGCGGCGTCGCCGGTTCGGCGCGCGAACCGCGGGGCAGGCCGAAGCCGACGGCGAGCCCGACCGCGAACAGGACGGCGCAGCAGAGAAAGACGGCCTCCGTCCCGTACGACAGGGAGGCGATGACGACGCCGGCCAGGGCCGGACCGGCCACCCGGCTCACCTCGGCGTTGACGAGCATCAGGGCCACCGCGTCGGGAACGTCGTCGGCCGGCACCAGCTGGGTGATGAACGCCATCCGCGCCGGGTTGTACAGAGCGAAGGCGACGGCCTGGATCACACTGGCGGCCAGCAGCATCCAGTAGGCGATGACGTCGAACAACACGGCGAGCCCGATCCACGCGCTGGTGAAGGTGAGCAACCCGATCGCCACCTGCAGCACCATGCGCTTGGGCAGACGGTCCGCGGCCACGCCGCCCCAGGGGGTGGCGACGATCATGGCCACTCCGAACGCCATGAGCACTCCGCCGAGCGCGGCGCTGCTGCCGGTGAGGTCGAAGGCGAGCCAGCTGCGCGCGATGCTCTGTGCCATCACCCCGAGGAACACGATCGTCGACCCCAGCCACAGCCGCAGGAAGGCCCCCACCCGGAGTGTCGCGAACATGCCGGCCCTGGCGCGTGGGGGAGAGGAGACTACCTCGTCGATCGTGCCGGTGGGTTCCAGGGGATTGCTCACTCTTCCTCCATCCACGCCGGCCGGTGGGGGCGGCGGTGGAACCAGTACGGGAAATGACGAAACGGCCGGTTGGTGGCCGAGGAAGGCACACCAACCGGCAAGGCGGCAAATCTGGTCAGACCGTATTGGTGGCGCTGAAGACGGCCTCCTTCGCCTCCAGTGCGGCGATCTGTTCCGCGGTGTAGCCGAGCTCGGTCAGGACGGCCCTGGTGTGCTGACCGACCAGGCACCCGCCGGCCAGCCGCCCGGGTGTCTCGGAGAGTCGGACGGGCAGGCCGTGCCGCAGGATGCGGCCGAAGAGGGGGTGGTCGACCTCGGCGACCAGACCCGTCTCCTTCAGCACGGGGTCGGTGTTGGTGAACGCCGAGTTGGTGTCCTCGAACACGGCCACGCACGCGATGCCCCGCGGAGCCAGGTCGCTCTCCCACTCCTCGGCGTCCCGGCCACGGAAAACCGTCTCCAGTTCGCCGATGAGGGCGTCGTCGTTCGCCGACCGCTGCTCGCCGGTGCTGAATCTCGGGTCCTCCAGGAGGTCGGAACGATCCAGCGCCCGTGCCAGAGTCTCCCACTCCTGCTGCCGGGGCGCGGCGAGGAAGACCCACCCCTCGGCGGCCTGGTAGAGCCGGTACAGGGCATGGAGCCCGTGCAGGTCGGCGTCGGTCATCGGTGCCTCGGGCTTGCCCTCGTAGCGAACGGCGTCGTCGGCGTAGGCCCACAGGTTGCCGCCGAGCATGCTGGTGGACAGGAACTGGCCCTGTCCGGTCCGTCGCTTGTGGTAGAGGGCGAGGACGAGAGACGTGCACGTGACGAGCGCCGCGTTCGAGTCTCCGTCGGTGTAGCCGCGCAGGCGGGGCAGGATCACCGCCTGGAGTTCGGGGACATCCATCCCCTCCGTCAGCGCCGAGTCGAGCCAGAAGCCGGCCTGACGGTGCACCGCCCCGGCGACCGACGAGGCGCACTGCGCGAAGATCGGCCGGTTCGCGAACTCGCCTTCGGTGCCGTAGCCCGCGGAGTGCAGATAGACCAACTTGGGGTTGATCTTCGAAAGGGTCTCGTAGTCGACGCCCTGTCGTTCGGCGACGCCGGGGCGGAAGCCGTTGACGAAGGCGTCGGCCTTGGCCACCAGGTCGTGCACGACCTGGCGGCCCTCCGGCGTCCGGAGGTCGACGGAGATGCTCTCCTTGCCCTCCATGGTCTTCGCCGAGCCGGTCTCGGGCACGCCGAAGGAGAATCGCATCGGGTCGCCCCGGCGGTCCTCGATCTTGATCACCCGTGCCCCAAGGGAGGCGGCCAGCGCCGTGCCGAACGGCATCGCGTAGAAGTAGCCGAACTCCACGACGGTGAACCCGGCCAGCGGGTGCTCCGGCGACGGACCGGATTCCCGGGCGGCGGCGGGTTCCGCCGGCAGCGGACGGCTCTGCCCGACGGCCGGCGCGGAGCCGATGATCCGGGCCGGCGTGGCCTGGAAGTTCGCCAGCGGGCCGACCTGCTCGACGATGCCGACGCGGGGGTCGTTCACCAGCACGACCTCGCCGTTGTGGCGCACCTGCGAGTGGTCGAGCCCCTCCTCGCTGGTGCGGGCCAGTTCGTAGGCGACGTCGGGCTCGGCCCGCAACCGCTCGTCCCACTCGGCGAAGGTACGCTGACGGAACGCCGTCCAGATCTCGTCCTCGAACGCCTGGGCGTCCTCCGCGGTGGGGAACCGCGGCGCGTCACGGAACCGGGGCTCAGCGAGGATGTGCTCCCGGCCGAGAGCCCGCAGCACGGCGGCGGCCTGGTGCGGCAGCAGAGCGGTGAAGAACACCCACCGGCCGTCCTTCGTGCACGGCATGTAGGAGTACCGGCTGGCCGCCACCGTCGCGGGAGGTTTGGTCCCGCCGGAGCCTGAGCCGGCCCGCTGGGGCGTGGGCAGGAGCCCCTGGTTGGACTGCCACTCCATCGTCCCGAAGTAGTCCGACGGCGTGATGCCCTGGAGCAGGGTCGCCTCGACGCGCTGCCCGCGGCCGCTCTGCTCACGCGCGACCAGGGCCGCCACGATTCCGGACACGGCCAGGTGGCCGGCGCCGGTGCTCGCGATCGGGGCGTTGATGAAGATCGGGCCCGGACGGTAGCCGAAGACCCCGCCCGCGCCGAGTGTGAAGGTGCCCGCCTTGGCCTGCACGACGTGCTCGTAGGCTTTCAGCCCCGCGTACGGACCGGTGGAGCCGAAACCCGTGATGGAGCAGTGCACGAGCCCCGGGTTGAGCTCGCGAAGGTCGTCGTAGCCGATGCCGAACTCCTCCGCGACGCCGGGGGCGAAGCCCTCGATCAGCACGTCCGCGGTGGCGGCGAGGGATCGGGCCCGCTCACGTCCCTCAGGGGTGCGCAGGTCCGCCACCACACTCTCCTTGCCCCGGTTGAAGACCAGGAAGGCGGAGGGTGATGACGTCCTGAGCCGGTCACCCTCGGGAGGTTCGACTTTGATCACGCGGGCGCCGTTGTCGGCGAGCAGGACGCCCGCGAGAGCCGTCGGCTGGCTGCCGGCGCCGAACTCCAGGACGGTCAGGCCTTCAAGGATCGGGTGTGTCATTTTCTACTCCGCTGTCAGAGACCTGTCAGGGACGGGGGGACGCGGTCAACCTCGCCGGAGGGCCTGAGAGTTGTGCTGCACCTGCTTGAAGGGAATGCCCTTGTCGGGAGAAGCCTCCCGGGGAAGTCCGAGCACCCGCTCGCTGATCTGGTTGCGCTGCATCTCGTTCGTGCCGCCGGCGACGGTCGCGCTGCGGGCGACGAGCCATTCGACGCCGACGTGCGAGGTGTCGTCCCCCGCGCTCCAGATCGCGGCGCGCTCACCGGCGATCTCCAGGGCGATCTCGTGTCGGCGGTATCCGGACAGGGCGGACAGCAGCTTGAGCAGGGAGGCACCCGGACCGGGGATCCGCCCCGTCCGCATGCCGGCGTTGACCCGCTCAGCGGTGTGGCCGGGCAGGTGTGACAGGACGATCGCCTCGCCGAGCAACTGCCGTACGGTCGGGTCCTTGGCACGCTCCACGCCGCGTACGAGCGAGATCAGCGGGTCCTCGCCGTCGGATGTCTTCGCCTCCCGCGCGTGGTCGTTGTAGCTGTTGCCCCCGACCATGTTGCGCTCGTGGAACAGCAGACGCGAGGCCACCGTCCAGCCGTCGTTCTGCCGGCCGATGATGTTCTCCGAGGGGAGCACCACCTCGTCGAGGAACTCCTCGCAGAAGTGCGCGCTGCCGTTGGCCAGTTTGATCGGGCGGACGGTCACGCCCTCGCTGCGGATGGGCATCAGGATCATCGACAGGCCGCGGTGTTTGGGCGCCTCCCAGTCCGTGCGGCACAGGACCATGGCGTAGTCGGAGAAATGCGCCCCTGTGCTCCAGGTCTTCGCGCCGCTGACGATGTAGGTGTCACCGTCGCGGGTGGCCCGGGTGAGCACCCCGGCCATGTCGGAGCCGCCGCTGGGCTCGGAGAGGAACTGGACCCACAACTCCTCGCCGCGCAGCATGGCGGGGATGTGCCGCCGCTTCTGCTCCTCGCTGCCGTGGTCGAGCAGGGTGGGGCCGAGGATCCCGTGCGTCACCGAGAACAGCCGCGGCAGCGCGTACTCGGCCGCCTCCTCAAGGAAGGCGCGCTGGTGCTCGACCGTCAGGCCCTGGCCACCGTACTCCCTGGGGTACAGGATCCCGGCGAAGCCGCCGTCGAAGAGCAGCCGCTGGAGCTCCCTGCCCCGGCTCACCTGCTCTGCGGAATCCTCGTCGTCTCCCGCCGTGCCCTTGCCACTCGCGGCGTCCGCACGCGGCATGTTCTCGGCGAGCCACGCCCGGGCCCGGCCACGGAATGCCCCGACGCTCTCAAGTTCCCTGTCAGTCACGTCTTGTTCCTCGTGATCTCGTAGCTCAGATTCCGGCGAGCACGCAGAGGCGCTCACGGTGGGCGGCGGGGTCGCCGAAAAGCACGCGGTTCACCGTGGCGCGCCGCAGGTACAGGTGCAGATCGTGCTCCCAGGTGACGCCGATCCCGCCGTGGATGTGGACACAGTCCTGCAGGATGCTCACGGCCTGGTCGCCGATATGGGCCTTGGCCGCACTGGCCAGCTCGGCCGCGCCCGCGTCGCCGTCCTGGATCGCACGGGCCAGCGCGGTGGCCAGCCCGTGTCCGGCCTCCAGCCACAGCTTGTGGTCGGCGAGACGGTGCTTGATCGCCTGGTAGGAGCCGATCTGGCGGCCGAAGGCCACCCGGTCCTGAGCGTATTCCAGGGTCTTCTCGAAGACCTGGTCGAGCATGCCCATCGTCTCGGCGCACTGGAGCGCGATCGCGATCCGCAGTTGGTGCTCCACATCGTCCGCGGCTCCGCCCGCCGTGCCGACGAGGGCCGACGACGGCACCCGCACGCCGTCGAAGTGCAGGGTCGCGAACCGGCGGGAGAAGTCCAGGCTGCCGACCGGCTCGACGGTGAGGCCCGGGGTGTCGCTCCGGAGGATGAGCTGGGTGAGCCCGGCATCCGACCAGACGGTCACCAGGACGTGGTCGGCGAGGTCGCCGGCCTCCACGTAGCACTTCGTCCCGCTCAGTAGGAAATCGTCACCGTCGGTCTCGGCGCGCATCGACACGCTGTCGGCGTCCCACCCGCCCAGCGGCCCGGCGAAGGCCCAGGCCGCGATCGCCTGACCGGAGACGATCTCCTGCAGGACGGTCCCGCGCTGCTCCGCGGAACCCGATCGAGCCAGGGCCGCGGCGACCACGTTGCAGGGGATCAGCGGGCCGGGAGAGAGCAGCCTGCCCATCTCCTCCGCCACGATGACCAGATCCAGCAGCGGCCGGCCGGCCAGGCTTCCGCCGCCGTCCTCCTCTGACACGAGCATGGAGGTCCATCCCAGCTCGGCGCCCTGTGACCAGTAGTTGTCCGGGAGCCTGCCGTGGTCGTCCGCCAGGTCACGCACGAGGCTGAGCGGTGCCTCAGCCTCAAGGAACTTGCGGACCGTCTGCTGAAAGGACCTCTGATCCCCGGAAAGTTCGAGCTCCATGCCCATCCTCTCAGAGCTCGCTGCACGTGGTGCAGCGGCTTTCTTCGTGCGGTGCGTTCGGTGCCGCACAAGCCTCGATCGCGTGAGCATCCTAAGTGGGGCGTATCGGAAAACACAATAATCTAGCGAATCAAACGAGTAGCGGCCTTTTTGTCGGACGCCGACCTGTGTCAGAGTTCCTGAACATGGAGAGTCGTGAGATCGCGGAGTACCGCCGTGAGCGCCCCCGCTGGATTCCCGGTGTTTTCGAGACGACGTTCGACGGCGGGGTGACGACGATGCGAGGGGTGTGCGCCGCCCGCTACGAGGGTGGTCCCCGGGTCGCTCACGGGGGGTGGACGGCCGCGATGATGGACGAACTCCTGGGCACCTGTTCCAACGCCGAGGGGAGCCTGTCCGTCACCGGGACGTTGACGATTACCTACGTCAGGCCGGTGCCCATCGAGCGTGATCTGGTGTGCACGGCCTGGGTGGAGGGCCAGGAGGGGCGACGTCGCCGCGTCCGCGGTGAGATCCGGCTGGCGAGCACCGGCGCGTTGCTCGCCGGTGCGGAGGGGATCTTCGTCGAGACACGGCAGGACCACTTCGGCAGGCACGAGGCATGGCTGGCCGGTCAGGAGGGGGAATCGGCCGAAGCTCACCGTGGCGCGTGATCGAGGGGGGCGGCTCCATGCCTGGTAATCGCACTATTAGTAAGATAATATCGCTACCGATTCGTGGACGGCATCGATGAGGTGCCCCGTTCCCCGGAGGCTGATGATTGATGAGGAGGGGATCGTGGTAGCAAGACGTTTCCCGATCGAGGCCGGGCACATCGCGATGTTCGCACGGGCGATCGGTGATCAGAACCCGGTCTATTACGAGGAGTCGGCGTCGGACACCGAGATGGGCGGCGTCATCGCACCGCCCACCTTCGTCATGGCCGCCGCCCAGTTCGATCCGGAGTGGGGTCTGCGGCCCCAGCCCGGCCGGCCGTGGATGGGGTCGGGACGTACGCCCAGCGGTACGGCCGGACTGGACGGGGCGGACGAGAACGACGGCGGGACGGGGTTGCACGCGGAGCAGCACTTCACCTACCACCGGCCGATCCGGCCGGGCGACGTGCTGACCGGCGAGAGCCGGGAGGGCGAACGGTGGGAGAAGCAGGGTAAGCGCGGCGGCGCGCTGAAGTTCTCGGAGATCATCGTCGACTACCGGGACGCCGACGGTGAGCTGGTGGTCACGTCGAGGATGGTCGGCGTGCGGACCGAGCGGGCACCGAGCGAGGGAGAGGCGTGATGGGGCTGCGCGGGAAGGATCTGTCGGTGGGGGATTCGCGGGAGTCGACGGTGGTCGACGATCTCACGCGTACCCAGCTCGTCATGTACTCCGGGGCCTCCGGTGACTACAACCCGCTGCACTCCGACGAGGTCTTCGCCACCCAGGTGGCGGGTTTCCCCGGTGTGTTCGCGCACGGCATGCTCACCATGGCGATGACCGGTAAGGCCCTCACGGACTGGGTGGGCGACGGCCGCCTGAAGACGTTCGGCGTCCGGTTCCGTGGTCAGGTGTGGCCCGGTGACACGCTGGTCGTCACGACCGTGGTCGAGGAGCTGCGCGCCGTGGACGGCGGGTCGCTGGTGGATTTGAAAGTCACCACGAGGAACCAGAAGGGCGATGTCGTGCTGGCCGGTACCGCGACGGCGCGGCTTGACGACTAGGTGAACGTCCGGGCGCGGTGTCGTGCGGGCACGGGCGCGCACGACACCGCGCGGCCGGCCGGGACCGGTGGACGGGGAGTGACGTGGATGCGAGGAGGAGTCATGGCCGACGCGCATCGCGCCGCGGACGTGCTCGGTCGCGCCGTCCCGGCGCCGCCCGGCCCTGCCGGGTTCGAGTGGCGGTCGGCGGGCCTCCCCGCCGGTGAGGCAGGGGGGCATGGTGGGATATCCCGCCGATCGGGAGGCTGATGTCCTGCTGGCGGACGGCGGGGTCGTGCACCTGCGACCGGCCCGGCCGGATGACGAGGCGGCGATCCGCGCGATGCACCGGCGGTTGTCCGCCAGGACGATCGAGCTGCGCTTCTTCGAGTCCTTCCCCCGGCTCCTCGACCACGACGTGGCCCGGGTGCTTTCGGCGGACCGGCACGACCGCGTCGCGCTGCTGGCGACGCTCGGCGAGGACGTCGTGGGACTCGCGTACTACAGCCGGTCGGGCGAGCGCGATGAGGCGGAGATCGCCTTCCTGATCGAGGACGCCCATCAGGGACGCGGGCTCGGATCCATCGTGCTTGAGCATCTCGCCGTGGCCGGCCGGGAGGCCGGGCTGCTGCGGTTCACCGCCGAGGTACTGCCGGGCAACCGGGCCATGATCGCCGTCTTCCGGGACGCGGGCTTCGACGTGGAGGCCCGCTTCGACTCCGGGGCGATCCGGCTCAGCGTCGACCTGGAACCGACACCGCGCTCCCGCGAGGTCATGAGGGCGCGCGAGCAGCACGCCGAGGCGCGTTCCGTCGCGCGAATGCTGACCCCGCGGTCGGTCGCGGTCATCGGCGCCAGCCGCCGGCCGGGAACGGCCGGCTACGAGATCTTCCGGCGGATCGTCGAGCCGCCGTTCGCCGGTCCCGTCTACCCGGTCAACCCGACGGCGGGACACGTCGCGGGTGTCCTGGCCTACCCGAGCATCCTGGACGTTCCCGGGAACGTCGACGTCGCCTTCGTCGTGACACCGCCCGAGCCCATTTTCGAGGTCATCCGGCAGTGTGCTCGCAAGGGGGTGCATGCGCTCGTCGTCCTGTCGAGTGGATTCGCGGAGACCGGCGCCGAGGGCCGGGCACGTCAGGAGGCCCTCGTGGCGCTGGCGAGGTCGCACGGGATGCGGCTGGTGGGCCCGGCGTGCATGGGGATCATGAACACCGACCCCGCGGTCTCGCTCAACGGCACGCTGGTGCCACGACTGCCAAGGCGCGGGCGGGTGGGTTTCTTCGCGCAGAGCGGGGCGCTGAGCGCCGACGTGCTCGCCAGGGCGGTCGCCCGGGGAGTCGGCGTCTCCGTGCTGGTGTCCGCGGGCAACCGGGCGGACGTCTCGGGAAACGACCTGCTCCAGTACTGGCTCGACGACCCCTCGACCGACGTCGTCCTGCTGTACCTCGAAACCTTCGGTAACCCTCGCAAGTTCGCCCGGCTGGCCCGGGCGGTGTCCAGGCGCAAGCCGGTGGTCGCCGTCCAGGCGGTGGCGCCGCGGGACCGCACCCGTTCCGAGGCCATGTTCCGGCAGGCCGGGGTGATCCGGGTCGACACGCTGGGGGAGCTGCTCGACGTGGCCACGCTGCTGAGCCGTACGGCTCTGCCCGAGGGCAACCGGGTCGCCATCATCGGCAACATGATGTCGCTGGGCGGTATCGCCGCCGCCGCCTGCGCGGTGCACGACCTGGAGGTCGCGGGAGGGCAGCCGGTCGATCTGGGGGCCGTCGCGAGTGTGGACGACCTCGCGGAGGCCCTGACGCGTGCGCTGGCCGATCCGGAGGTCGACGCCGTGGTCACCGCCTTCGTGCCTCCGCTGAAGGGGCCGGAGGCCTCCGGCCGGGTGATCGAGCGGCTTGCCGCAGGAAGCCGGAAACCCGTCCTGGTGACGTCACCGGGAGTCTTCGAGGGAGGCGTCCCGTCGTACTCCTCGCCGGAGGAGGCGGTGCGTGCCCTCGCCCACGCGGTGCGCTATGCCCGCTGGCGTGACCTGCCGGTCGGCGGTGTGCCTGTTCTCGGCGGGATCGACAGGCGCAGGGCCGCGGCCGTGATGAGCGGCATCGAGTCCGCGGATGGCACGGAGCCGGCCGCCGAATCCCTGCTGTCCCTGCTGGACGCTTACGGCATCCCGGCGGCCTCGACGGGATCCGTTCCGGAGGGGGTGGCGGTCACCGTCGGGCTGTCGGACGACGCGGTCTTCGGCAGGGCGCTGTCCTTCGGGATCGGTGGGATCGTGACGGACCTCCTGGAGGACCGCTCGTGGCGGGCGCTGCCGATGACGGACGCGGACGCGGCACGAATGGTCCGTGAGGTGCGGGCCGCGCCCGTCCTGTTCGGTTACGGCGGACGCCCGCCGGTCGACGTGGTGGCCGTCGAGAATCTGCTGATGCGGCTGGCACGGATCGGAACGGATCTGCCGCAGTTCTCCGAACTGCGGCTCACCGCGGTCTGCGCCGGCGACCGCGTCGAGGTGCTGACGGTCCGGGGCAGCCTCACGCCACCCACTGAGCTGGACGAGGGCCCGCGGCGGCTGGACTAGCGGAAGACGCGGTGTACCTCGCCATCGCACCTGTTCGTCGTTTTATTAGTAAGATAATCTAGCTATTATCACAGATGGTCAGCCTAAGCCGCCGATCCGTGCGGAGACGGCTGATATGGATGGAGAGGACGGACCCATGACCCTGGTGTTCACGGAGGAGCACGAAGCGCTGCGCGGTTCGGTGCGGGCCTTCCTTGAAGACAGGTCGCCGGAGTCGGAGGTGCGCAGGCTCGCCGAGACCGCCGACGGCTTCGACCCCGGTGTGTGGGAGCAGATGTCCCAGATGCTGGGCCTGCCGGGCCTCATCGTGCCCGAGGAACTGGACGGCGCGGGCGCCGGATACGTCGAACTCGGCATCGTCCTGGAGGAGATGGGACGGGCGCTGCTGCCCGCGCCGTTCTTCTCCACGGTGGTGCTGGGAGTCAACGCCCTGCTGCTGTCCGGCGACGGGGACGCGCAGAAGGCGTACCTCCCCTCGATCGCCGCGGGACGGCTGCGGGCCACGCTCGCGGTGGCGGAGGCCCGGGACGTCTGGTCGGAGCAGGCGATCGAAACACGGGCGACGCGCTCCGGGGATACCTGGGTACTGGACGGCGTGAAGGACTTCGTCCTGGACGGTGCCACCGCAGAGCTGGTTCTCGTCGTCGCCAGAGCCGAGGACGGTGTCGGGCTGTTCGCCGTGGACGCCGGTGCCGCCGGTCTGACCAGTACGCCGCTTGAGACCCTTGACCAGACCCGCAGGCAGGCGCGGCTCACGTTCGCGTCCACCCCGGCCACCCTGGTGGGGGAGACCCGAGACGGCTGGCGCGTCGTCGCCGAGGTACTCGACCGCGCCCTCGTCGCTCTGGCGGCCGAGCAGGTCGGGGGTGCGCAGAAGGTGCTGGAGATGGCGGTCGGGTACGCGGCCACCCGCGTGCAGTTCGGCCGGCAGATCGGCTCCTTCCAGGCGATCAAGCACCGCTGCGCCGACATGCTGATCGACGTGGAGAGGGCCAAGGCGGCGATGTACCAAGCGCTGTGGACGGTCGACCACGAACCGGCGGAGACCTCGGCCGCGGCCGCCCTCGCGAAGGCGTTCTGCTCGGAGGCCTACTTCGATGCGGCGTCCTCCAACATCCAGGTGCACGGCGGGATCGGATACACCTGGGAGCACCCCGCGCACCTGTACTTCCGCCGGGCGAAGAGCTCCCAGCTGCTGTTCGGGACGCCGGGGCACCACCGCGAGGTCCTGCTCCAGAAGCTGGCGGTCTGAGAGATCTGGACCGGAGAATGGACATGATGCAGCCGGTGCCCGGGGAAGAGGCGGTGCCGCGCTTCGCGTCGATGGACGACGTGCGCACGCGGCTGTCGGGCGTCGACTACCTGGCCGACGCGATGATCTCCAATGTCGTCCACCTGGCCGACAGACTCAAAAAGCCCATCCTGGTGGAGGGGCCCGCGGGTACCGGCAAGACGGAGCTGGCGAAGTCCGTCGCCCGGATGACCTCCGCCCGGATCATCCGGCTGCAGTGCTACGAGGGGCTGGACGAGTCCAAGGCGCTGTACGAGTGGAACTACAAGAAACAGCTTCTCCGGATCCAGGCGCAGTCGGCCATCGAGAACACCACGACCTGGCAGCGAATGGAGGATGACATCTTTCGGGAGGAGTTCCTGCTGACCCGGCCGCTGCTGGAGGCGATCTCGGCGCCGGACCCGGTGGTGCTCCTCATCGACGAGGTCGACCGGGTCGAGGTCGAGACCGAGGCGCTCCTGCTCGAGGTGCTGTCGGACTACCAGCTCTCCATCCCCGAGTTGGGCACCGTCACGGCCTCCCAGGTGCCGATGGTCTTCCTCACCTCCAACAACACGCGTGACCTGTCGGAGGCACTCAAGCGGCGGTGTCTGTACCTGCACATCGACTACCCCACCATGGAACGGGAGCGGGAGATCATCCTGCGCCGCGTTCCCGGTATCGACGTCCATCTCGCCGACCAGGTGTCTCGGGTGGTGCGGTCGCTGCGCACCCTGGACCTGAAGAAACATCCCTCCGTCTCGGAGACCCTGGACTGGGCGCGGACGCTGCTGCTGCACGGCGTCGAGACGATCGGGGAGGATGAGGTCCGCGAGACCCTGTACGTCCTGCTGAAATACAAGAGCGACATCGACAAGGCCGGCGAGCGGCTCGCGGAAGCCCTTCGGGGCTAGGCCGTGTCCGACGGAGACCAGGGGAGACGCTCAGGCCTCGACGAACTCCACCGCGGCCTGGACGCAGCGCATGTCGGACGGCGCGGCGAAGTGGTCGACCCCGGGAAGAACGCGCAGCCGGGCGTCCGGCAGCGCCGCCACCAGCGGGTCGGCCGGACCGGCCGGGTCACGCTCACCGATCACCACCAGCACCGGGCACGTCACCTTGGCGAGGTCCGCTGCCTCCGGACGCCGGGAGGGGCGGCGCAGGAAGGCGGCGAGCGCGAGCGGGTCGTTGCCGGCCGTGTCGGCGAGGCGGCGGAACAGGGTCGCGACGACGTCCTCGGGGTCGGGAGCCCCGGTCAGTGCCCGGGCGAGCGGCTCGACGTCCACCTGCCGGTCGAGCACGTCACCGCCGATACCGATCAGCACCAGCCGGCGGAACCGGTCCGGGTGCCGCGAGGCGAGACCGAGCAGGATGTGGGCGCCGGCGGAGAACCCGACGGCGTCGACGACCGGGTGGTCCGTGATGGCGTCGAGGACCGACTCGTCGACGTTCGCGTACTCGGCCGGATCGTGTGGGCGAGGGGCGGTGCCGTGACCCGGCAGGTCCACCGGAATCACCTGCCGTCCCTCGTCGGCCAGGATGTCCAGCCAACCGGCGCGGCTCCAGCCGTGTTCGGACGAGGATGCGAAACCGTGCAGCAGAAGCACCGGGGAACGTTCCATGTCGCAGACCTTAACCTGGCGGGAGATCAGCCTTGAACCCGAGTATGTTCGACCTGCTCGCCGGTTTCTTCGGCGAACTGCGCGCGGCGGGCCTGCCCGTCTCGCTCACCGAGACGATCGACGCCACCGAGGCGCTGTGGCACGTCCCGCTGGAGGACCGGGCGGCGCTGCGGAGCGCGCTCGCGAGCACCCTCGTGAAGAACGCCGCCCACACCGAGGCGTTCGACACGGTGTTCGAGGTGTACTTCTCGCTCCGGCGGTCCGCGCCGGGACAGCACGGGGAGACGGCCGGTCGGGGGCCGGAGGGTGTGGTCACGGGTGGTTCGGGGGGCGGGGCGATGGAGTCGCTCACCGCCGAGGAACTCGCGGAGATGCTCTACCGGGTCCTGCGGTCCGGTGACACCGCGACGACCAGGTTGTTCGCCGCCGAGGCCGTCACCCGTCACGCGGGAATGCAACCCGGCCGGCCCGCGGGAGTCGGCTACTACCAGTTCCGCACGCTGAAGCCGTTCGACCTCGACGCCGTGCTCGCCCGCCTCGCCGGGGAGACGACGGCGGGGGACGGCGCCCCGGTGAACGCGCTGGAGGCGCACCTGATGCGCCAGGAGTACGAGCACCGTGCGGTCCTGCTCCGTCAGGAGGTGGAGGCCGAGATCCGCCGGAGGCTCGTCGCCGACCGAGGCGCGGAGGCGGTGGCCAAGACCCTCCGCACCCCGCTTCCCGAAGATGTCGACTTCATCCACGCCTCGGCGGAGCAGCTGCGGTCCATGCGGCACGTGATGGTCCCGTTGACCAGGAAGCTCGCGCTGCGCCTGGCGCGCCGGCGCCTTCACCGGCGTTCGGGGCCGCTCGACTTCCGCGCCACGGTCCGCCGCTCCCTGTCCTCGGGCGGGGTCCCGCTGGATGCCAGGTACCGGCGTGCCCGCCCCTCCAAGCCGGAGATCGTCGTCATCGCCGACATCTCCGGCTCGGTGTCGTCGTTCGCGGCCTTCACCCTGCAGTTCGTGTACGCCATCAGCACCCACTTCTCCAAGGTGCGGACCTTCGCCTTCGTGGACGGCATCGACGAGGTGACCGGTCATCTGGAGGCCTCAGACGACCTGCTGGAAGTGGTCCACCGGCTGAACAGCGAGGCCGATGTCGTCTGGGTCGACGGTCACTCGGACTACGGCAACTCCCTGGCGGTGTTCTGGGAGCGCTGGGGGCAGCAGCTGACCGCCCGGAGTTCGGTGATCGTCCTCGGTGACGCGCGGAACAACTACCACGTCTCCGAGAGCTGGACGCTGGATCGGATCCGCCGTCGTGCGGGGCATCTGTTCTGGCTGAACCCCGAGCCGGAGTCCTACTGGAACACCGGCGACTCGATCATCGGCGAGTACGGCCGCCACTGTGACCGGGTCGTCGAGTGCCGCAACCTGCGGCAGCTGGAACGGTTCGTCGAGGAACTGGCCTGAGATCGTCCCGGTGCGGGGCGGCGCCCCGGGTGAGGCCAACCGATGAGTGCCGGCCTCTGTCCACGAATCCGCGCATATAGTAAGATAATTGTATGAAATATCGGGCTCTTGGTAAGACCGGCCTCAAGGTCAGCGTCTTGTCGCTCGGTGGGATGATGTTCGGGAAGTTCGGCAACCCGGATCATGACGAGTGCGTTCGCATCGTGCACCGGGCCCTCGACGCCGGAATCAACCTGATAGACACCGCCGACGTCTACTCGAACGGCGAGTCCGAGGAGATCATCGGCCACGCGGTGGCCGGGCGCCGCGACGAGGTCATCCTCGCCACGAAGTTCGGCCAGCCGGCGGGAACGCTCAACGGCCGTGGAGCCTCCCGCCGATGGATCGTGCGCGCCGTCGAAGGAAGCCTGCGCCGCCTCGGCACGGACTACCTGGACCTCTACCAGCAGCACGTACCCGACTCGGACGTGGACGCGGAGGAGACCCTTCTCGCCCTGGACGACCTCGTCCGGTCCGGCAAGGTCAGGATGATCGGCTCGTCGAACTTCCCCGCCGAGACGATCGTCGAGTACCGGTGGGCCGCGGAGCGGCTCGGGACGAACCGGATGATGACCGAGCAACTGCCCTACAACGCCTTCGTGCGGCAGGCCGAACCCTCGGTCCTGCCCACCTGCCGGCGTTACGGTCTCGGTGTCCTCGTCTGGAGCCCACTCAACATGGGCTGGCTGGCCGGCAAGTACCGGCGCGACCAGGCGCCGGATGAGGGGACGCGGGCGGCACGCAAGTTCGCCCGGATCCCCTGGGTCGCCGGGGACGATCCCAGCATCGAGCGCAAGTACGACCTGGTGGAGCAGTTGAGCGCGCTGGCCGTGGACGCGGGTGTCAGCCTGAACCACCTCGCGCACGCGTTCGTCCTGGAGCATCCCGCGGTGACGAGCGCGATCATCGGGCCCCGGCTGCCTCACCACCTTGAGGACGCGCTGGGGGCCGCCGACGTCAGCCTTCCGCGGGAGGTGCTCGACCGGATCGACGAGCTCTGCCCGCCGGGACGGGACGTCGGGCCGCGGGACGCGATGGCCGTGAACGCGAACCTCCGCCGGGCGGCCCGGCGGAGGCAGGCAGGGGAAGGCTGAAAGGTTCCGAGATGTGGATGGGAGCACCATGAAGATCGTGGTCTGTGTGAAGTACGTCCCCGACGCTCAGGAGGAGCGCACGTTCGTGCCGGATGACAGCACCACCGACCGGACCGGTGGGGGAGGGTTGCTGTCGGAGCTGGACGAGTACGCGGTCGAGGCGGCGCTCAAGCTCAGGGATTCCGACGGCGGCGAGGTGGTCGCGCTGACCATGGGGCCGGCGGAGGCGGCGGAGGCGGTGCGCAAGGCGCTGCAGATGGGGGCGGACTCCGGGGTGCACGTGCTGGACGCGGCGCTGCGCGGTTCGGACGCGCCGGCGACCTCACTGGTGCTGGCCGAGGCGATCCGCGGGATCTCCGAGGGAGGGGCGGTCGATCTCGTGCTGACCGGGATGGCGTCCACGGACGGGGGGATGAGCGTGGTGCCGGCGATGCTGGCCGAGCGGCTCGGGCTGCCGCAGGTGACGTTCGCCTCGGAGTTGGGCGTGGACTCCGGTGTGGTGCGAATCCGCCGCGACGGTGACGTCTCGACCGAGACGATCGAGTCCCGGCTGCCGGCTGTGGTGAGCGTGACCGACCAGATCAACGAGCCGAGGTACCCGTCGTTCAAGGGGATCATGGCGGCGAAGAAGAAGCCCCTGCGGACATGGGGCCTGGACGACCTCGGCGTGGACGCCGGGCAGGTCGGCTCGGCCGGTGCCCGGACCAGGGTGGAGTCGTTCACCGCCCGCCCGCCGCGCGAGAAGGGCGAGGTCGTGACCGACGAGGGTGAGGGCGGCCTGAGGCTCGCCGAGTTCCTCAGCGCGGGCAAGTTCGTCTGATCCGCCTTCTTCACCCGACTTCCCAGAGAGGAGCAGCTCACATGACCGAGGTCCTCGTGCTCGTCGACCACGCCGACGGCACTGTCCGCAAGACCACTCACGAACTGATGACGATCGCCCGCAGGATCGGCGAGCCGTCGGCGGTGTTCATCGGCGACGGCCTGGAGGGGGCCGTTGAGGCGCTGGCCGAGTACGGCGCCGAGAAGATCTACGTGGTGCCCGCCGAGGATGTCACCGAGTACCTGGTGGTGCCCAAGGCGGAGGTGCTGGCCCGGCTCGTCGAGCGGACCGGTCCGGCCGCGGTGCTGCTGCCGTCGTCCTTCGAGGGCAAGGAGATCGCAGCCCGCCTGGCGATCAAGACCGGCAGCGGCCTGATCACCGACGCCGTCGACCTGACCGTCGAGGAAGGCCGGATCACCACGGTCCAGTCGGTGTTCGCCGGCTCCTACACGGTGGTGGCCACGGTGACCCGCGGCACGCCGATCATCACGGTGAAGCCGAACTCGGCCACCCCGCGGCCGGCGGCCGGTAGGGCCGAGCGCGTCGACGTCCAGGCCGACGTCTCCGAGGCCGCGAAGGCGGCGCGGATCGTCGAGACCAAGCCGAGAGGGAAGAGCGAGCGCCCGGAACTGGCCGAGGCCGCGATCGTCGTCTCCGGCGGGCGCGGCACGGGCGGCGACTTCAAGCCGGTCGAGGCGCTCGCCGACGCCCTCGGCGCGGCCGTGGGCGCGTCCCGGGCCGCGGTGGACGCCGGCTGGTACCCGCACCAGTTCCAGATCGGCCAGACGGGCAAGACGGTGTCGCCGCAGCTCTATGTGGCGGCCGGGATCTCCGGTGCCATCCAGCACCGGGCCGGCATGCAGACCTCCAAAACCGTCGTCGCGGTCAACAAGGACCCCGACGCCCCGATCTTCGAGCTCGTCGACTTCGGTGTCGTCGGCGACCTGTTCACCGTTCTGCCGCAGGCCACCGGGAAGATCACCCAGGACTGAGCCGGAAAGGCTGCCCGGCCTGACCGCCTCCCAGGTACTTCCCGCTCGGATCGGTTGAATATAAAGTGCAATTATCTATAGCAAAGGTTCGGAGGCAACGTCGTGAACCGCCTACCGCTTGTGGACTATCTGGTCCTGGGTGAGGAGCCACATCTCGTGGCGAACGAGTGCACCAACTGCGAGGCGCGGTACTTCGACCGCCGCAACGCGTGCGCCGCCTGCGGGTTGCAGGAATTCAAGCCGGTGGACATCGCCCGCACCGGCATCGTGAGGTCGTTCACGATCGTCAGCTTCGCGGCGGAAGGGGTCAAGGTCCCGTTCGTCGCCGCTGTCGTCGACTGCGACGGCACCAGCGTGCGGGGAAACATCATCAACACCCCGCCGGACCCGGAGCACATCGCTCTCGGGATGGCGGTGCGCCTGACGACGGTCCCGGTCGGGACCGACGCCTCGGGCGTGGAAGCGGTCGGATACGGCTTCGAGCCGGTCAGCTGAGGAGACAGCGGTGTCGGAGAATGTGTGGATCCTCGGTATTCACATGACCAAGTTCGGTAAGCACAAGGACAAGGATGTCCTTGACCTCGGTTCCGAGGCCGTGATCGGCGCGCTGGCCGACGCCGGTGTGGGGATCAAGGACGTCGGTGTCCTGGGCGCGGGCAACCTCATGGGGCAGGGGGGTGGCTTCGGGCAGAACCTGCAGAAGCAGATCGGCCAGACGGGCATCCCGGTCTACAACGTCGCCAACGCGTGTGCGACCGGTGCGACGGCGCTCCGGGTGGCGGTCATGGCCATCAAGGCCGGCGAGACGGACATGGGCCTGGCGGTCGGTGTCGAGAAGCTGTCCGGCTTCGGGCTGCTCACCGGGAGCGGACGGGCACAGCAGGGCGAGACTTGGGAGCCCAAGGGCCGGTACGGGGCGGTCGCCCCGCTCGACGGTCTCGTGGGCACCGAGACGATGCCGGGGGTGTTCGCGCAGATCGGCATGGAGTACGGGCACAAGTACGGCGGCGCGGACTTCGAGCTCTTCGCCAAGATCTCGGAGAAGAACCACGCCCACTCGACGCTGAACCCGAAGGCCGCTTATCAGAAGCGGTTCACGCTCGAAGAGATCATGAACGACGTGATGATCGCCTACCCCAACACCCGGCCGATGTGCTCGGCCAACTGTGACGGGGCGGCGGCCGCCGTGGTGGTCAGCGAGAGCAGGCTCCGCACGCTCTCGCTGGAGCAGCAGCGCCGGGCCGTCAAGATCAGCGCGTCGGTGCTGACCAGCGACCCGTGGCAGGAGGCCTGCCAGGTGCTCCCCGACATCAACACGTTGACGCGCCAGGCCTCGACCATGGCGTACGAGCAGGCCGGCGTGGGGCCGGAGGACCTGGACCTGGTGGAGCTGCACGACTGCTTCGCGACCGCCGAGCTGGTGCACTACGACAACCTCCAGCTCTGCGAGCCGGGCGGTGCCGTCGACTTCTTCAACTCCGGCGCGACGTGGCGTGACGGGCGCACGCCGGTCAACGTGTCCGGCGGCCTGCAGTCGAAGGGGCACCCGGTCTCCGCCACCGGGATCGCGAACATCTGGGAGGTCGCCACCCACCTGCGGGGCGAGGCCGGCGAGCGTCAGATCCCGAACGCCAAGGTGGGACTCGCCCACGTCATCGGGCTCGGGTCGGCCTGCGGCGTGCACATCCTGGAGAAGTCCGCGTTGTAGGCGGACGTAAAGCGGCTCGCTCCCCACCCCCCGCGGGGGGTGGGGGGCGGGCCGCGGTCGCCGCCCAGCCGGGCCCCGAGGCAGGGGCGCAGAGAAGGGGTAGGACCAGGGCCGG